>NZ_JBEOWJ010000029.1:0-149404 GCF_040295965.1 Streptosporangium sp. NPDC002544 | reverse complement strand
CCGACGCCGGCCGGTGATACGACCACAGGCGCTCCATGATCGTGGACTCCAGGTCTCCCAGACCACGCATCAGGTGCGACTCCCATCTACCAGCGGATCACTCAATGCTACCGGCCGTCGTAGATGTCCGGCCGTGCATCACTTCCACCATCGAGTCGCCGCCGCTGATCGCCGCTCAGCCGCAGGTTCGCCGCGGCGACGTTCTCCCGCAGGTGGTCGATGGTGGCGGTGCCCGGAATCGGCAGCACGACCGGTGAGCGGTGGAGCAGCCACGCCAGCGCGACCTGCGCCGCGGTGGCGCCGAGTTCGGCCGCCACGGCGGCGATCTCGGCCGTCGCCGCCGATACCGCGGGGTGGACGGGCCGCCAGGGCAGGAAGGCGATCCCCGCCGCGGCACAGGCCTCGAGCACGGCCTCGTGCTCGCGATCGAGCATGCTGTAGCGGTTCTGCACGCTCGCGACGTCGATGATCTGCCGCGCCTCCTCAAGCTCGGCGACGGTGACCTCGGACAGTCCGATGAGGCCGATCTTGCCCTCGGTCTGGAGCTCGCGCAGCGCCCCCAGTTGGTCGGCGAGCGGCACCTCCGGATCGATGCGATGCAACTGGAGCAGTTCGAGCCGTTCGACGCGAAGCCGGCGCAGGCCCTGCTCGACCTGATCCCGCAGGAAGTCCGGCCGTCCGCAGATCGCCGCATCGTGCGGGGGGTTCGGCGGCGCGATCCCGACCTTCGTCGCGATGAGCAGGTCGTCCGGATAGGGGTGCAGCGCCTCGGCGAGGAGCTCCTCGTTGGCGCCCCACCCGTACAGGTGCGCGGTGTCGATCAGTGTGACGCCCAGGTCGACGGCTCGTCGGGCCACAGCGATGGCTGCTTCCCGAGCCGGTCCGGGTTCGGTCGGCAGTTGCATGGCCCCGAAGCCGAGCCGCCGTACGTCGATCGCGCCCCCGATGCGGAAGGTGCTCGATGTCATGTGCCGGTTTCGCCTCTCACTCAAAGTTGATCAAGATAACAGTGCCGGTGATCGTCATATCCGGCGGAGGGTCGCCAGACGAAGGCCTGCTGACACCGGCAAGCGATTACACAGAGCCACTTTGCGCTTCATGGCACCCACCTCGAGTGCCGAGCCCACCAGGAGGGCAGGCAGGCCCCGGCAGGCGGCCTGCTGCGGTCAGCCGTTGACGACGCGGAGCGTGCCGGGGTGGCGGCCGGCCAGGCGATCGAGCGCGGCCGACGACGCCTCGTCCGCCGGAAGGTAGGCGATCAGGCGCTGGTCGTCGGCGAGTTCGAGGGCCTCGTACGCGAGGTGCAGTTCCCCGGCCTGCGGGTGCGCCCAGCGCTGGACACCTGCCCGCTCGGGGACGCCCGGCGTCGTGAGCCGCTCGGCGAAGGGTCCGCCGGCCGTGACGGTGAGCTCGTCGGTGAGGGCCGCCACGTGCGGGTCGGCGAGACCGGCCGCGCACTTGAGGGTGGCTACCTGCTGGGTCGCGACGGCGTCCCAGTCGGGGTAGACGTCGCGGGCGCGCGGATCGGTGAACACGAATCGTACGAAACTGGGCTCGGCCGCGTCCAGGAGGCCGGTGGGCCGGGCCAGGCGCTCAAAGCCTGTGGTGTACGCGAGCACCTGTGTCATCCGGTTGATCAGCACCGCCGGGGCGGGTTCCAGCTTGTCCAGCAGCGCCCGCACCGTCGGCCGGACGGACACGACCGGCGGCTGCGCCGAAGGGCAGACGAACACGCTGCCGCCTTCGGTCGCCTTCGCCAAGAGCCTGAGGTGGAAACGTTCGTCGGTGGACATCCGCAGGGCGTCGGCGAGCGCGCCGAGCACCTGCGGAGACGGATGCCGGTCGCGGCCCTGCTCCAGCCGTGCGAGGTACTCCACGCTGATTCCCGCGAGCGTGGCCAGCTCGGCGCAGCGCAGTCCGGGGGTCCGCCGCCGGAACCCGGCGGGGAGCCCTACATCGGCGGGACTGATGGCCTCCCGGCGGCTCCGCAGGAACGCGCCCAGCTCGTTGTCGCTCACACCGGCAACCTACCGGCCCCCGGCGCGCTCATCGTCGCCCTGTCAGGGCCAGCCTCAGCCCGGCCTCACTACGCGCCGCCGCCCAGGCCAGGTTGGGGGCATGACTGCCAAGACCACCACGACCACGGCCGCTGGAGGGGCCTGCAAATAGCTACGCTTACCTGCGCAAACGTCAACGCACGTAGCCGGTGACAGCAGTCTTCCGGCTCTGCTGCGGCCGTCCGGGCGTCCCTCGCTCGGTCAGACGCCTTCCGCGAGGAGGCGGAGGCTTTCGCGGGCCCAGTCGGCGCGGGCCTGGGCGACGGCGATCTGGCCCGCGAAGACGTGCGCCTTCAGCCCGGCGATGCGGTCGTGCTCGGCCGGCGGGCGGTTCTTCAGCCTCTCCTTGAGCAGGTCGGTGTCCTTGGCCAGCAGCGCTTCCCGGTGCGCGCGCCACTCCGTGATCAGCTGCTCCTGCTCGGCGATGTACGCCTTGAGCACGGGCGCGGCCCGATCCGCGTCGATCATGTCGAAGAAGAGTGCCTGCAGGAAGAACGAGTCGCGCACCGGAGCCAGGGCGTGGCCGGTGCCCAGCCAGGTCTTCAGCTCCTCAAGCCCGCGCTCGGTGATCGAGTACACCGTCCGCTTCAGCCGCGTGCCACGGATCTCCTTCTGACCTTCGATGAGCCCGGCCTGCTCCATCTGGCGGAGCGTCGGATAGATCTGGCTCTGCGGCGCGGACCACACCCAGCGCGGGGCGGCATCGAAGAAGCGGGTCAGTTCGTACCCGTTCATCGGGCGCGCCTCCAGGACGCCGAGCAGTGCGTGCTGAAGCGACATGCCCTCAGCATAGGGGTGTCCCACTTGCCCTAGAACATGTACGAATATACATGTATTGTCCTGCCTGTTTTTGTAGATACGCACGGGCAGAGAGGTACTGGTGTGAACACAGGGCTGGCGGACGCCGGGCGGGCGCTGGCAGCGACCGGGCTGGTCACCGCGTTCGGGCACGTGTCGTTGCGAGTCGGGGACGATCGGCTGCTGATGACCCCGCCGGTGCCGCTCGGGACACTCGGACCTGACACGCAGTACGCCGAGGTCCCGCTGGATGCCACCGACCTGCCCGACGGCACGCCGCGCGAGGCGTGGATCCACCTGGAGATCTTCCGGGCGCGACCCGGCGTGCGGGCGATCTGCCGGGCACAGCCGCCCACTGCCACGGCTCTGGCCTCGGCGGGGGTACCGATCCTGCCGCTGCACGGGCAGGGGGCGTTCCTCGGGCCTGAGGTGCCCGTGTTCGACGACGCGACGCTGGTGCGCGACCGCACGCGCGGGCGGGCGCTGGCCGAGCGCCTGGGTGAGGCACCTGCCCTGATCATGCGGGGCAACGGCGCCGTGACCGTCGGCGAAAGCGTCGGCCAGGCCGTCGCCCTCATGTGGGTGCTGGAGGCCTCCGCCCGCATGAACGCCGCCGCCACCGCCTCCGGCACCCCCATCCCTCTCACGCCCGCCGAGCAGGAGGCGTGGCGGGCCGTGCGATCCGAGTTGTCCAACCGCATCTGGTCCTATCTCCGGGAGTTGTCATGATCGAGCTCGACGACATCGCCTACGTCCGGTCCGGCGCCGCCGACCTGGACGCCGCCTTACGGTTCGCCGTGGACATCGTCGGCCTGGAGCTCACCGCCCAAGAGGACGGCGTCGCCTACCTGCGCGCCGACCAGCGCCACCACTGCCTTGCCCTGGTCGAGGGGGAGTCCGGGGTCATCAGCTCCGGGTTCACCGTCCGGGACGAGGACGCGCTCGCCGCCGCCGAGATCGAGTTGGAGAAGGCCGGCGTCACCGTCGTACGGGGCGACGCCAAGGAGGCCGACTCACGCCGGGTCCGGGACTTCCTGTCGTTCGACGACCCGTTCGGCAACCGCATCGACCTGGTGATCGACCAGGTGGCGCTAACCGCACCGGTCCGCTACGGACGCGAGGCCGGCATCACCGAGTTCGGGCACCTGTGCCTGGACGCCCCGGACGTGCGCGAGGCGTACCGCTTCTGGTCCGGCCTGTTCAACGCCCGCGTGTCGGACTGGATCGGCGACTGGGCCTGTCTCATGCGCATCGACCAGGTCCACCACAAGCTGGCCGTGTTCCAGGGCAGCCAGCCGGGGCTGTGCCACATCAACTTCCAGGTCGACTCGCTCGACGCGTTGATGCGCAACTGTCACTTCCTGGAGGCCAACGGGGTCGAGATCGAGATGGGCCCCGGCCGCCATCCGCAGTCGACGGCGGTGTTCGTCTACTTCAAGGGGCCGGAGGGGATCACCTACGAGTATTCCTGGGGCGTGCGGCTCATCACCGACGAGGACGCCTGGCGGCCCCGCTACTTCGACCCGGCCGAGCCGGGCTCGATCGACATGTGGCAGGGCCCCACGCGCCGCGTCCACAGCCAACCTCAGATCCGCCGCCCTCTCGGCCAGAGCTGAGCCCTCTCCCCTACTCCCCCGCGCCTCACCCGGCCGAAACGGCGGCCACCGGAAAGTGGATCGATCGCATGAGTGAATGGACCATAGAACGCACCGCCGAGGTGCTGCTGGAGGCCGGGCGGAACCGTGCCGACCACGGCCCCATCATCGAAGAACGGCCGGGTCCGGGCCTGGCCACCGCCTACCGGGCGCGGCACGCGCCGCTGACGAGCGAGATGACCGGCGCGATGCCGCTCCAGCGCGGCTCGTCGGTGACCGTACGCCTCAGCGGCCTCGGCTCCGTGTCCGTGGCGGGGGTGTGACATGCCGCTGGTCGAGGTGACCTTGACCGAGGGCCGCGAACCCGGCGCGATCCGGGCGCTCATCCACGAGGTGCACGCCGCCGTCGAGCGCTCGCTCGGCGCCCCTGCTCAGAGCATCCGGGTGATCGTACGCGAGGTGCCGCGCACCCACTGGGCGGCCGGAGACCAGACGCTCGCCGAACGCGACGAGATCAACAAAGGTGATTGACATGGAATTCTTCGGACACGTGATCGACGGTGCTGAAGTGAAGTCCTCCGGCGGCGAGACGTTCACCAGCGTCGACCCCTACACCCGCGAGCCGTGGGCAGAGGTCGCGCTCGGCGGCGCGGCCGAGGTGGAGCGGGCCGTGGCGGCGGCGCGGCGGGCATTCGACGAGGGGCCGTGGCCGCGCATGGGCCGCGCCGAGCGCGGCAGGCTGCTGCATCGCCTCGCCGACCTCATCCTCGAGCACGCCGACGAGCTCGGCCTGGCCGACACCCGCGACATGGGCAAGCCGATCACCCAGAGCCGCGGCAACGATGTGCCCCGCGCCGCCGACAACTTCCGCTTCTTCGCCGACCACGCCCGGCTGACCACGGCCGAGACGCTGCCGATGGACTCCGGCCACCACGCCTACACCCGCTACGAGCCCGTCGGGGTCGCCGCCGCCATCGCCCCGTGGAACTTCCCGCTGATGCTGGAGACCTGGAAGATCGCACCCGCACTGGCCTGGGGCAACACGGTCGTGCTCAAGCCCGCCGAGGACACCCCCGCCTCCGCCACCATCCTCGCCAGGCTCGCGCTGGAGGCGGGCCTGCCGCCCGGAGTGCTCAACGTCGTCCACGGCCACGGCCCGGACTCCGCCGGGCAGGCGCTCACCGAGCACCCTGGGATCGACCGGATCACGTTCACCGGCGAGTCCGCGACCGGCCGGGTCATCTCGGCCGCGGCGGCGAGGCACCTCGTGCCGGTCAGCCTGGAACTCGGCGGCAAGGGCGGCAACGCGGTCTTCGCCGACGCCGACCTCGACAACGCGGTGAGCTGGTCCATCAAGGCGATCTTCACCAACGCCGGGCAGGTGTGCCTGGCGGGTTCGCGGCTGTACGTCCAGCGTCCGGTGTTCGACGAGTTCATCGCCCGCTTCACCGCCGCAGCCGAGGCGATGTGCCTGGGCGACCCCAAGCTGGACTCCACCCAACTCGGCCCGCTGGCCTCGGAGACCCACTACCGCAAGGTGCGCGGCTACGTCGAGACCGTCGCCGAGGAGGGCGGCTCCATCCGCTCCGGCGGCCTCGGCGACGGCTGGTTCGTCCGCCCCACGGTGATCACCGGCATGCCCGCCACCGGCCGCCACCAGCGCGAGGAGATCTTCGGCCCGGTCGTCACGGTGACGCCGTTCGACACCGAGGACGAGGTCGTGGCGCTGATGAACGACACACGCTACGGGCTCAACGCGATGCTGTTCACCGAGAACCTGTCCCGGGCGCACCGAGTCTCCGCCCGCCTGCGGGCCGGGACCGTCTGGGTGAACTGCTTCTTCGTCCGCGACCTGCGCGCCCCGTTCGGCGGGGCGGGCGACTCAGGTGTCGGGCGCGAGGGCGGCACCTTCAGCCGCGAGTTCTTCACCGAGCCGAAGGCCGTCGTCATGCAGATCGACTGATCCGCGGCGGGACCTGACTGCGGCGAGTGGCGTTTGCGGCGTCACAACCAGGTGGGTGGGGCCGTCGGCGAACCGACGCCCGCCACCGTCAGAGCGGCAGCGGGATGCGATCGAAGAACCAGTACAGGCTGACCGCCACGACGGGGACCGAGATCGCGGCCACCACCCAGCGGGCCGCGGACGCCCGGCGCAGCAGCACCAGCAGCGGGAAGAGCACAGCGATGATCGCGAGCTGCGTCGCCTCGATGCCCAGGTTGAAGCTCAGCAGCGACAGGAGCAGCTCCCACGATCCGCTCTCCTTGATGTCCAGCGCACCGGCGAAGCCCAGCCCGTGCACCAGGCCGAAGACGAAGACGATCGGCAGCCGCCATCTGCCCAATCTATCTTCCCCACGGTCCAGGAGGTTGGCGACCGCCACGACAATGATCGACGCTGCGATGACGGGCTCGACGATCTCCCCAGGAACGTCCACGACCCCCATGGCCGCCAGCAGAAACGTGATGCTGTGGGCGGCGGTGAAGGCGGAGGCCGTGACGACGACGTCACGCAGCCGGCGCGCGCCGATGAGCAGCGCGAACAGGAAGAAGAGATGGTCGAGGCCGAACAGCAGGTGCTCGGCACCGAGCAGGAAGAACTCCCGGACCTGATACGACGCCGGATACTCACCGATCCGCAGCGTCGGGTTCTTGGCGACCAGGACCGCAGAGCCCTGCTCACCGTCAAGGTCGTAGCGGACGATCGTCTTCGTGCTGTGCACGAAGCTCTCGGCGTC
This sequence comes from Streptosporangium sp. NPDC002544, assembly GCF_040295965.1. NCBI lineage: Bacteria > Bacillati > Actinomycetota > Actinomycetes > Streptosporangiales > Streptosporangiaceae > Streptosporangium > Streptosporangium sp. NPDC002544. The sequence continues at coordinate 142,219 of NZ_JBEOWJ010000029.1, read as the reverse complement.
GGGAAACAGCGCGCTTGAGATCGCGTGGACTCCCCCATCCCCGCCCGCGCAGGCGTAGGCGTAGGTCAGCACCGCGAAGGCCGCCTTGCCGCGGACACGGACGTCCGCGTCGCCCACCGGCGTGGGCGCGCACGGCTCGTCGTGGTACGCCACGGCGAAGCGGCCCGTGACATAGCCGGTCACGGCATCACGGTTGATCTTGAGCTGGTGGAGCTGCTCGGTCCGCTCCTTCGCCTCATATGCCTCCGCGTAGAGCCAGGCCGACTTCATGAGGAGGTCGTACTCGAGGTCGAGCACGACCTCGACGTTCGCGCCCGTGCCGGTCACCTCGGCGTGGGCGGCCGTGGTCGCGTCGTGCGCCGCCGCCGGAGCGGGACGCACCAGGCCGACCGGCACACCGCCGAGAATGACGGCGAGGACGACGGCGAACAGCCAGCGCCTGCGGGACATGTCTCGTCTCTCCAGATCGGGGATGAGCGAATGCCGCCCCGGACCCGGTCCGGGGCGGCGGTGATGGGTCAGCGGCGGAACCAGTGGTACATGGGCGAGTCAGGTCCCCACTTGCCGGGACGGCCGCGCTCGTCCTTCGTGACGAAGACGCTCGGCTCGGAGGCGGTCACGCCGCCGCCGGCGGAGCGTGCCGTGACGAACCAGGCGTAGGCCGTGTCGTCCTTGAGACGGTCCCAGGTCACCGAGGCGACCTGACCCGACGCGACCTTGCTCCTGCCGACGACCCGGGTGGGCTTGTAGAGCGCCAGCGAGTCGGTCTGGAAGCTCGTCGTGCGGGAGGTGAGATCGACCGGCAGCACCATGTTGTCCTCGTGCCCGTTGTAGCGGCGCAGCGGGTCGAACTCGGTGGCGCCGAAGTCGTTGAGCAGCGGAGAGTAGGTGTCCACGGTCAGCTCCGCTCGCTCGACGTCGAACTGCAGCAGCCGGAAGAAGCTCGCGCCGAACTGGAGTTGGTCCGTCGGGTTGTACCCGCCGATCTCGGTGAGCCCGAGCCGGTCGGCCGACACCGTGTAGAACTGGTAGTCCGCCAGAAGTTCGACCACGCCCTTGCCGACCTGGCCGACCTTCGGCTTCACGTTGGTGCCCACACCGTGCTCGTGTCCGGCCAGGATGAGGAAGACGTTCGAGTTCTTCTCAACCACCGTCTTGTAGAGCATCGAGCCGTCGGGGGCGGAGAATCCAGCGCCGCGCCCGTCGGGGTTGGTGCTCGGCACGATGTAGTCGTGCGAGAGCAGGATGCCGTTGCGGTTGGGGAACTTCTTGAAGATGGAGTCGGCCCATTCGGCCTCCTCCCTCGTCACACCGTACGACAGGCCGACCACGACGAAGTCCAGCCCGCCCGCGGAGAACAGGTCGTAGTGGTTCTGATTGTCGCCTTCCCTCCACGGCCCGCCGTAGTTGGCGTGCTGCCAGCCCTGTGACGCCTCCTGATACCGACTGGGGCCGTAGTACTTGTTGTAGATCGCGTCCGGCCCGTTCTCGGTGCCCGACTGGTTGTCGTGGTTGCCGGCGATCACGCCGTTCGGGATGTCCGCGTCGTCCAGCACGCGCTGCTGCCTCGAGGACACCTCGAACTCGCCGACGACCTGCTGCTGCATGGCCTCGTCGGCGGGCTTGCGGATGTTGTTCTCGATGATGTCGCCGGTGTGCGCGACGTACGAGATCTTGCGCTGGTCCTTGTTCGCGCCGATCCAGTCGACGATGCCTGCGTAGGCGGACTCCCACACCGCGCGCTCCTCGGCACTCTCCTGCTCCACCGCGCCCTCGGAGATGTACTGCGTGTCGGTGAAGTGGACGATCGAGAAGTCGTAGGAGGCGGGGTCGGCGAAACCGTTCGGGTCACCGGGCTCTATGTCGTCGGCGAACGGGTCCTCGCCCGTCACCATGACGTGAACCTGCTGCTTGTCGATGTGGTCCCCATCGACGACGGCCGTGAGAACGGTCTTGCCCTCGGCGGCGCCACGGGCGCTCGTCAGCAGATCCCATGCCTTGGTCCTCGTGTTCCACGCCCGCAGCGAGGCCAGGCGCTCGGGGTCGATGACGCCCTCCCAGCGCAGGACCGGGGAGTCCGCGTGCCCCTTCACCTGGACGTCGTACCGCTGGTAGGTGACGTCCTGGCCGGCGGGCGCGTCGAGCGTCCTGCCATCGGCGGGTTCGAGCCCTTCGGCCTTGACCTTCCTCTCGCCCGGGACCTTCAGGGTCGTGGGGACGGACTTGGCCGTGCCCTGGAACACCTGGTTCGGCGTCAGGATCTCGGCCTCGGAGAACGTCGCCGTCACCTGGCCGCCATCAGGTTCGGCCACCTTCGCCGAGAGGGTGACGGGATCCGACACCCCGACGGCCCCCAACGCCGGGATCAGCTCGGTGGGGACGTCCGGGATGCCCGCGGATTCGAACACGATCTCGCGGCTCGTGGTGTTGCCGAGCCCATCCGTGCCGGTCACCGCCAGGGTGTGCTTACCGGCGTGCAGGCCTGGGCCCACCTGGGCGCCCAGCTCGATCGGCCGGCCGTCGAGTTCGACGTCCGGCCCGGACACGACGCCGGAGGCGTCCTCGAGCTTGACGTCCAGCACGACCGAGGCATTGATCTTCTCGCCCGCGGCCGGGACGCTCTTGGCGACCGCCGGCGCCGAGTTGTCGGTGATCAACAGGCGGGTGGCGACCTCGCCCGTGGTCGACGCCGCAGTGAGGGTGTGCTTGCCGTCCTTGATGGCGGTGGTGTCGAGGTCTGCGCGCAGGCCGCGGGCCGGCGCGTCCACCAGGAATTCGAGGTCGATCTCGGTCAGCGGGTTCACGTTGTCGCCGCAGTTGCCGTCGCCCATGCCGTACGAGGTCTTGAGCATCTGGCCGGTCGCCGTGCCCTGCACCGGGGTCAGGACGATGTTCGAGATCGCGAAGTCGTCGCGGTTGTTGCCACACGACGTCGGGAAGGTTCCGGTCACGAAGTCGATCGTGTTCCAGCCGGGCACGAGGTACTCGTTCGGAATCGTGAGGTCGACGCGCCGGCTCACGAAGTCGCCGTCGAGTACGACCTTCTGGCCGTTGACGAGGACGAAGTTCTGGTAGCGCGCCTCGATCGAGTTGCTGCCCACGTTGAAGCTGAGGATGGCGTTACCCGAGCCGAGCGTCTCGATGACGTTCACCGCCGGGGCGTCGATCGTGTAGCGCAACTCGACCTCGCGAAGGAGGGTCTGGCTGCTGCCGCAGTCGCCGTCGCCCATGTCGTACGACGGCTTGACGTCCTGGCCGGTCACGGTGGCACCGTCAAGGGCGAGGTCCAGGTTGGCGATCGTGAAATCGTCGCGGTTGTTGCCGCAGGACTCCTTGAAGTCACCGGTGACGACCTTGATCGTGTTGTCGCCGGGCACCAGGAACCGGGCCGGAACCGCGATGGTCACGCGCCGGCTCACCCAGGAGCCGCCCAGATCGATGCGTTTGCCGTTGACGAGCAGGAAGTTGTCGAACTTGTCGTCGATCGAGTCCGATCCCACGTCGAAGCTGAACTTCGCGGCGCCGTTGCCGAGCGTGGCCTTCGTGGCAGGCTTGTCGCCGTCGACGGTCAGGGAGGCGACGCCGCCCTCGCCGCCGGCCGGGATCGTCGCGAAGACCGGCTTGGTGCCCGCCACGAGCGTGCCGTCCACGGGCAGCAGCCACGGTGCCCCGGCCGGAGCGTTGTTCACGGTCACGGTGTTCTTGACGGTCGCCCCGGCCGCGGTCGTGGCGGTGATGACGTGCTCGCCGTTGGCCAGCTCCGTCGTGTCCACGTCCGCGGTGAGACCCGTGGTGCCCTGCGGGTCGGACTGGACGAAGAACTTGAGCGTGGCGCGCTTCAGCAGCGAGGAGTTCGTGCCGCAGCTGCCGTCGCCGAAGGAGAGGGTATAGGGGTTCTCCTCGCCGTCCGCGACCTCACCGAGCAGTTCGAGGCCCACATCGGACAGCACGAAGTCGTCGTAGTTGAGGCCGCATGAGGACTGGATCGTACCGACGACGATCTCGACGGTGTTCTCTCCCTTGACGAGGTGCTCGTTCGGGATCTCGATGGTCGCCCGCTCGTTCACATGGTCGCCGATGTCGCTGCGGTACCCGCCGTTGACGAGCACGTAGCTGTGGTACTGCGCCTCCGTCGAGTTCGAGCCGACGTCGAAGCTGAGCTTGGAGACGCCCACCGTCCGGGTGGCGTCGAGTGCGGTGTCGTCGATGGCGAGTTTCGTGACACTGTCACCGGCCGCGGCCGGAACCGCCGCGACCTTCGCCGTGCCCACGAGGTACGAACCGTTGGCGGGGGTGAGCGTCGGAGGGGTCTGCGAGCTCGTCGGCGTCGGGCTGGGCCGTCCCCGATTCTGTTCCCCCGGTCCCGGGTCGGCGTAGGCCGCCGTCACAAGGCTGCTCACCAGCAGCACCGCGATTGCGCCGGCTGCGGCGAAACGCCGTCGGCTCCCCAGTAACTTTCGCGCTGCCATTGGCTGCATCAGGTGCAGTCCCTTCTATTCCGACAAGCACCGATCGAGCGGTTTGCCCTTCGGGCGGACACACTGGAGCGGGCGAGTGAACGGTGTGCATGAAGGGACTGAAGGGAAGCGAAACTATCGGCTCATTCTGGTCATCTATTACGAGATGGGACCAAATAGGTCACAAGGTCGACAAATAGCTATGTATCTAAACATTGGCATCGGCGGCTGGCCGAGAAACCCGTCACCATCAGGCCCCCGGATCGGCGGCGCCGGCCCCGGCCGGTGCCTGCTTTGTCTACCGATCGGCCGTAGTCGCGACTGATGGATGCCGGGCTGATGAGCCTGACTTTTGGGAGGGTCTTCAAGACCGGCCCTCCTGGCGTTCTCCCGTCATGGCTACGGCTTTTCGACGAGCGTGGTGTTCGTGGTTCGAGCCCGTCTGCGGGGCCGACCTCCCAAACGCGGCCGAGCCCGAGAGCTCTTGCGGCAGAAGGAGTCCCTGTGGATCGCCGGGGTCGCGAACGGCTGATCGGATGTCGGACCGGCGAGTCCTTCGATCAGCGGGCCGCGCGTCTTCCGACGAGTCCATCGCCTTTCCACCTCATCTGGTAGCCGCTGCTTGACACCACAACGTGCTCGGATGTCTGGGGACACGTTCGGGAGCGGAGGGCCAACCCCGGAGTTCTTGACAGCACTTCGGTTCATCCGCCGAGTGCGAATCCTGCGATCATGGCTGCGGCCGTCGCCAGCGCCAGCGCGATCCCGCCGATCCCCAGCGCCCAGGAACGCACCACATAAAAACCGAAAACGATCATCAGGACGGCCGGTATGACAAAGATGGAGACTGCCGGCGGAACCCACCTCCACACGCCCCGCGCCCCCGTGGGCAGGACGAGGTCCCCCTCGGAGTTGATCGCGGCCGGGAACGTCTCACCCACCTCCACATCCGCCACGGTCGGGAGGACGACCGGCGGCCTCGCCGAGGCTTTGAACACGAACCGCGCCTGGCAAGCGCGTCTGCTATTGCGCCCACTTCCGTGTGCCTCGCAGGACAGCACAGTCGCGGTCCCGGGCGTACCCCTCATGCCGAGCGCCGTCTGTATGTCGGGCAGGGTGACGGAAGATATGAGGAAGATCGGCAACCCGAACACCAGCAGGAGAATCAGGAGCACCGGGAAGAAGATCCCTTTGTTGTCTTCCTGCGCTTTGTTGGCTGCCCGCGCCGCTTCGCGGACTCGCTTCTCGCGCGCCTTGGCTGCCCGCGCCGCTTCGCGGACTCGCCTCTCGCGCGCCTGGGCGGCCTCTCGCCGACGTTGTCTCCTAATGTCGCCCCGCGTCGTCTTCGACATGATCGAAATTCTGGGTGCGGACCCTTGAAGACCAGTTGCAACTGAGTGCAGATGGAGCGGCCCCCGCTGGGCCCGCCGGGTGCGGTGCGTCGACCGGGCCGTGCCGCCGGGTCGACGCACCGCGGCGGGCCTGGGACGACGCAGCAAGATGGGCCTTCGGGACTGGTAAAGACCTGAGTGGGGGCCCAGAACAGCGGGCTACGGCTTGCGCGCCACAGCCCCGTGCGCGTCGATCCAGGGCGCGTCGTCGGTGTCGGGCCGCCAGCGTGTGATGGGCACCAGCCCCGGCTCGACCAGTTCCATATCCGCGAAGCACTCGGCCAGCTGGTCGAGCCGACGCAGGTGGTACGGCACGGCTCCGCTCTCCGCGAGCTTCTCACTGCCCTCGTTGACCGTCTCGCCCGTGTCGGTCCCGTCCCAGAGCACCAGGTAGCTGCCGGAGGGCACGGCATCCATGACGCGCGAGACAATGGAGCGCATCACCGCGAAGTCCTCCACATAGCCGAGGACGCCCATGAACATCACGGCGATCGGCCGGGTGAAGTCCAGGACGTTGCGGGCGTCCTCCACGATCAACTCGGGCTCGTGATAGTCACCGTCGACATAGGCGGTCACACCCTGCGGAGTGGTGTTGCTCAGCAGCGCCCTGGCGTGCACCAGCACCATGGGGTCGTTGTCGACGTAGACGATCCGCGCATGCGGCATGACCTGCTGAGCCACCTCGTGGGTGTTCTGCATCGTCGGCAAGCCGGTGCCGATGTCGAGGAACTGGTCGATTCCCGCCTCCGCGGCCAGGTGACGCACCACCCGGATGAGGAACTTCCGCGACTGCGCCGCCATCGTCACGATCTCGGGGTAGACCGCGGCGACCGCGTCGCCAGCCGTCCTGTCCGCCTCGAAGTTGTCCTTGCCGCCCATCCAGTAATTCCAGATCCGCGCCGCGTGCGGAATCTGCGGCTGGATCTTCGCGGCCAGGTCGCCGCGCCAGGGGATCAGAGGATCAGCCATGTGCTCGAACTCCGAAGGAAGGGGTGAGGTGACGAGAGCCGTGCAAGAGCGATCATAAGCCTCGGCGGCTGCGCGCGCCGACATGACAAAGCATGAAGGCCACGAGAGATCTCTTTACGATGAGCAACGGAGGCGATCTACAAGGTCCACGGCCTCGTCAACGCACTCGAATTTCCTGGCCGGCGTGCCGGGCAACAGCATGCTGTACGAACTGCGCCTCCGTTATCCCGACGGCACACTCAAAGCAATCAACCCCAGCGTGTTCGGCCCCGTTCTACCACCGGTCCAGACCGTGCACCGCTCGAGCAAGGGTCCCGTGTTCTAGGATCACGGGCCTATGAGCCAATTGCGCACGCTGTCTGCCACGGAGGTCCCTTCGAAACGACTCCTGCTTCGCGGAGCGTTGCACGATGCCGACCGTGAAGGATTCATCGAGCTCTATACCGATCCCGAGGTTCGGGCATACATCGGTGGCCCCCAGCCTCGGAGTGACGTCGAGCAGCGCTTCGACACGGCGATCGCCAACGCGACATCCAGGCCCGGCAATTATGTCATCGCGGACAACACGACGAACCGACTTATCGGGACATTGATGCTCGCCCGCCGGTCGACCGATCACCCCGGGCATGTCACCGAGGATGGCGAGGAACTGGAACTGGGCTATGTACTGCGGCGCAGCGCATGGGGCGCGGGGTTCGCATTCGAGGCCGCAACGGCCGCGTTGCGCGCCGCGGCTGACGAACTCCCCGACCAGCCGGTCTTGCTCGTGACCCAGACCGCGAACAAGCGATCTCTGAAACTCGCCGCCCGCCTTGGCTTCCGCCCCGTCGGCACGTTCGAGGAGTTCGGCGCCGAGCAGACCCTCTGCACGGCTCCCCTGTCCATGTTCCGAATCTGATCTCAGCATCCAACACAGCGGCCATTTCGCCTTAACGTTCAATCCTGCCCGGATCCTCCTCGGCCCCCACCCTGGGCGGTGAGGATGCGCAGCGCCACCCTCTACAAGGTGCTCGCAGCGCTGACGGTGCTCATGGTCGCCGCCCTGGTCCTCGCCCACACCACCGCCCTCGGCATAGATCTTTCGGGATCACCGAGCGCGCCGTGCAGGGCATCGTGTCCGACCTGCATGAGGCGGGATACGTGACCCGCACCGCGTCGGGCGGCCCAACAGCTACAGCATCAACCCCGAGCGCCACTTCCCCGGCAGAATCCGATATGCCGGTGTGCGTCCTGCTGGACATGTTCGCCGACCGCGACCACGAGGCCTGAACCGCCACTGGGCCCGGCTCGCCTGACGTGTGCGGAGACCAGGCAGGTGGGCCGGGGGCGGGCCGGTCAGGTGAGGCGCGCGTAGACGATGATGTTGTCGGTGTAGTGGCCGGTCCGACGGTCGAAGCCGCCGCCGCAGGTCACCAGGCGCAGGCCGGCGTGGTCGAGCGGACCGTACACGCGCTGAGAGGGGAAACGGCTCTTGGCGACCTGTTCCACCGACTGCACCACGAAGGTCGCGACCGAGCCGTCCGCGCGGGTGACCGAGATGCTGTCACCCCGGCGCATCCGTCCGAGATCGTAGAAGACGCCCTTGCGTCCTCCGCCGTCGACGTGCCCGAGGATCACCGACGCCCCGCGCTCCCCGGGCGTGTAGCCGCGCGCGTACCAGCCGGCCTGCTCGGGCCGGTCCACCGGCGGTACCTGCACGGTGCCGTCGGCGTTGAGGCCGAGCCGGGAGAGGGGGACGTGCACGCCGATCCTCGGCACGTCCAGGTGGCGCGGTTCGGATCGGGGCAGGACGGGAGCGGGCCGCGAGGAAGCGACCGGGGAAACGGTTGCCAGGGCCTGCGCGGGGGGTGGGGCCGGAGGGGTCTGCCGGGGAAGCAGCGTGCTGCCCAGGAACACGGCGCCGGTGACCGCGAGGGCGGCGGCCACCAGGCCGAGGGCCCGGTGGCCGCCCCGTGTCGCATCCGGCATCTCAGACCTGGGTGTGCTTACGGCGGCGCAGTGCCAGCAGGCCCGTCCCGGCCCCCGCTACGAGAAGGACCCCGCCAACCGGAACGAGAACACTGCCGCTGAGACCACCCCCGGTCTCCGGAGCCCCCTCCGGCACCAAGGGGGGCTCCTGCTCCGCGGGACGGAGCTGAGCCGGTGAGGGCACGGGGCTGGGCGTCGCGGCCGCCGCAGCCGGCGCCGCGACGTGCAGCAGGGCGATGGCGAGCCCCGCCGCGGCCAGGGCGTTCCGAGCGAATCGCATACATCCTCCTAGGTGACGGTTCGATGAAGAGCGGCTCAGATGCTGGCAGCGCGATGTCCGCGGGCCATGACTGGAATGTCATGAGCGTGTAATGAATGTCGCCATCATCCGGAAACGGGGTGATCAAGCCGGATACTTAGACGGTGGCCAGAGTGATGCTGATCGAAGACGACCCGTCCGTGCGCGAGGGGTTGCGCCTCTCGCTCAGCCGCCATGGCCACGATGTCGATGCCGCCGGCACGGGCGAGGAAGGGCTGCGGCGACTACGGGTCACACCCGCCGACATCGTCGTGCTCGACCTGATGCTTCCCGGCCTGGACGGCTTCGAGGTGTGCCGCCGTATCCGGGCGGGCGGCCCCACGCCCATCGTCATGCTCACCGCCCGCGGCGACGACCTCGATGTCGTCAGCGGCCTGGAGGCGGGCGCCGACGACTACGTGGTCAAGCCGGTACGGCCGCGGGTGCTGGAGGCGCGGATCCGCGCGGTGCTGCGGCGTGGGGGCCCGGCCGCCGGGGCCGGGGCCGGGGCAGAGGCGCACGGCGACCTGGCGATCGACCGCGGCTCGCTCACGGTGTCCAAGGCGGGCGTCCAGATCACGCTGCCGCCGCTGGAACTGCGGCTGCTGCTGGAACTGTCCGCGGCGGCCGGCCAGGTGTTCAGCCGCCAGCAGCTTCTGGAGTCGGTCTGGGACCTCGACTTCCTGGGTGACTCCCGGCTGGTCGACGCGTGCGTGCAACGGCTGCGCACGAAGATCGAGGATGTCCCGTCGAAGCCCCGGTACGTCCAGACCGTGCGCGGGTTCGGGTACCGGTTCGGCCCTCTGTGACAGTCACAGCCAGAGGCAGATGGAGGCCGCGGCTCCCGCTGGGGGCGCGCGGGCTCCGGGCCCGGCTGGTGGTCGTCTTCGTGCTGCTCGCCGGGCTGAGCGCGCTGACCGCCGCCGGACTCGTCTACCGCCAGGCACGCGACCTCATGCTGTCGCGCACGGAGTGGTCGGTCGTCAACGAGTTCCGGCTGCGCGTCGCGACGCTGACCGAGAACATGCAGCACCCTCCCGACCGGGCGGCGCTGCAACGGCTCGCCAACGGTGTGGCGCCCGCGTTCCTGGAGGCGACCGGCGCCGCCGTCTACGAGGATTCGGGCCTGATCGCCTCCGGGGACGGCACCGGCCCGATCACGTCCGCGCTGCGCCGCAGCGTCGCCGGCGGGCGGCGCCTGGCCTACCAGCGCGTCGTCTCCGCCGATACCCCCTACCTCGTCGTGGGCACGCCCGTGCTGCTGGGCCGGCAGCGGACCCCCTCGGGAGTCGAGGTCTACCTCGTCGCCCCGCTCGGCAAGGAGGCCGCGGACCAGGACGCGCTGGTCACCGCCGCGTGGAACGGCGTGCTCCCGGTCGTGGCGCTGGCCGTGCTGTTCGCCCTGCTGGCGGCCGGGGGCGTGCTGCGTCCGGTACGCGAGCTGGACCGGGCGGCGCGCAGGCTCGGCGCCGGCGAGCTGGACACGCGGCTGAAGGCGACCGGCGGCGACGAACTGGCCCGGCTGGTGAAGACCTTCAACGCCACGGCCGCCGCCCTGGAGAGCAACGTGTCGGAGCTGCGCGAGATGGAGGTCAGGGCCCGCCGGTTCGTCGCCGACGTGTCCCACGAGCTGCGCACCCCGCTCGCGTCCATCCTGGCGATGGCGGAGATGTTCGAGGAGGAGGCCGGTCGCCTTGAAGGCAACCTGGCACAGGCGGCCCGGCTGCTGAACCTGGAGGTGGGCAGGCTGGTCCGGCTCGTGGAAGACCTCATGGAGATCTCCCGGTTCGACGCGGGGGCAGCGCGCCTCATCCTGGACGACGTCGATGTGGCGGACGCGATCCGCGCCTGCCTGCGCGCCCGCGGCTGGAACGCGCGCGTCGTCCTGGACCTGCCTCCTGGCGTGCGGATCCGCATGGACCCCCGCCGGTTCGACGTGATCGTGGCCAACCTCGTCGGCAACGCCCTCCGGCACGGTGCTCCCCCGGTCACCGTACGACTGCGCGCGGACGGCCCGCGGGACACGGGCCACGTCCTCATCGAGGTCCAGGACGCCGGCCAGGGGGTGGACCCGGACCTCCTTCCGCATGTCTTCGACCGCTTCTCCAAGGCCGACGCGGCCCGGACGAGGTCCGACGGAAGCGGGCTCGGCCTTTCCATCGCCCTGGAGAACGCGCGCCTGCACGGCGGGTCCATCGGCGTGGCCAACCCGCTCGGCGGCGGCGCCCTGTTCCGCCTCACCCTTCCCCGCCACCCGGAGCCGAGATGAACACCCGCATGATGGCGTGCGCGCTGGCGCTCGCCTCCGCCGTGTCCGGATGCGGCATCAGCCCGACCCGCGTGATGGACGGGGGCGAACCCGCCGTGGGCTTTCAGCCCAGCACCCGGCTCTACTTCGTGTCGGGCGCGCGACTGCGCGCTGTGAGCCGCCCCCTGCCGTGGCCCCCGCTGCGGGAGACGCTGGACCTGCTGCTGGCGGGGCCCAGCTCCGAGGAGCGGCGGCAGGGGGTGCGCACCGAGCTCGCACCCGGCACGGACACACCGAGCAAGGTCACCTCCGACACTGCCATGGTCCGCATCTTCCTCGCCGCCCCCATTCCCGTCCCCGTCCCCAGCCTCGCCCCCCGGGAGGCCGCGCAGGTCCGGCCACGTGACCAGAATCTGTGGCTGGGGCAACTCACCTGCACGGCGGCGAGCGCCGTGGCCACGCGCTCGAACCTCGACCCCGACGCGGTCACGGTCACCATCCAGCGCGGCGGTGCCGAGCTCGGCTCCTTCCGCTGTTCGGAGTTTCCCCGGGCACCGGAGTGACACGGCTCGGTGTCACATCCGGCCGATAGGCCGCGGGCATGGGGCAGCCGCTTGACACTTAAGCTGCTGGGATGTCTTTGGGGCCTGTCACACGGACCCGAGTGCGCAGTTCCTCGGGCAGGTCCGGCCGAAGGCTCAGGAACAGAAGTCCGCGACGGTGTCGGTGAGGATCTCGGCCACTCGGTGCAGGGAGGCGATGTCGACCCACTCGGTGGCCGCGTGGGCACCCCCGCCGTCGACGCCGAAGAGCAGACAGGGAATGCCGGCCCGATCCAGCAGCGCACAGTCGGTCCAGAACGACTCGGCCCGCACCACAGGCGGATGACCGAGGGCCCTTGTCGCGTGGCGCGTGAGGGTGCGTACGATCGCGGCCTGCGGGTCGGCCTCGAAGGGCCGGCGGCACAGACCGCGGGACAGCCGGTAGCGGAAGTCCGGGACCACGGCGGCCAGGCGGTCGAGGACCGTGGTCAGCTCCCGTTCCACGGTGTCGGCGTTCTCGCCGGGTACGGTGCGGCGCTCCAGCGTGACGCGGCAGCGCGCCGGGTAAGTGGACGGCTCCTCCCCACCCTGGATAACGGAGGCGTGCACCGTCCCCGTCCCCAGAAGCGGGTGCGCCGGTCCCTGGGCGAGGCGCCGCCCCAGCTCCTCCAGCGCGACGAGGAAGTGACCGGCCTTGACGATGGCGTCGATGCCCAGCTCAGGACGGGACCCGTGAGCCGCTCGCCCCTCGATCTCCACCTCGAACCAGGCGAAACCCTTGTGCGCGAGGGTCACTTCGAGATGACTCGGCTCGGTGACGATCGCCGCGTCGGCGCTGAAGGACTCCAGGACCTCTTCGGTGCCCAGACTGCCGTGCTCCTCGTCGGCGACGCAGGCGAGGATGACATCTCCCCGGAGGCGCCCCCGGGCCGTGGCACGCGCGGCGGCGATCATCATGGCCGCGATACCGCTCTTCATGTCGAAGGCTCCGCGACCGAACATCTTTCCGTCACGGATCCGCGGTTCGAGCGGGTCGCCCTCGTAGCCGGCCAGGCCGACGGTGTCGAGATGGCCATTGAGCATCAGCGACCGTCCACCGCCGGTGCCACGAGCGATCGCGACCAGCGAGGGACGGCTGGCACGCTTCTCCAGGCGGTGCACCTCGAAGCCACGGGTGGCCAACCATTCACCGCAGAAATCGGCGATGACCGTCTCGCCCACACCGCCGGGCACCAGTTCGGGGTTGACGGAGTCGATGGCGATGAGCCTGGCGAGGAGGGCAGCCGGGTCTGACGTATCGGGAACCGCGGGAGTTTCGTGGAGCATGCGGACCTTCCACAGCACTGTCGCCTCCCTGGCACGGGAACGGGCGAGACGGTAAGGAGTGCGAGACGATCTACCTTCGAGCACCGTGCACCACTCGTTTCACCTTGTCCGGCGAAAAATTCTGAGCAGTACGCTTCGGAAGCCCCGAACGGTCGCCGTCTCGAAGCCGGGAAGGGCCTGCGTCGACGTATGCGGACCAGCCCGACAGGCCAAAACAGATGAGTTCAGACATCCGGAGTGGCATGCGGATTGGCCGCACTACCCTCGGTGCACAGCAACACCACCGTCGAGGCAGGACCAAGCCCCAGCGTGGTACGGCGCTCGCCGGCGCCGTCGCCGGTGAGCACAGCGCGGACGCCGGCGAGCGAGGCCGCACCGCAGGGGCCACAGGAAACACCGAGGGCGGCGAGGTCACCGGCCGCGCGGGCGCTGTCGGCATCGGCGACGGCCACGGCGGCATCCAGTCCACCCCGCAGGTAAGGCCAGGCGATAGTGGAGGGTGTGCCACAGTTCAGACCGGCCATGATGGTCTCACCGGTGGTAACGCTGACCGGTTCGCCACGCACGAGGCTCTCGATGACACAGGGGGCGGCCACAGGTTCCACCGACAACAGCGCCGGGGCCCGCCCCGCCGGACGACTGCGGTAGTGGGTGACGACGGCCTGGGCCAGCGAGCCCACGCCCACCGGGATGGCGACAAGATCGGGCATCCCGGCTCCAGCCGCCGTCAACTGCTCGTCGATTTCGGCACAGAGGGTGGAATAGCCTTCGACGATCCAACCGGGGATCTGCTCATAGCCCGGCCAGGCGGTGTCCTGGACCAGAACCGTATCCAACGCGGCGGCCGCCCCGGCCGCCCGGCGCACCGCCTCGTCATACGGGCCCGCGACCTGAACGATCTCGGCCTGCTCGGCGGCGATGGCCGCCACAGCCCTCGGATGAACACCCCACGGGATGAAAACGCGGGCGCGCTGGCCGAGCAGACGTGCCATATGAGCCACAGCGCGGCCATGGTTGCCGTCAGTGGCGGTCACCAACGTGACCGGACCCGCCCCACCGCGCCCCGCCCGCTCGGCAAGGGCACGGTGCACCGCCCAGGATGCGCCCAGCACCTTGAAAGCGGGAAGCCCCAGACGAGACGACTCATCCTTGACGAAGACCCGCCCGACCCCCAGCTCGACGGCAAGCCAGGGAAGTTCGATCAGCGCGGTAGGGGCGTACTCGAACAGGGAGGCATGGAACTCCCGCACCTCGGCGGGGGCGGGCGCACAGGTCCAGAACCTGGCGGCGGGCCGCGCGAACCACGGCAGCGTACGGACGGAAGAAGCGATCTCAGGCATCTCAGCCAGCGTGCGGCACACACTCCAATCGGTCCAGCGAATGTTTCCGACCTATATTCATCAGAGAAACCAACCGATCAAAAGCTCGCCGCGACGACGAAGAGAACGGTCCGCCGATGTTCGACCTGCACCGACTACGCCTGCTGCGCGAACTCAAGCACCGCGGCACCCTCGCGGCCGTCGCCGCCGCCCTCTCCTACAGCCCTTCCTCCGTCTCCCAGCAGCTCTCCCAACTGGAGGCGGAGGCCGGCGTCCGGCTACTGGAGCCGATCGGGCGACGCGTGCGGCTGACCGAGCAGGCGGAGATCCTCGTCGCCCATACCGAAGCGGTGCTGAAACGCCTGGAGCGCGCCGAGGCGGACATCGCCGCCTCCCTGACCGAACTGACCGGGACCCTGCGCGTCGCCTCGTTCCAGACCGCCACCCTCGCCCTGATACCCAGCGCACTGAACATCCTGCGCGATCTTCACCCCGGCCTTCGAACCCACGTCACACAGATGCCGCCGGAAACGGCCCTGCCCGCACTTCAGGCCCGCGACTTCGACCTGGTCATCGCCGAGGAGTACCCGGGCAATCCCAACCCCCGGCCCGCCGAACTGGAACAGGAGGACCTGCTCGACGACTTCCTCCGTCTCGCGCTGCCCGAACCGGCCGATGACGCGGACGGCCCCACGGCGTCGCTGCGCTCACTCGCCGACCGTCCCTGGGCCATGGAACCCGAGGGTACGGCAGCCCGCCACTGGGCCATGACCCTGTGCCGGAACGCCGGCTTCGAACCCGACGTACGGTTCGAGACCACCGACCTCCTGATCCACCTTCGCCTCGTCGAACAGGGCCACGCCGTCGCACTGCTTCCCGACCTCGTATGGATCGGACAGTCCCCGACCGTCACACTGCGGCAACTTCCCCGCGGCCAGCGGACACGCCGCATCTTCACCGCGGTACGCCGAGGCCGCAGCCGGCACCCCGCCATCAAGGCATGCCGCCACGCACTCCGGCAAGCCGCCACAGAAGCGACGGCCCCGATCGACACCTGACAGGGACGGTACGCAACCGCGTCATCAAGGCCGCCACCGTCGAGTACCGGATGCTCGGCTGCCTGCAGGGCCGCAAGGTCTACGACGAGCTCGCGGCCTTCCGCCGCACTGTGCACCGGTGTCAAGCGGCCGACCCCGCCTGATCTATCCTGCGGTTCATGCCGATCACTGACGTCGAGCTGGCCCGTACGGCGGCGCAGGCGGGAGCAGCCGTCGTGCGCACCATGTTCGGCGCGCCGCTGACGCGCCTGGAGAAATCCGGTGGTGACTTCGCCACGGCCGCCGACGTGGAAGCGGAGCAGGCCATCCTTGATGTCATTCGCACCGCCCGGCCCGGTGATGCCGTGACCGGCGAGGAGTGCGGGCCTTCGGGCCCGGCGGGGGCGGAGCGCATGTGGCTGGTCGACCCTCTGTGCGGCACGCTGAACTACGCCGTGCACACCATGCTGGCGGCGGTGAACGTCGCCCTGCGTGTGGGCCCGGACATCACGGTGGCGGCCTCGGCCGACCCGTTCGCCGAAGAAGTGTTCTGGACCGACGGCGTCCGCGCCTACATCCGCCGTAGCGACCTGGACGAGCCGCTCAAGCCGTCGCCGGATTCGCGGCTGGTGGACGTCAACCTCGACCCGCCGTTCCCGAACTCACCCGCCTTCCGTGCCGCCGCCCTGCTCGCCGATCCGGGGTTCGCCGAGCGGTTCCGCCCGCGCGTCGTCTCCACCACCCTGGCGGTGGCCTGGGTCGCCGCCGGTCGGCGAGCCGCATACGTCACCGACGGCCGGCTCCACGACAGCGTGCACTTCGCCGCCGGGATCGCGTTGTGCCGGGCCGCCGGCTGTGTGCTGACCGGCCTCGACGGCCGGCCGCCGCATACCGGCGCGGGCGGGCTCATCGTCGCGGCCGACCCGGAGACCCACGCGGCGCTGCTGGACCTCATCCGCAACCCGTAGTCCCGTCAGCGGGAGCGAATCGAGAGCTCGTCCACAGAACCGTACATCGCCGCAGGTCAACGGTATTTACATATGAGCCAGGTGTGGACGATCGCGCTGCGCGGGCTGTCCGGTGGCCTGCTCGTCATGACCTTCGCCCTGATCGGCGAGATGGTGCGCCCGAAGCGGTTCGCCGGCATCTTCGAGCAGCTCCGCATCAGCCGGCAGGCCCCGGCCGATCCATCGGCCCGGCAATGTTGTCCGAGCCCTGACCGCTCAGCCCGCGGATGGCCCCGGTCCGTGTCGCACAGGCTTCAGGAGGTGCCGCCGAAGTCGACATCCTTGGTCTCGACCGTCCCGGCCGTCCGCCCCGGCGCCGTCTGGTGGGCCCAGTACAGGTTCGTGTGCGCGATGACCCGGTCCGGCGGCGGCGCCCCCCATGCCGTCTGGTCCTCCGTCGTGTGGGCGTCGCCGACAAGGGTCGTGTCGTATCCCCTGACGAACGCGCCATGGAGCGTCGAGCGGATGCACCAATCGGTCTGTGCGCCGACGACGACGAGTCGCCCGACGCCAAGGCCCGACAGCACGGTCTCCAGAGCGGTGTCTTCGAAGGAGTCGCCGTAGTTCTTCTCGACAAGCGGCTCGGCGTCGCCCGGAGTCAGCTCGGGGACGATCCGCCAGTCGTCGCTCCCTCTCGCGAGCTGCTCGTCGGAGTGCTGGATCCAGACAACGGGAACCCGTTCCCGCCGTGCCTTCTCGACAAGGCCGCCAACGTTCGCGACGACCGCGTCGCGCTCGTGAGCTCCCACGACGACACCGTTCTGCACGTCGACGACGAGAAGTGCGGTGTTCGGCCGGTTCTCGAGGGTGGTCATGGTCTCCCCTTACTCACGCTGGGTTTCTGTACCCACTCACGGTAGAGCGGCCCACCGACAACGGGCGGAACGAACCTCGGACCGCCCCGCCCCATGACACGGAGGTACCGAGGCCGTCATCGCCGAGAAGCCGGAGAAGACCCCTGCCGCCCCCGCCGACATGGACTTCTAAGCCGGGTCACCCAGAAGATCCACAGCCGAGGTCGGGTAGGACCGCGCAGTACTGCGCGGTCCTACCCGACCTGGACCAGGCGTGGTACGGCGAACTCGCCCATCTGATCCACCAACCCGGCGGCCTGGATCCGGCCGGAGCCCGCCGCCGCAACACGGCCGTCCTCGCCTCCCGCGGCCTTCGCTCTCGCCTGCGAACCGCGGGCCTCCGGCGTCGCGTCGCCCTCGTCGTCCACGAGCACAAGCGGCTCGGGCGTGGCGCTGGGACCGCGTTCGGGAGAAGACCCCCTTTTCGACCGCGTCCCGCTCATCTTCTGACCGGGTACGTCTGTCTGTTACGCTCTCGGGCATGATCACGCGCTTGAGCAGTTGGCGGCCCGCCTGTTAGGCGGCCCCTGCTCCTGCGCGAACCCACCGGCCGCCTCGATGAGGCGGCCGTCGTCATGTCGGGACAACAGCGGTCTCATCGCGGCAGCCCGCACAGATGAGGACCACCCATGACCGCGCCCCTGCCGCCCGCCGGCCCGTCCCGCATACCCGGCTCCGTCACCCCCTCGTGGCCCACGATCCTCGCCACCCTGCTCGACCGCCGACCCCTGACCGCCTCGGACACGGCCTGGGCGATGGAACAGGTGGTACGAGGTGCGGCGACCTCCGCCCAGATCTCCGGCTTCCTGACCGCACTGCGGGCAAAGGGTGAGACCGCGGCCGAGGTCGGCGGGCTCGTGAGTGCCCTTCAGGACCATGCGACGAAGGTCACGATCCCGGGAACGACCGTCGACATCGTTGGCACCGGCGGCGACCGTACCGGCGCGGTGAACATCTCCACCATGGCCGCCATCGTCGCGGCCTCGACCGGGGTGACCGTGGTCAAGCACGGCGGCCGGGCCGCGTCCTCGTCCACCGGTGGGGCCGCCGACCTGATCGAACACCTCGGCGTGTCCTTGGACTCGACCCCGGAGCAGGCCGCACGGGAAGCCGCCGAAGCGGGCATCACCTTCCTGTTCGCCCCGAACTTCAACCCCGCCCTGCGCCGTGTCGCCGCGGTACGCCGGGAGCTGGCCGTGCCGACCGCGTTCAACATCCTGGGACCGTTGGTCAATCCGGCCGACCCCCGGCACCAGGTCGTCGGCGTGGCGGATCCGCGAATGACGCCGGTGGTGGCTGAACTCCTGGCCGCACGCGGATTGTCCGCTCTGGTCGTTCGGGGGCACGACGGACTCGACAAACTCACCACTGTGACCACATCACAGGTCTGGGTGGTGTGCGACGGCGACGTCACCGAGACCTTGCTCGACCCTCGCGACCTCGGTGTGCCGCGTGCCGAACCCTCGGCGCTGCGCGGCGGCGACGCGGCCGGCAACGCCCGCGTCCTGCGGGCTCTACTCGGCGGAGAACGCGGACCGATCCGCGACGTCGTCCTCCTCAACGCCGCGGCCGCCCTGGTGACGGTCACCCCTTCTACGGCCCCCCTCGCCGACCGGCTCGCCGTGGGGATGGCACGCTGCGCCGAGGCCGTCGACAACGGAGCGGCCGAGGCGACACTGGGCCGATGGATCTCCGCCCATCACACCGATCGGCCTTCGCGGACCTGACCTGACCCGGCCGCCGGGCCGGTCATCAGGGAAGGGACCTGTTCGGTGTCATGGACAAGCGGCTCGACCCGGGGTTTCCGGTCAGCATGTCACTCGCGCTCTGCCGAGGCAGCCGCGTCGGCAGAGCCGGGCGGCTCACACCGGTCAGCCTGAAGGCCGGGCCGCCCGTGCTGCCATGACTCTTTCTAGTGATCAGCCGGGGCCGGGACGAGGCCGTCGGCGACCAGACCGGCGAGGACCGCCTCGCCCAGGGCGTGCACCGCGGACTGCGGACGGACCATCACGGTGAACTCCTTGATCCGCTCCTCGTGGTCGAGATGCAACAGGTCGATGCCGTGAATCTGCCTGCCGTTCACGGTGGCCCGGAAGAGCAGGACCACCGACGGGGCCTCAGTACCGTCGGCGCAGGTCTCGGCGGTGCCGTCGAAGTGTCCGATGTAGCGGAAGTCCTCGAAGGTACGCATGAGGACCCCGAAGAGCCCCAACACCATCGGCCTGCCCTCGAAGGGACTGAACTTCACCGGACTGTAGAGCCGGACGTCCTCGGTGAACAGGTCGTCCAGAGCGGTGAGGTCGCGGCTGTCGACAGCGGCGCGGAAGCGGTCCGCGGTGGCCATGGCTTCTCCCAGATAGTCATGAATGTGATTAGTCAGTTTCTTTACTACCATGGGCGTGAGTTCCGTGGACAGAGGTGGAAAAGAGGTGGTCCGATGGCTTTGCGTCACGCCGTGCTGGCGGCGCTTCTCGACGAGGAGCTGAGCGGATACCAGTTGGCCAAGGCGTTTGACCTGGGGGTGGCGAACTTCTGGCACGCGCTGCCACAGCAGCTGTACGCCGAGCTGACCAGGCTGGAGAAGGAAGAGCTGATCACCGGCCGTGAGGTGGTCCAGGAAACCCGGCCCAACAAGCGTCTGTTCCGGGTCACCGACGCCGGACTGGCCGAGCTGGAACAGTTCGCGGCGAGCACCCCCAAGCCCTCCTTCATCCGTGACGACCTGCTCGTCAAGGTCCAGGCCGCCGGCCACGTCGACACCGAGATACTGATCGCGCAGCTCACCGAACGGGCCACCTTCGCCGAGGCCAAGATCGCGCTGTTCGACGTACTGTTGCGGAAGATACGCGGCGACCGCAGCGAGGAGGACTTCCTGCGCCACGGCGAGCGGATCGGGCCCTATCTGACCTGCCTGCGCGGCCTGGACTTCGAACGGGGCAACCGGGACTGGTGCGAACGCGCCGTGGCGATCCTGCGGGAGAGGCGGGCGGCCCATGCCGAGCGATGACCACCTGCGCTTCGTCGCCCTGGGCGACAGCCAGACCGAGGGGCTCGGCGACGGCGACGACACCGTGGGCCTGCGGGGGTGGGCCGACCGGCTCGCCGAGCGGCTCGCGCTGCACGACCCCGGCGTCCAGTACGCCAACCTGGCCGTACGCGGCCGCCTCGCCGCGCAGGTTCACCAGGAACAGCTCGCACCCGCCCTCGCGCTACGCCCCGACCTGGCCACCGTCGTCGCCGGGGTCAACGACCTGCTACGGCCCCGATTCAACGCTGACGAGGTCGCCGGCCACCTGGAGGCGATGTTCGCGGCGCTCACCGCCCAAGGTGCCCGTGTCGCGACCCTCACCTTCCCCGACGTCGCACGGATCACCCCACTCGCCCGCCCGATCAGCTCCCGCGTCACCGCCCTGAACCACCGCATCCGGCAGGCGGCACACCGGCACCGCGTCGTCGTCGCCGAGACCTCCCACCATCCGGTGGTCACCGACCCCCGGCTGTGGTGCCCGGACCGGCTCCACGCCAGCCCGCTCGGCCACGAACGGATCGCCGCCGCCGTCGCCCATGCCCTCGACCTGCCCGGTAGTGACGACTCCTGGACCCGGCCGCTGGCCGACCCGCGAGCGGCCGTCCCCGCCGGCTGGCGCACCGCGGCAGGCGAACTACGATGGGCCGCCTCCTTCCTCGGCCCCTGGCTCGGCAGGCGCATGCGCGGCCGCTCCTCCGGCGACGGCCGCACGGCCAAACGCCCGAATCTCCTTCCCTTGCGCGCTGCTTTCGCAAGTGGCGAGACGAAGGAGAACGGCAGGTGAATCGTCACCCATGACCGCCGCATGTGAACCCGCTTCACCGGCACCCATCTGGAGCCGAACGCCGGCCACATCGCACGGCTCCAGGAGGCCGCGCCCACAGCCTGCTGAAATCCCGCGGCTCACCCGCATGGCGAGGCGTAGGAGTTGTCCGGAAGGTACTGGCTCCATTCCTTCCTGGTGATGGGTGTGCCGGAGGCCGCGCAGATCCTCTTCTCGGCCAGTGTGACGTCGGTGCTCCAGAACTGGGCGGTCATGTCCGCCGAGGTGGTGGCAAGGGTGCCGGTCCTGGGATGGAACAGTACGCTGGACACCTTTCCCCAGTGGCCGGACAGGACCGCCCAGAGCCGCGGATCCGTCACGTCGTCCACCTTCCAGAGGCGCACCGTCTGGTCGGCGGAGGCGGTCGCCAGCATCCGGTCGTCGGGGCTGAACGCCACCGACTTCACCGCCGCCGAGTGGCCGCGCACCTCGGAGAGCTGCCGTGGTTTGGAAGGGGTGGACACATCCCATACGCGTGCGGTTC
This sequence comes from Streptosporangium sp. NPDC002544, assembly GCF_040295965.1. Taxonomy (NCBI): domain Bacteria; kingdom Bacillati; phylum Actinomycetota; class Actinomycetes; order Streptosporangiales; family Streptosporangiaceae; genus Streptosporangium; species Streptosporangium sp. NPDC002544. The sequence goes on along the minus strand of NZ_JBEOWJ010000029.1, from coordinate 120,468 downwards.
CGTCGTTGGACGCCGTGGCCATGCGGGTGCCGTCGGAGTTGAAGGTCACGGAGTTGACGTCGACGGAGTGAGCGGTGATCTTCGAGAGCATCGAGAGGTGACCTGGGTCCGAGGCGTTCCATATCGTCACGGTCCTGTCGGCGGACGCGGTGGCCAGGTATCTCCCGTCTGGACTGAAGGTGATGTCCCAGGCGGCGTCGCCGTGTACACGCCTGTCGAACAGCAGTTTCGGCTTGGCCGGCGTGGACAGGTCCCACAGCTGGACGGAACCGCACCCGCACGCCATGGCCAGCAGTTTCCCGTCCGGGGCGAACGCCACCGCGTCGGCCCTGCCGGCATTGCTCCTGAGCGTGGACAGGAGCCGGGGTTTCGCGGGATTCGCGATGTCCCACAGGCGCCCCAGCCCACAGCCGCATGCCGTGGCCAGCAGTTTCGCGTCGCGGCTCAGCGCGACCCCCTCGATGGTGTTGTTCTCTTCCTGGAGGCTGGCCAGGAGTGTCGCCTTTGAGAAGTTTGAGATGTCCCATAGGCGAGCGGTGCGGTCGACGGACCCGGTGACGGCGAACCTTCCGTCGGCACTGAGCGCCAGGCTCGTGACGGCGTCGGTGTGCCCCCTGAGTGTGGGCAGGGATGTGATGATCCCGGGGCCGTCTATGTTCCACAGGCGGGTTGCGCCGTCCGAGGAGGCCGTCGCCAGGGTATGTCCGTCCGGGCTGAAAGCCACCTGCTGAACCTCCGCGAGGTGACTGCCCAGTGCCAGGAGGAACAAGGGTTTCTTCGGGTCGGCCACGTTCCACAGGTAGGCGAGGTTGTCAGCCGAGGCTGCGGCGACCATGAACCCGTTCGGGCTGAACTTGACTCCGTAGAGGCGCTCCTTCGCGGGATAGGAATTGCTCAACCTCGCCGGCCGAGCTGGTCGTGACACGTCCCACAGGGACATGCCCCAGTCTTCTGAGGCGCTGGCCAGGGTTTTCCCTTCAGGACTGAAGGAGACGGCGCTCACCGCGTTGACGTGCCCCTTCAGCGTGGAGACGTGCTTGGGCCGCCTGCCGTCCGAGATGTTCCACAGCCGGATGGTGGTGTCGTTGGAGGCCGTGGCCAGCATCCGCCCGTCTGTGCTGAAGGCGACTTCCCGCACTCCGGCCCGGTGGCCTTTCAACGTGGAGAGGAGCCCGGGTCGCCCCGGGTCCGAGACATTCCAGAGCTTCGCCGTCCCGTCCTCCGAGGCGGTGGCCATCGTCCCGACGGCACTGAGAGCGATGCCGGTGACCGTTTCCCGATGTCCGGCCACAACAGCCGTCATCTTCGGTCTCCCGGGAACGGTGACGTCCCAGAGCCGGGCCACGCCACCGCTGGAGGCCGTGGCGAGCAGGTGGCCGTCCCGGCTGAACGCGACCCCGGTCACGGGGCGGGAATCCACCTTCAGTTCCGCCAGCTTCCCCGGCCTGCTCCGGTCGGAGATGTCCCATATCTCGACCGCACCGTCCGCGTAGGCCACGGCGACGCTTCCCCCCTGAGGGGCGAACGTGACATCGTACGCCTGGGCGTGATCGGCGACGATCCTGGTCGGCATGGCCCGCGAGAGGGTCGACAGCAGCGCTCCCCGCGATTCGGGGGTCACGCTGACCCGGTACGCGGCGAGATTCAACTGGGCGCCCAGCGTCCTGTCCGTGAGCCGGTTGCCGATGTCGGCGGTCCGTTGCGAGGTCACGTCGTCGCGTTGTTCCTGGACGGTCCCGCGCTGCAGGAAGGCGGTCCCTCCCGCCCCCATGGCGACCAGCAGGAGCAGGGTGAGCGCCGCGATCACCTGGCGGGTGATCCGCGTGCGGCGGCGACCCAGCCGGGTGCTCGCGTCCAGGAAGGCGGTCTCCAGCGGTTGGAGATCGCCCTGCTCCAGCTCGGCCGTGATCGTCCGCGCCGCGACCAGGCGGGTGTCGGTGTAGAGGTAAGAGGGGTCGCGGCCGTGCCGGTCCCAGGCGGCGGAGTCCTCCGCCAGCTGCTGCTGGATCATGAGGTTCGACCGGTTGGCGCCGATCCACGCCCCCAGCTGGGGCCAGGCGCGGATGAGGGCCTCATGGGCGATCTGGACGGTGTTCTCGTCGACGGTGACCAGGCGCGCGGCGATGAACTCGTCCAGCGCTCGCCGGGCGGGCGGATGACCGGCCGAGGCGGGCGGTGGGAGCAGGTCAGGCAGCGCGACGACCCGGCGGGTGTCCTCGGCCCCCTCCTGAACATGCACCAACCTCAGCAGGATCCGCCGTGCCGTTCTGGCGCCGTCGTCGTCGAGCCGTGAGAGGGCCTCGTCCGCGCTGGCGGCGATGGCACGGTCGATGCCGCCCGTGGCGTGGTACCCGGCCAGGGTCAGTATCTGCCCCTCCCGGTGCTGCCAGGTGGCGAGCAGCGCGTGCGAGAGCAGGGGCAGGGAGGCCCCCGCGCTCGCGGCCATGACGCTGCTGGTCGCGCCGAGCTCGCGCAGCAGGAGATTCACCAGGCCGTCCTGCAGAGCCAGGCCGGAGAGCATCGCCGGCCTCTCGATCGCCTCACGCAGTTGGGCGGCGGTCATCGGCCCGACGACGATGGGCTGTTCCAGGGCCGCGACCAGCCGGGGGTACCGGCTGCAGTGGCCGTAGAAGTCGGCGCGCACGCCGATGACGACGGTGGCCGCGGGCTCTTCCCCCTGCTCCCCGCGGCAGGCCGCGCAGATCGCCTCGACGAAGGCCCGCCGCGCGCTCTCGTCGGCGCAGGCGGTGAACACCTCCTCGAACTGGTCGACGATCACCACCGGCCTGCCGGACACGCGAGGCACTTCTCGCAGGACGGCGCTCAGCGCATCCGGATTCTTCGCGATCTCGGTGGACGGAACACTGGACGGCTCCGCCGGGAACCTCGACATGCGTTCGGCCAGTCTGCCCAGAGGGTCGTCACCGGGGGTGATCAGCAGATGCGGGCGGCCGGCCTGCCGGAGGGCCGGGATCAGCCCCGCCCCCAGCAGCGACGACTTCCCCGAGCCCGAGGACCCCACCACCGCGAGCGGGACACCACCGGCGGGGCCCTCCATCACCCGGGCCCGCAGCACCTCGGTGAGCTCGTCACGGCCGAAGAAAAGGTGGGCGTCCTGCGGGCCGAACGCGGCCAGTCCCTGGTAGGGGCTGAAGCCATCCGGGCCGCCTGCCTCGGACGGCAGGTCGGGGGGAACAGGAGCCCGGTAGGCGGGGTTGGGGGCCAGCGGAAGGGTATCGGTGTGGTCGGTGGCCTGGCGGCGTGGCCGTGGCAGTCCCTCCCCGGCCAGGGAACGATCCAAGGAGCGGTAGAGCGCGTCAAGGGTGAACTCGCGCGGACCTCGGGGATCTCCCTCGGTGAGCAGCCGGATCAGCTCGCCGGTGAAGGCGGTGTGCGGCTGCCCCGGACGGGCCCAGGCGCTTTCCTGCCCGCTCGCCGAGGCGAGCAGGTAGGTGCCGTGCCGCCAGGTGGTCCCAAACACCTCGTCGGTCGCCGCCGCCACCGGCCCGGACGCCCTGCCGGAGAAACAGCAGTCCAGGCCGATGACGATGAGACGGGCCCGGCAGCGGGACAGGACCTCTCGCACCGTCGGGAACGGCAGTGCCTGGTAGGCCGCCACGCCCCGGCTCAGATCGACGGTGGCCCGCGTGGCCAGATGCAGTTCCCGGTTCGGGCCGATCAGACCGTGCCCCACGTAGTAGAGGAAGAGCACGTCGGTGGCCGACTCGGCCGCCGACACCAGGGCGGCGCCGATCGCGTTCGGGGTCTGGGGGTCCATGACCCTGGTCAGGTTCAGCGGGTCGAGTCCCGCCCGTTCCACCAGGCAGTCGGCGAGCGCCGCGACCGTCGTCGTGACCGACGGGACCGGCTGGAGGATCGAGTCGGGAGAGTGCGTGGAGGATCCGACCAGCAGGGCCCGGGAGCCGGGGCCGGTGAGCATGCCCGGCATCCTAGGCACCTTTCTCGTCAGGCATCTGGCCCTCGACGGCTCGGACGACCTCCGACACCAGCGCCTGGGTGCCCGCCGCGTCGAGGGCCTTCACCCGTTCCGCGAGCACGTCGACTCTGGACTCCCCGTCCTTGGTGACGATCGTGATCGTCACCTTGCCCGTCCGGTATCGCAGCCAGGCGACCACCAGGGTGGCCAGCACCATCACCGCTCCACCCGGTTCGAGCGCGATCCGCAGCGCCTCGGTCAAAGGCCCGAGGGTGCCCGGGACCGGCGGGGCCTCAAGGGAGCGAACCCGGCCCGCGAACTCGGGTTCCTCAACCAGCCATTCGTACAGATCGTTCGCGGCGTCTACCGAATCCGGTTCGGAAACGGAAATCTCAATATCCATGGGCTGCTCGTCTCGCGCTTATCCGATGAACGCACTGGAAATACCGGCTGCGGACCGCTTTGAATGTGAGGCACCTGGAACTCCAGGCTGGAGCTTATCTCTGGCACGACCTTCGGGCCTCCTCGGCTTCACGGCGCGGCCAAGGAGGTTTTGTTTGTATCCGAGGATGCCGCCACAGGCTCGTTTTGTAAACGGATTGCGTTCGGTGCGCATGCCCTTTCGTGACACCACCGCCGGAACCGCCGGGCGACCGGGTTCGGGCGGAGGACGACGGACACCTCGACGCCAAAGGAGGGGGGCTCCGGACCTCTTGCTCCGCACAGGTCACCGATCTTTCCGCGGGAGCCCCGGCAAAGGTACGGGCGAGCAACCGCGTCCTTCCCATCACGAAACGGTGGAAAGCCGGGACGGCCTTGACCATCGCGTTTTGTGCCGGGCGAAACGAGGTCGGCGACGCCCGCTGTTGAAATCGTTCCGGTGGAAGTTCGATTGATTCGGAAAGAGCTGTCTTCCTCGGCGGATCGCGGCGGCGCGCACTCCTGAGACGTATTTCCAGGCCAGCAGGCCCGGCCGGGCACGACGGCGCTTTTTCTTCCGCTCTCCCATCCCATGAGGCGGCCCGCCCGTACGGCGGATCACGGTGAGCAGGTTATTCGTTTTATGCTGAATATTGAAATCATGTCCGCCGTTTCCCCGAGAAACACGAGCCGCTACCGTCCCACGAGTCCAGCTTGCCGAGTCGCGAGGGAGCTTCGAGGTGGCGGAGATGTTTGCCCAGCGTAAGGCGGGTATGCCCCCCTGTCACAACGCGCGAAGGGAACAGCGGATGGAACGGGACAACGCCAACGACAGGCAAAAACTGGGCACCGATCGTGCGCACCAGCCAGGCTCACCCGAAGGGTTGAGCGCGCAGGAGATGGACAGCCGAAGCGACCTGGCCACCTGGATCAGCGGCACGCACGCGTTTCCGGCCGATCGCGAGACTTTACTGGAGCGGGCGCGCGCCCAGTCGGCACCCGACGAGGTGCTCTCGGCCATCCGGTCGCTGCCCGATCGCACCTACGAGAACATGGAAGGCGTCGCCCAAGAACTCGGCCTCGGCGGGGAGCAGCACGACTGACCGCACCGCTCACGGCCGTTCGGACGACTCATAGCTTTCCCCTGGACGTGACCCGAGCCCAGGCGGCAAGCCCAAGCTCAAAGATCAGGATTCCGACGGGAGCACTGGGACGACCTGACACGATAGGGCGCATGTCTGAGCTTCGAACCGGTCAGCGGAGCGTGTGGACCGATGACGACAGCCCGCTCCCCCCCTGACTCCTGGGGGCGTACAGGTTCGGCGAGCGGCGCTCTGCCGTGGGGTTCACGCTCGTCATCGTGCTGCTGGTGGTGGGCCGATTCACGTTGGCGCCGTATCTGACGGCGCCCGCGCTGCAGACCTGGTCCACGATCTTCGTGGCGATCTGTGTGCAGGCGCTGCCGTTTCTGGTCTTCGGGGTGGCGCTGTCGGCGGCGATCACCGCGTTCGTCCCGGCGTCGTTCTGGACCAGGGCGCTGCCCGGCAACCCGGCCGTGGCCGTGCCGGTCGCCGGGGTGGCGGGGGCGGTGCTGCCGGGGTGTGAGTGCGCGTCCGTCCCGGTCGCCTCGGGACTCATGGCCCGGTGGGTGACCCCGGCCGCCGCGCCGGCGTTCCTGCTCGCCTCTCCCGCGATCAACCCGATCGTGCTGGTCGCGAAGCCTGGTCGGCGTCCTCGCTCGCGGCCGATGGACCGTCAGGCCGGGTCAGGCGGCGCCGGTTCGCGCCACGGTTCCGGCGTCGTGCGAGAACCGCTGCCGTGAACAGCCGACCGGGCCCTGCGATCCCGAAGCCACGGCGCGGGAGAAGGCGAGCGCATCGGTCCGCGACCGTCCTCGTCGCGTTCCTCCCGCGGGTGACGCGGCTGTTCGAGCGCGGCTGAACACCCGGCCGTCGCGGCGACGCGGCTTCGGGCTCGGAAATCCATTTGTCGTCGGCGCCGCCTCCTTGGGAGGATCCTGTCTTCATGAGCCACCCCGTCGTCTCCGAGGTCCCGATCGGTCCCGTGCCCGTCCCCGACGTCGTCGTGGCGCTCGCCGGCGGCGACACCGTCACCCCGGTGTGGCGCAACGAACTCGGCGGCCTGACCTTCCGCCTCGAAGACGGGCGTGACGGCGTCAGATACGTCAAATGGGTCGCCGCCGGCACCCCGGAGATCGATCTCCCCGGCGAGGCGGAGCGCCTGGCCTGGGCGCGGCGCTGGGTGACCGTCCCGCGGGTCATCGAACACGGCACGGACACCGACGGCACGTGGCTGGTCACGGCGGCGATCCCCGGCCGCTCGGCGGTGGATCCCCGGTGGATCGCCGACCCACCGGCCGCGGCGGCCGCGATCGGCCGAGGGCTGCGCCTGCTCCACGACGCCCTGCCCGTGGAGCAGTGCCCGTTCGACTGGGCCATCGATCGACGGCTCGCCCGCGCCGACGAGCGCATCACCGGCGGGGAGGGACCGGCCGACTGGTTCCCCGAGCACCGGCACCTGGAACTCGCCGAAGCCCGGGCGCGAATCGGCGATCCGCCCGCGATCGACCGCCTCGTCGTCTGCCACGGGGACGCGTGCGCCCCCAACACCCTGTTGCACGACGACGGCATGTTCGCCGCGCACGTCGACCTGGGCTCGCTCGGGGTGGCCGACCGGTGGGCGGACCTCGCGGTGGCCGCGTGGAGCACGGAGTGGAACCACGGCCCGGGGTACGACGGCATCATGTACGACGCGTACGGGATCGACCCAGACCCGGAACGCATCGCCTACTACCGCCTGCTCTGGGACATGGCGTGACCGGTCACACCCGATCGGCAGATCCCCCCGGGGCCACGTACACCTCACCTGCCCAGGCATGGGCGGGCGAAGCGACGGTGGCCACCGGGACGATCGCGGCGATCACCGGTCCGAAGGCATCGGCTCCACCGCGCGAGACCTGAGCAGGAACCCGGCTCCTGCCGCGGTGAAGAACATCAGCACACCATACGTGGCGGCCGGGACGGCCATCTGGGAGCTGTTCAACAGGGAGAGCGCCACCGCGATCGACAAGGTGGCGTTGTGGATCCCGATCTCCATGCAGGAGGCGACGGCCTGGCCGCGCTCCACCCCGGCCAGGCGCGGCGCCCAGTAGCCGACGGTCAGGCTGATCACGCTGAACACCAGCGTGATCAGGCCCACCGACTGGATGTAGCCGCTGAGGTTGTCGAGCTCCTGGAGCAGGGCGCCGGCGATCACCAGCGCCAGGATGACCGCTGAGGCGATCTTCACGGGCGTGTTCATCCGTTCGGCGAAGCTCCGTGCCATGGCGCGGACCGCCATGCCGATGGCGACCGGAACCAGCACGACCGCCATCACCTGCAGGCTCTTGTCGAACTGCAGGCCGAGCGTGCCCGAGCCGACCTCGAAGTAGGACAGTGACAGGTTGGTCACCAGTGGCAGCGTCACGACCGCCAGCACCGAGTTGATCGCGGTCAGCGTCACGTTGAGCGCGACATCACCGCCGAACAGATGACTGTAGAGGTTGGCCGTCGTGCCGCCGGGCGAGGCGGCCAGCAGCATCATGCCGACGGCGAGCGCCGGCGGCAGGTCGAAGACGACCACCAGACCGAAGCAGATCGCGGGCAGCACCAGGATCTGGCAGCCGAGCGCCACGACGGTGGCCTTCGGATAGACGACGACACGGCGGAAGTCGGAGATCGTCAGGCTCAGCCCGAGGCCGAACATGATGATCGCCAACGCGATGGGCAGGAGGGTTCCGGCAAGGGCCATGGGGGGTGCTCCTTATCAGCGATCTGTCGCTGGGGCGGCGTAGTGCCATAGCTGAGGTACCACCCACACGATCATCGTCACGGTCATGGCGGTGAGCAACCCATCGGCACGGATCGTCACCTTCGGCCGTACACCGCCGCCGCGGTCCCATGCGGCAGGTCGGCGACCGCGGGCCCCGATCAGGACAACGGTGAGTGATCCCTGGACCGGCTCCGCGCCCAGGGCTACGACTGTCGCCGTCCCTGTGCCGCTCACCTGCCTGTGGACCTCGATCCCCACGCCGGCCCCACCGCCGGGCGTTGGGGGTGCGGGCCGGACGAGCAACTGCATGAGACGTCGGGCGTTACGGCAACGCTCTCCAGAAATTCCTCAAACTTCCCTATTGCTCCCTATAGACACTCGAAACCATGCCCGACGGCCGCAACGGCCCGCTCACCCGAAAGGTCGACGATGCCTGACGTGATACAGCAGCGGTCCGGGATGCCGGTGCTGATCTGCGGCCCGGCCGGGCCCCGGTTGGCCACCATGCAGGACGCGCTGGACCTGATCGGCGCGGCCTTCCTCGGCGCCGACCTCAGCCGGGTCGGTGAGCAGGAGATCAGGACCTGCACGACCGCTCCCGCATCAGGGGTCGAGGAGGGGGCGCGCACCTCGCCCGGCGAGCCTGTCACCGGGATTGACCAGCAGGCACTGGTCGAAGGACAGGCAACCGCAGCCGATGCACTCGGTGAACCGATCGCGCATGCGCTCCAGCTTCTCGATGCGGCCGTTGATGGCCTCGCTCCAGCACTCCGACGCCTTCAGCCACAGCTCCCGGGTAGGCGAGACGTCGTGCGGCAGGTACTCCAGGACGCCTTCGATCACCAACAGGGGGATGCCGACGCTTTGCGAGGCGCGGATGAACGCCAGCCTGCGCAGCGTGCTGCGGTGGTAGCGACGCTGGTTGCCGGTGGTACGGCGGCTGGCGATGAGGCCCTTGCGCTCGTAGAAGCGCAAGGCGGAGGCGGGCACGCCGCTGCGCTCGGACAACTCTCCGATGGTCAACTCCGTGACGATCACTTCGGAATCCGACATACGGCCAATCTAGCTTGACCTAAACCTTGGTTTAACAATGAACCTGGTCCGCGAGGCGCCGGAAGGACGCCGCATATCCCTTGTGACCAATGGAGGAACTGTTGACGGGACCGCCCTATTTCGTTTGAACGCCCAGACGGCTCTCCCTACGGTGACGGTCTACCCGTGCTCTGGTCGGAGTCGAGGCGCCGGGCCGACGGATCCGTTCAGTCAACGGCATGGCAATGCCGTCGCCCAGCCGAGCAGGAACGCGGCGTGCCCCAGGATGGCGGCACCGAGCAGCTGGTCGTCAGCGGCCCCGGCCGCTTGCAGAGCCTCGACAAACTTGGCGCCGGCCTCGACCGGCTGCCGCACGTCGAAGAACTCGATGCGGTCCACCAGCAAGAGGGACTCGGCCAGGACCGCCGCAAGAGTACGGCGGGGCGCCCCGCCCATCTCGCTCAGGAGCTGCCTCCCGAATCGAGTGTGTTCCGTCGCTGTGGCACGGATCAGGGGCGGCTGGACACGCCAGTGCGGCTCACTGACCGCCATCGCCGCCTGACATTAAATTACTTGACCGCAACCAACGAGCCATTTGCCAAACACAAGACGTACTATTTTCCCAATCTCCATCACCTCCGATATAGTCTCAATACAGGAAAGTATGGCTTGAATAATGCCCGCCTTCCCATAATGCGACATAAATATCTATATTTCGACATCGCACAAAATGATCAAATATACGATTTTCTCCAATTAGGCGCCCCGGGGGCAGAATGTCCGAATTGATGCGTCGGCACTTTCTGCAGATCGCCGCGATTACCGGAGCCGCCACGGCGGCGCCCCTCCGGTTCCGCGGCACATCCTTGGCGCAGGCCTCGCCGAGAGGAACGCTCGACCCGGCCACCATCAGCAAGTACGTGACCCGACTGGTCATACCACCAGCAATGCCGCCGACCCCGGCAAACAGTAAACTCGACTACTACGAAATCGCCGTACGCCAGTTCGAGCAGCAGATCCTACCCCTGACTCTCCCGGCGACGACCGTATGGGGCTACGGATCGGTCAATCATCAAGGAACGTTCAACTATCCGGCTTTCACGATAAACGCTCATTATCGACGGCCGGTTCGGGTCAAGTGGATCAACGGCCTCGTCAACCGGAAGGGCGACTTCCTGCCACACCTCCTGCCGGTCGACCAGACCCTGCACTGGGCGAACCCGCCAGGCGGCATACGGGGCCGCGACTCGAAGGGCACCGATCAGAACCTTTACCGGGGGCCGGTGCCGATTATCACTCACGTTCACGGCAACCATACGTTCGACTTCAGCGACGGCTATCCCGAGGCGTGGTACCTGCCGCAAGCCCGCAATATTCCGGCAGGGTTCGCACACGAGGGCTCTTTCTACGACGTCTTCAAAACGAAGTCGCCGATCGGCAACCGCTGGGGCCACGGAAATGTGGTCTTCCAATACGCCAACAACCAGTCGGCCAACACGCAGTGGTACCACGACCACACCCTGGGGATGACCAGAGTCAACGTCTACGCCGGACCGGCCGGCTTCTACCTGCTCCGCGGGGGCCCCGGCGACCTACCGAAAGGCCGCTTACCTGGCCCCGCGCCGCAGGTCGGTGACCGGCCGGGCAAGCGTTATTACGAGATCCCCCTGGCTGTCCAGGACCGTTCGTTCAACGACGACGGTTCGCTCTTCTACCCCAAAAGCCGAACCTTGTTTGACGGGTTTACCGGCCCGTTCGCGCCGAACAGCGACGTACCGCCGATCTGGAATCCAGAGTTCTTCGGCGACACAATCGTGGTCAACGGGAAAACGTGGCCAGTACAGGAGGTGGAGCCGCGACGATACCGCTTCCGCATCCTCAACGGATGCGACTCACGCTTCCTCATCTTCAAGCTGGTGTCGAACCCGTTGGCGCCACGCCCTGCCACGCAGGCGTTGCCCATCTGGGTGATCGGCGCAGAAGGCGGCTTCCTGCCCGCGCCGGTCGAGCTCGACCAACTGCTGGTGGCGCCGGCGGAGCGAGCCGACGTGATCGTGGACTTCACCGGCCTGCCGGTGGGCATGGAGATTTTCCTGATCAATGAGGCGCCCGACGCGCCTTTCCCTGGACCACCTAACTCATTCGCCGACCCCGCCACCACCGGCCAGGTCATGAAGTTCAAGGTCGTGCGGCTCGTCTCCCACGACACCAGCACTCCGCCGTACCGGCTGACCCTGCCCCGGTTCCACCCGCTCGGCCCGGCGATCAAGCACCGGCAACTCTCACTCGCTGAGAAGGGCTCGGCCGACTTCCCGAATGTCAGTCCCGTTATGGTTCAGCTCGGCACAGTGCAGAACGGCAAGCCGACCCCATTGCTGTGGGACGACCCGATCACCGAGAATCCGGTCCTGAACTCCACCGAAGTCTGGGAACTGTACAACTTCACGGCGGATGCACATCCGATCCACATTCATGAGGTGCAGTTCCAGGTCGTCGACCGACAGCCGGTCCACGGTAGCCCGCGACCGCCGGAACCATGGGAGCGGGGCTTCAAGGACACCGTCATCGCGCTTCCCGGAGAGATCACGCGGGTGAAGGCGAAGTTCGACCTGCCCGGCCGATACGTCTGGCACTGTCATATTCTCGAGCATGAGGACAACGAGATGATGCGGCCCTACCAGGTCGGGTGTTAGGCGTTATTTCTCTTGGCCATAGGAGGGCCTTCACGTCATCGCCGATGAGGACGCCCGCAGGTCATGAGGTTCTCCTTGATCTCCTTGGTGGGCGATATCAGCGTGAGCATGTCCAGCTAGCGAAGCGGCCCTCCCCGACTGTCTTGACCGAACACCGGGAAGGGCCGTGACTCACGGTGCGCCGGAGGCCCGATCCCGGACCTGCGGCAGCAGTTCAACGCGGTGATGTGGCGCTTCCGTGCCGGCAGCCCGTGGCGGGATCTGCCCGCCGAGCACGGGCCGTGGGGTCCACTGTCTACGACCGGTTCCGGTCGTGGGCCACGGCCGGTGTCTTCGAGCAGCTGATGCAGGCCCTGATCGCCGAGGCCCCTGCCCGCGGGCAGACCGGCCTTGACCTGGTCAGCGCGGACTCCATCACGGCCCGCGCCCACCACCACGCCGCCGGGACGATCCTGGACGGCGAGCTGGTCAAGGCGATGGTGTTCTACCTGGCCAGAAGATCGCGCAGGGCCTTGACGACATCGGCGGGGGCCTCTTCGGCCATGAAGTGGCCGCAGGAGACGGTGGCGTGTTCCTGATGGGGCGCCCACGCCTCCCACAGGGCGGCGGCGGCGGAGGTGCCGTGCATCACGTCCCACATGTCCAGCGTCGGCAGGACGTCGAGCGAGGCGAGATGAGTGATCGTATCGGGGTGGTCCAGCCCGGCGGATAGCGACCAGGGCGCCCCGGTCGTGGCCCGCCAGGGCGAAGCGCTCGTGGCCGAAGGCGCGCGCGAGGGCGACGATGTCGGCGGCCATGGTGCGCTTGGAGTAGGTGTGCCCATCGGTATCGGCCGGCTTGTCGCTGTCACCATAGCCACGCAGGTCGGGGCAGATGACGGTGTGATCGGAGGCCAGGTCGGCGGCGACGTGCCGCCACATCAGGTGGGTCTGGGGGAATCCGTGCAGCAGCACGACGGGGCTGCCGGAGCCGCCGACGGCGACGTTGAGTGACACGCCTTCGGTGACGGTGACGCGCTGGTAGTCGAATCCGGTGATCCTGGGTTCCACGGCGAGGACCCTTTCCGCTAGGCCTGTCTGTTCTTGTCGAGCGACTGCGACCAGCCTGCCCGCCATCGCTCAGCAGCCGGTCAGCGGCGGCTGAGCGGTGGCCGAACGGCGCTGCCGACAAGGGACCACCCGAGACACCCGGATAACATCGGGTGACATGACCAGCGAGGCGACGGCACGAGCGGTGACCTTCGGTGTGCTGGCCCCCTGGAGGCTTCGGACGAGCACGGTCCGCTTCCGTTGAAAGGTCCCCGGCATCGAGCGGTACTGGCGCGGCTGCTGATCGCCAGGGGCAGGGTCGTCCCGGTCGACCGGCTCGTCGACGGTCTGTGGGAGCGGCCCCCGGACGGGGCGGTCGGGGTGATCCAGACGTTCGTCTCCGCGCTGCGCCGCGCTCTGGAGCCCGACCGCCCTCCCCGGCAGCCCGCCCGGCTGCTGGTGACGGCCTCCCCCGGCTACGCGCTACGGGCGGAGCGGCGGTCGGTGGACGCCTGGCGGTTCGAGGCGGTGGCGGGTGAGGCCGGCTCGCTGCTGGCGGCGGGGCGAGCCGGGGAGGCGCTGGTCGGCCTGGAGGCGGCGCTGGCCCTGTGGCAGGGTCCGGCGTACGCGGAGTTCGCGGAGGAGACGTGGGCACGCGGAGAGATCGCCCGCCTGGACGGCCTGCGGTTGCTGGCCGTGGAGCGGCGTGCGGAGGCGCTGCTGGAGCTGGGGCGGGCCGCCGAGGCGGTGCCTGACCTGGAGGCCCACGCCGCGGGCCATTCGTTGCGCGAGGACGCCTGGAGGCTGCTGGCGCTGGCGCTGTACCGGTCGGGCCGGCAGGGCGATGCCCTGGCCGTCCTGCGCCAGGCCCGGGAGGTGCTGGTCGGGGAACTGGGCGTGGATCCCTGCCCCGGACTGCGGGGGCTGGAGTCCGACATCCTCGCCCAAGCCCCCCACCTCACCGCCCCCGCCAGGGCCGGCGGCGGTACCGGCATCATGGTGTCACCGCGGGAGGCGGCGGCGTCGTACCTGGCGCCCCCTGATCCTGCCGGACGGCCGTTCGTCGGACGCGCAGGAGCTGGGTCACCTGGAAGAGGCCGCCGCGGCCGCCGTGCGGCAGGGCAGGATCGCCCTGGCCCTGGTCTCCGGCGACGCCGGCGCGGGAAAGACCGCGCTCGCCGAGGCGCTCACGGGCACGCTGACGGCGCGGGGCTGGACCACGGCGTGGGGCCGCAGCCCCGAGCATGACGGGGTGCCCGGCACCTGGCCGTGGACACAGATCGTCGGGGGCCTGGCCGCCGCCGGGGCCGAGCCCGCCCCGGCCTTGGCCCTTGTGCCGGACGGCGCAGCGACCACACCGTCCGCGGCCCGGTTTCGCATGCACCACGCGGCCGCCTCCTACCTGGCCACGGTAGCGAGGCGAGCACCGGTGCTGGTGGTCTTCGACGATCTGCACCGGGCAGCAGAGGAGACTCTGGACCTGCTGGCCACCCTGGTGACGGAACCCGTCGCCGGGCCGATACTGCTCGTCGGGACCTACCGGGCCACCGAGATCTCCCCCGCCCTGACCGACGCGCTCACCGGGTTCGCCCGCGTGGAACCGGCCCGGGTGTACGTGGGCGGCCTGTCCGAGGCGGCCACGGGCGAGCTCGTCCGTGCCGTCGTCCAGCGGGACGTGGACGCACGGACCGCGCGGGTGATCCACCGGCGCAGCGGCGGCAACCCGTTCTTCGTCCGCGAGCTCGCGCGGCTGGTCAACGCCGAGGGACCCGCGGCACTCGACGCCGTTCCCGCGGGCGTGCGGGACGTCATCCGCCACCGTCTGGCGCGGCTGCCGCAACCGGCACGGGCGGTGCTGCGGCAGGCGGCCGTGATCGGCCGGGACATCGACGTGGACGTGCTGGTCGCCCTGGCGGCAGACGAGGACCTCGTGGTCGACGCCCTGGAGTCCGCACTGCTCGCGGGCTTTTTGACCGAGCGGGAACCGGGCCGGCTGCGGTTCGCCCACGCCCTGGTGCGCGACACGCTTTACGACGACATCTCCAGGCCACGCCGGGCGCGCTGGCACGCCGCCGTCGCCGAGACGATCGAGCAGCTGCACCCGGGGGACATCACCTCGCTCGCCCACCACTTCGGCCACGCCGAGAGCCGGCCTACGGCCGCCCGAGCCGCCCGCTACACCCGCGCGGCGGCGCTGCAGGCCGAGCGAGGATTCGCCCCGCACGAAGCCGCACGACTGTGGCGGCAGGCCCTCGCCGCCCACGACCGGGCAGAGGAGGGCGAGGTGCGCAGCCGGCTGGAGGCGGTCATGGGCATGGTGCGGGCACTGGCCGTGACCGGTTCCCTGGAAAGCGCCAGGCAGTACCGCGCGGAGGCGATCGCCACAGCCGAGGAACTCGGCGACCCGCACTTGACCGCCGAGGTGATCAGCGCCTTCGACGTGCCCGCGATCTGGACCCGCAACGACGACGAGGACCTCGCCCGGCAGATCGTCCATGCGATCGAACGCACTCTGACCGCCCTGCCCGAGGGCCAGGCGGCACAGCGCAGCCGTCTGCTGAGCACCCTCGCCCTGGAACTGCGCGGCGCCCCCACCGACCGCGGACGTCAGGCGGCGCGGGAGGCGGAGGCGATCGCCCGTCGGCTGGGAGACCCGGCCCTGCTCGCCTTCGCCCTCAACGGCCGCTTCATGCAGGCCTTCCAGCAGGCCGGAATGGCCCCGCGACGTGCCCGGATCGGCGATGAACTGGTCGATCTGGCCACCCGGCACCACCTGGTGACCTTCGAGGTGCTCGGACACCTCATCCTCATCCGGGCCCACTCCGCGCTCGCCGACTTCGTCACGGCCGACGCGCACGCCGCAGCCACGGACCGTCTCGCCGAACAGCACGACATCCCCCTCGCGGGCGTGTTCACCCAGTGGTACGCCGCTCTGCGGCTGGCCGTCACCGGCCATCTGGTCGAGGCGGAGGCCGCCTACCGCGCCGCGAGCACCGCACTCGCCGGCAGCGGCATGCCGGGGATGGAGCAGGGCATTCTCCCTCTCGCCCTGCTGTGCCTGCGCATCCAGCGGGGCGAGCGACCAGAGGCGGACGAGGAGGCGGACTGGGGCCCGTACGCGCCCTGGGCTCGCCCTCTGATCCTGCTCGCCGCGGGCCGCCGCGACGAAGCCGAAGGGGCCGCGAAGACCCTCCCCGACTCACCCCGCGACCTGCTCTGCGAGGTCCGCACCTGCCTCGCCGCCCGGACGGCCATCGGTGTCGGCGACCGATCGGCGATGGAGCCGTGCCTACGCCCAACTACGATCCGCCTCGGGGGAACTGGCCGGAGCGGGCAGCGGCCTGCTCACCCTCGGCCCCGTAGCGCTCAACCTCGGCGATCTCGCCGTCGCTCTCGGACACCACGACGAGGCCCCGGACCATTACCGGCAGGCGCTGACGAT
Organism: Streptosporangium sp. NPDC002544; assembly: GCF_040295965.1. Taxonomy (NCBI): domain Bacteria; kingdom Bacillati; phylum Actinomycetota; class Actinomycetes; order Streptosporangiales; family Streptosporangiaceae; genus Streptosporangium; species Streptosporangium sp. NPDC002544. Next base: position 104,085 of record NZ_JBEOWJ010000029.1, on the reverse strand, counting down.
CGCGACCAAGGCCGCCGCGCCGCTCTGGACGACCGCCGCGCTCGACCGCCTTGACAGCGGACGGCCGGACACGTCTCTCGCAAACGGCCGCCGGTGAGAGTGGCGTCTGTGACAGCGGCCGAGTCCGGCCCGACGCACGTGCGTGATCTTCGGCGTTGACAGGCGGTCGCCGGGTGTGTGTAATGGCTCCGGTGTCGTGTGACGCCGACCAAAGAGCAGTGGGCCGGTCGGCGATCGGGCGAACACCCTTCATGCAGAGGACCCGCCATGAGTTCGTACTCAGCGCCCTGTATCTGACGTAGCGCAGCCGCACGTCGTCTCTCACTCTTCGAGTTCCGGGCACCGCCATGCGTGCCCTGGACTTCCGCACCGCGTCGGGCCGTCAGCGGCGGCACGTCGTCCGCTGTCCGCGTACGGCGGGAGGCGCGGCGGTCGCTCCGTGCCGCGCGGATCACCGCCATCCACCATCACCGCAGTCACTGCGGATCCACGTACCTTTTCCGGAGACAGAAAACCGTATGCCCATGTCTTTCGACCAATCGATCATCGAGAAGTTCCGCGCCAACGGAGGGAAGGTCGGTGGCCCCTTCGAAGGCGGGGATCTCCTGCTGCTGACGACCACCGGCGCGAAGTCGGGGACGGAGCGGACCACTCCCCTCGGCTACGTCCGCCACGACGATTCGCTGCTGATCGTCGGATCCAACCTCGGTGCCCCGTCTCACCCCGGCTGGTACCACAACCTGCTCGCCCATCCCGTGGTACGGGTGGAGGTCGGCACCGAGACCTTCGAAGCACTCGCGGTTCCCGCCGAAGGGGCGCGACGCGAGGAACTATTCGGACATGTCGTGCGGATGGCGCCCGGATACGGCGACTACCAGGTCCGGACCACCCGGCCCCTGCCTGTCGTGGTGCTGGAGCGTGCCGAGCCCGACGCCTGGGAGGGTCCCCGCGAGGTCCACAGCCTCGCCGACAAGCTGATGGAGGTCCATACCTGGCTGCGTGCCCAGTTGCGTCAGGTGAGTGCGGAGGTCGACGCCCACTTCGCCGCACGGGCGGCCCATCATGGTCCCGGCGAACCACCTGGACCGGGTCTCGGGCTGCAGATCCGGCAGCGCTGCCTGGCGTTCTGCCAGTCTTTGGAATTCCATCACAGCAGCGAGGACGCGCACCTGTTCCCCGGAATCGCGGGCTATCACCCCCATCTGGCCGACACCTTCGACCGGCTCCGCGACGAACACCGCACCGTCGCGGACATTCAAGGCCGGCTGGTGGCCTTGCTGGCCGACATCGGCGTCGCCGACCCTCGGTGTTTCCGCGCCGAGCTGGACCGGATGTCGGCGGAGCTGAACGCGCACCTCGACTACGAGGAGGAGTCGCTTCTCCCTCTCCTCGCCGAGGTTCCGTGGCCTCCGCCTCCTCCCGTGCAACCGGCTGACGACAGCACCGCCTGACGGAGCACCGGAGAGAGCGTGTCGTGAGCGCTCGGCCGGCTCCGGCGGGGAACCGTCCCGATCATCTCCTCGTGCAGCGCGTGGTGCCCCTTAGGGCATCACGCCGGCGGCCTTCGGGGTGGTGAGGGCCACTCCTCCGGTGCACCCGAGTCCCACGAATGGCGGGAGGCGATGACGGTCACCCCCTACGGCGGTCAGCGTGTCGCGGTGGAGGTCCAGCGGGGACCGCCCGGCGTGTCCTCGACCAGCACCCCGCCGTTGAGCAGCGCGGCGCGCAGCGCGTCCGCGAGGTCGTAGCGCTCCTGCCGGCGCAGCTCGCCGCGGAGCGCGAGCACGGCTTCGACCAGGCAGCCGACCCCGCCTCGCGAGCTCGGGGTCCGTGCCATCGCGCCCAGCTTCGCGATCAACAGCCGCAGGCTGTCCCGGGCGTGTTCGACCCCGCCCTCGTCCTCCTCGGTGTCGGCGCCCCAGCGGGTGACCTCGGCTTCCAGGTCGAGCACGGCCCGGGTCGCGCCGTCGGCGTCATGCTCGGCCAGCGCGGCGGCGAAACGCTCCTCGCATGAGCGGGTCACCTCCTCCAGGGTGATCTGGCGGGGAGCCGGTGAGGTGACCTGCGGCGTCACGGCGGCCGCCGCCGTCTCGCCCCGGGCCAGGCGGCGGATCTCGTCCAGGTCCGTGCCGGTGCCTGCGGGCAGGACCGCCTGGGAACCGGGCCGTCGGATCGTCACGCGGCCCCGGCCGGCCACCAGCACCTCCTCGGTGCCCAGGTCGACGATCAGCGCGGTGTGCTCGTCGATGCCCAGGACGGCGGCACCCGGCGGCAGCTCGGGTTCCATCCGGGCCAGCCGCCGCTCACCGAGGTAGCAGTAGCGGGTGTCGTGGGTGCCGCCTTCGGTGTTGTCGTAGTGCGGGATGACCGCCACCTGAAGATCGAGGTTACCCAGCAGGTCCAGGCCCGGGCGCCAGTGGGGTTCGGCGCCCACCTTGTAGATCTCGTACACCGGCACCGTCGCCACGCCCGCCGTGCAGGCCGCGGCGGAGGCCAGCACCGTCGCCCCCTCCCGTGCCCGGACGCGAGCACGCAGGTCGCCGCCCACCGGTGTCCGCGTCCACCGGTCGAGGGCGAAGGTGGGACTGCCCGGCCCGCAGAACACCCAGTCGGCCCCGCCGACCTCGCCACCGACCTCGACCGCCAGGCCGACGCTGCGGGCGAAGTATCCCCGGGCCCGCGCGGAGATGTCCGCGGCGTTCTCCTGGAACGCGTACGGGGTGTCGAGCAGCACCGCCCGCGGCGCGGCACCCAGCCGGTGAACGACGGAGCGATGCACCTCGACCATCGTCGGGCTCGTCTCGCCCGACCCCATGAGCACCAGCACCCCAGGCCGACCCGGCATCGACCCCCACCTCTCTATCGCCCCGCGCCAAACTACGCACAGAAAGGCTCCGGCGGCAACGACCATTACTGCCGGAAAAATGCTGTTGCATAATCAGTGCAACAGTGCGCCGGACGACGGGACATCATGTGAACGAGCGGCTCGACCACCTCGTGCCGGTATCGGTGGAGATCCTGTTGCTGCGGGCCGATTCGGCGGGTACATGGCACTACCGGCGCCAGGTGACGTCGCTGGGCAAGGGCGAGAGCCCGGATCAGGCGGTCCGCCGCGCCTGCGGCCTCACCGCCGAGGCGACGGCCACGGTGGTGCACTCCACCAGCTGGCGCTACCAGCCCGAAGGCCAGGTCGTGCTGACCTACGCCGTCTGCCCCGATCCCGCACCCCACCTCCCGGCGGTCGCACCGGCGGATCTCCGGATCGCCAGAGGCTCCTCCCCCTCGACACCGTCGCCCGAGCGCCTCCAGGTCGAGAATGTGGTCGCCCACGCCCTGCGGCACCTGTCCTTCCTCCTGCTGACCGACCCGGTCGTGGGTGAGACTCTCCGCCGTGACCCGGCTCTGGCCGCCGGGCTGGAAGTCCTTGGACCCGACGGCTCCGGGCTCGACGGCCTGCCGCTCGCCGTCGCCGGGAGGCTCGACCCCCGCCGGCACTGAGAACCGGTCTTGCGGAAGCGGTTGACGGAGATCGGCTACGGGCCTGATCAGGTTCTGCCCTCGCGGTGCGAGGCGGGCCAGGACGGCGGTCTGCGCATGATCAGGCGAGTCGCGCCGGCCTGCTCGTGCAGCATGACCGACCGCCACCCCCGCCTGCGGTACAGGCCCAGCGCCGTGGTCGCGGCCGAGTGGGTGGTGAGCCACGCCGGTCCATCACCTTTCATGGCGAGGACGCTGTCGTGGAGGACGGCCCCGAGGCCACGGCCGCGGCAGTGCGGAAGCACGCCCAGTTCGCGGAGGGTGAAGTCGTCGTGGGGCTGCCCGCAGGTCAGGGTCGCCAGCCGTGAGCAGCTCACCCCGTAGGCGAAGCCGCACACCTCGTCGTCGCCGTCGCCGTCCACGGCGATGGCGAGGACGAACCCCGGTCGGCGGCTGTCGGCCAGCAGGCGGGCCGCGACCCCGCGCGCCGACGGGTACGGCTCACACCACGGCGGCCGGGTGAACACCTGCCCGCCCACGTCGGCCACGGCTGGAAGGAACGGCCGTACCTGGCCGGCGCGGACGAGCCGGATCTCATGACGCGCGGCGCCCGCCGCACCGGCCGCCCGGTGGGCGGGCGCCGCGCTCATGGGGTCAGACGCCCTTGGCCGCGGTGAAGCGGGCGATGACGTCGTTCCAGTTGATCAGGGTCCACAACTTCTCGACGTAGTCGGGGCGCACGTTGCGGTACTGCAGGTAGTAGGCGTGCTCCCAGGCGTCGAAGACCAGCAGCGGGGTGGTGTTCATGCCGACGTTGCCGTGGTGGTCGTAGACCTGCTCGACGACCAGGCGGCGACCCAGCGGTTCCCAGGCCAGGATGCCCCAGCCGGAGCCCTGCACGCCCGCGGTGGCGGTGGTGAGCTGCTTTTTGAAGGCCTCGAAAGAGCCGAAGTGCTCGTCGATGGCCGCGGCCAGTTCCCCGTCGGGGCGGTCGCCGCCGTCGGGTGAGAGGTTCTGCCAGAAGATCGAGTGCAGTACGTGCCCGGACAGGTTGAAGGCGAAGGTCTTCTCCAGGCCGACCAACCCGCCGAACTCGCTCTTGTCGCGGGCCTCGGCCAGCTTCTCCAGGGTGTCGTTGGCGCCCTTGACGTAGGCGGCGTGGTGCTTGGAGTGGTGCAACTCCAGGATCTCCCCGGTGATCGCGGGCTCCAGGGCCGCGTAGTCGTAGGGCATATCGGGAAGGGTGTACTCACCCATCGCTTCTCTCCTCTGACTTGCTCCTGCAAATAATATGCAATAACTCTAGCCATGCAACTACTTGCACAGAAGCGGGCGTGCCGGATGATCCCCAGGACTTCCCGCACCCCTCACACCGGCCGCACAGGAGCCGACCGGCTGTATCGAGGGTGAAGCAGGGCCGTCTCCACCGGCTCGCCTGCGGGGATCTCATCGACGCCACGCCCGGGAACATCTAGTGCATCACTGATGGGCTGTCTGTCCGGAACCCTCGTAGCAGCCCAATGCCGACGAGACGCAGAGCGGGAAGGGTGTCCTCGGCCGCTGACGGTCTTGAAACGACTGTGCTGCCGGAGCCAACTTCCATAGCTGAAACTTCTAGTTTCTAGCAGATTCATCTGTTGGACTTCTGATCGGTGAGCGACCACGCTGGTGGGTACCGAGATCCAACATCAGGAGGAATCCATGCCGGAGTACGAGAAGGCCATGCGGCCCGAAGACATCACCCGCCTGTTCGTCGAACGGTCCAATGCCGGTGACGCGGCCGGAGTGGCCGAGCTCTACGAGGAGGGCGCGGTGATGGCCTACCCGCCCGGCGGCCAGACGGTGGGCCGGGAGGCGATCCGCGCGCTGTGGGAGAAGGTGCTGGCCGGCCGTCCCCGCTTCGAGCAGGAACAACCGCTGCCGACGCTGATCAGCGACGACATCGCCCTCACCTCGACCCCGCCGAAGGACGGGAGCGGCGCCCGCGCACAGGTCGTCCGGCGCCAGCCCGACGGCAGCTGGCTGCGCCTGCTCGACCAGCCCGAGTTCGTTCCCCCCACCCGCTGAACCGCCGGAGCCGGGGCCGGGGAGGCCGAGCTCCCCCAGGGACGCGTCGGCATCGCGCGCTCCAGGATGGCCCTGATGAGCGCGCCCCCGGCTACGGGTGCACGGGGAGGTCGCGCGGGCTCGGCCCGGCCTGGCCGGGCCGATGAACGTCGCCCAGTGCGGCGCGGATGTCACGGAGGTGGGCGGTGGTCTCGACGGCCTGGGCGCGGGTGAGGTCGGCCAGGCCGAACGAGCTCTCGTTGAGCGCCTCGGTCGCCTGCCATGCCAGGGTCTGCCCGGCAGAGGTGATCCTGGCCAGGACCACGCGCCGGTCGTCGGGGGAGACGCGCCGTTCCACGAGCCCGCGCTGCTCCAGGCGGGTGACGACGTTGGTCACGGAGGCGGGGTGCACCATCAGCCGCTCCCCCATCTTTCCCATCGGCAGCGCCCCCCGCGCGAATGCCAGCAGTTGCAGCGCCTCGTAGGCGGCGAAGGTCAGGCCGTACGGCTTGAGGGTCTCCTCGATCCGGCTCAGCAGCAGTTGCTGCACCCGCATGACGGAGGTGACGGTGGCCATGTGGTCGGCATGCTCCGGCCAGCGGGCGTTCCACTGCCGGTGAGCTTCGGCGATGGAGTCGAAAGAGGGTGAACTAGGCACCGGCTCACGGTACTTGACCGGATCCCGATCACCTATGTACTTTAATGCCAAAATATTTGATGTCCAAGGATTTATTACCCTCCAGGAGAGTCCGGTGCCACGCTCCGACGACCACTCCCGCGCCAACGGCTCGCTGCACGTTCCCACCCACCCGGTGCGTTTCGTCACCGCCGCCGCGCTGTTCGACGGGCATGACGCGGCGATCAACATCATGCGGCGGATCCTGCAGGCGCAGGGAGCCGAAGTGATCCACCTGGGCCACAACCGCTCGGTGCGGGAAGTGGTCGACGCGGTCATGGAGGAGGACGCCCAGGGAGTGGCGGTCAGCTCCTACCAGGGCGGGCACATCGAGTACTTCGAATATCTCGCCTCGGCGCTCGGGCAGGCAGGGCTGGGACATGTCCAGATCTTCGGCGGCGGCGGTGGCGTCATCGTGCCGGAGGAGATCGCCCGGCTGGCCGAGTCGGGGGTGCGGATCTTCTCCCCCGAGGACGGCCAGCGGTTCGGCCTGCCGGGAATGATCAATCGGCTCATCCGTGAGTCGGACGTCGATCTCGCCGCGCGGCCGGCGCCGGTCGAGAGTGTGCTGGCGGGTGAGCGGACGGCGCTGGCGCGCGTGATCACCTGCCTGCAGGGCGGGACACTGCCGGAGGCCGACCGGCGGGTACTGGCGGACGCGGCCGCCGGTCGCCGGGTGCCGGTGCTCGGCATCACCGGCACCGGCGGGTCTGGCAAGTCCTCCCTCACCGACGAGCTGGTACGCCGGTTCCGCACCGACCAGCAGGACAAACTCCGGGTGGCCGTGCTGGCGGTGGATCCGACCCGGCGCCGTGGCGGCGGCGCGCTGCTGGGCGACCGGATCCGGATGAACACCCTGGACGGCGACCGCGTCTTCTTCCGGTCCCTGGCCACCCGGGGCGCCCGCGAGCTGCCCGAGAACATCGGCGCGGTGATCGAGGCGTGCAAGGCCGCCGGATACGACCTGGTGATCCTGGAGACTCCGGGCATCGGCCAGGGCGACGCCGCGATCGTCCCTCTCGTCGACGTCGCGTTGTATGTGATGACGCCCGAGTTCGGCGCGGCGTCCCAGCTTGAGAAGATCGACATGCTGGACTTCGCCGACGTGGTGGCGATCAACAAGTTCGAACGGCGTGGTGCGGCCGACGCGCTGCGCGACGTGTCACGGCAACTGATCCGCAACCGGGAGGCTTTCGGCGCCCGGCCCGAGGACATGCCGGTGTTCGGTACCAGCGCGGCCACCTTCAACGACGACGGTGTCACCGCCCTGTACCAGGAGCTGAGCGGCCTGCTGGCCCAAGGCGGCCTGCCGCTCCAGCCCGGCGTCCTGCCCGAGGTGAGCGGCCGCGCGTCCACCGGCGCGGCCCAGATCGTCCCACCCGGCAGGATCCGCTACCTCTCCGAGATCGCCGAGACCGTGCGTGGCTACCACACCGAGACCGCCCGGCAGATCGAGGCCGCCCGGCGCCTGCAGCGGCTGACCGAGGTGGCGGCCGAGCTCACCGGATCGCCCGCCGCGGCCGTCGCCGAGCTGGCCGAGGCGGCCAGAGCCGACCTCGCACCGGCGAACGCGGAGCTCATCGACGGCTGGCCGGCGGTCGTCGAGGCGTACTCAGGCCAGGAGCAGGTGGTGCGGGTCCGCGACCGGGAGTCACGCACCCGGCTCACCCGCGAGTCGCTCTCGGGCAGCACGATTCCACGGGTGGCGCTGCCGCGCTACACCGACCACGGGGAACTGCTGCGCTTCCTTCGGAGCGAGAACCTGCCCGGCCGTTTCCCGTTCACGGCCGGGGTCTTCCCGTTCAAGCGCGAGGGCGAGGACCCGGCCCGGATGTTCGCCGGCGAGGGGGACGCCTTCCGCACCAACCGGCGCTTCAAACTGCTGTCGGCCGACAGCGAGGCCACCCGGCTGTCCACCGCGTTCGACTCGGTCACCCTGTACGGCCGCGACCCCGGCCAGAGCCCCGACGTCTACGGCAAGGTCGGCACCTCCGGCGTGTCGATCGCGACCCTGGACGACATGAAGGCGCTCTACGACGGGTTCGACCTGTCCGCACCGGCCACGTCGGTGTCCATGACCATCAACGGCCCCGCCCCCACAATCCTGGCCTTCTTCCTCAACACCGCCATCGACCAGGCGCTCGATCGCCATCGCGACTCGCACGGCCGCGAGCCCTCGCCCGAAGAGGCGGCCAAGCTGCGCGCCCGGACACTGGCCACCGTGCGCGGCACCGTGCAGGCCGACATCCTCAAGGAGGACCAGGGTCAGAACACCTGCATCTTCTCCACCGAGTTCTCGCTCCGGATGATGGGCGACATCCAGGAGTGGTTCATCCACAACGGGGTGCGCAACTTCTACTCGGTGTCGATCTCCGGCTACCACATCGCCGAGGCCGGGGCCAACCCCATCAGCCAGCTCGCCTTCACGCTGACCAACGGCTTCACCTACGTGGAGTCCTATCTGGCCCGGGGCATGAACATCGACGACTTCGCGCCCAACCTGTCGTTCTTCTTCTCCAACGGCATGGATCCCGAGTACAGCGTGCTCGGCCGGGTCGCGCGGCGGATCTGGGCGGTCGCGATGCGGGAGCGCTACGGCGCGAACGAGCGGTCGCAGAAGCTCAAGTACCACATCCAGACCTCCGGCCGGTCGCTGCACGCCCAGGAGATGGACTTCAACGACATCCGCACCACGCTGCAGGCCCTCATCGCGATCTACGACAACTGCAACAGCCTGCACACCAACGCCTACGACGAGGCCGTCACCACCCCCACCTCCGAGTCGGTACGCCGCGCCCTGGCCATCCAGCTCATCATCAACCGCGAGTGGGGCCTGGCGATGAACGAGAACCCGTTGCAGGGCTCGTACATCATCGACCAGCTCACCGACCTGGTCGAGGAGGCCGTGCTGGCGGAGTTCGACCGGATCAGCGAGCGCGGCGGCGTGCTCGGCGCGATGGAGACCGGCTACCAGCGTGGCCGTATCCAGGACGAGTCGATGCTCTACGAGCAGCGCAAACACGACGGCAGCCTGCCGATCATCGGCGTCAACACCTTCCGCAATCCCGACGCCGACGCCCGCAACGCCGGGCCGGTGGAACTCGCCCGCGCCACCGAGGACGAGAAGCGCTCCCAGCTGGAGCGGGTCGGCGCCTTCCAGGAACGCCACCGCGAGCAGGCGCACGTCGCACTGGCCGCACTCAAGGAGGCCGCCCACGACGGCGAGAACATGTTCGCCGTGCTGATGGACACCGCCCGCGTCTGCAGCCTGCAGCAGATCACCGACGCGCTCTTCGAGGTGGGCGGCCAGTACCGGCGCAACGTCTGAGACACCGTGGTCCAGCCGGGGATGCTCGGTCAGGTGTCCCCGGACACCAGACCCGCCTCATAGGCGATGATCGCCGCCTGGACCCGGTTGTTCAGACCGAGCCGCAGCAGGATGGCGCTGACGTGGGATTTGACGGTGCCTTCCGAAAGGAACAGCTCGCGGCCGATGTCCTGGTTGGACATGCCCCGGCCGACGAGTGCGAGCACCTCGCGCTCCCGTGCGGTCAGCGACTCCACCTGCCTGCGTGCCGTACCCGCCCTGGAGAGCCTGCCGCCGCCCAGCTGCGCGATGACCTTCCGCGCGATCCTCGGCGACAGGTACGCCGCGCCGTCGGCGACCGCCCGTACCCCGATGATCAGCTCCCGGGGGTCGGCGGCCTTGAGCAGGAAGCCGGCGGCGCCCTCGTCGAGCGCTCTGGAGACGTACTCGTCCTCGTCGAACGTGGTCAGCATGATGACCGCGACCTGCGGCATGGTGGCACGCAGCTCGGCCGCGGCGGACAGGCCGTCGAGCCGGGGCATGCGGATGTCCAGCATCGCGATGTCCGGCCGGTGCGCGCGCGTCAACTCGATCGCCTCGCGCCCGTCGGCGGCTTCGGCGACCACCTCGATGCCCGCGTCGGTGGCCAGGATCGACTTCACCCCGGCCCGGATCATGGCCTCGTCGTCGGCCAGCACCACCCGGATCATCGGTGTCCCTCCGGCCTGGCCGGGAACCGCGCCGTCACGGTGAACCCGTCGTCATGGGGGCCGGCCGACAACGTGCCGCCAAGCAGCCGGACCCGCTCGCGCATGCCTGTTATCCCGCTCCCCCCGACTGCCGGCGTCGGCGTGCCGGGGGCCGCGGAGTTGCGCACCGTGACGGTGACCGTCTCGTGGGCCCGTTCCAGGAGGACGAGTACGTCCGCCCCGGGCGCGTGGCGGGCGGCGTTGGTCAGCGATTCCTGTACCACCCGGTGCGCGGCCCGGTCCGTCGGCGGCGGCAGGAGCGCACGCTCGCCGACCTGGCGGAAGGCGACCGCCATCCCGGCGCCACGCGCGCGGTCAACCAGTGCCTCGATGGACTCGTCCGGCGGCTCGACCGGAATGGAGCCGCCCTCGCGCAGCACTCCGAGGGTGTGGCGGAGCCGGTCGGTCGCGGTGACTGCGGAGGCCCGCAGCTGAGCCGCCGCCTCCCGGTTCGGCTCGGTCATGTCGGCGGCCAGCTCCAGGGCTCCGGCGCGCAGCGCGATCAGTGCCAGTTCATGGCCGAGTGAATCGTGCATGTCCGCGGCGATGCGGGCGCGCTCGCGAAGCGTGACGCGTTCGGCGATGAGCTCCTGCTCTCGCTGGAGCCGGGCGACCCGCTCCCGGCCCGCCTTCACCAGCTCGGCCTGCTGCCGCCGGAACCGGCCGGCCAGCCACGGCAGCACCGTGAACAGGCCGAGGGCCATCAGCGCACCGGCTCCGGTCCAGAAGTCCAGCACGGTGTGGACGGCGCCGGGTATCGCGGCAACGGCCAGGATCAGCCAGTCCCGCCGTACCGGCAGGTGGCGTCCGTGCAGGTAGGCCGTCACGGTCAGCACCGCGAAGAGAAGTTGCCGCCAGGTCGGGATGCCGTCGAGGTTCAGCCCGTTGAGCAGGGTGAACCCCGCGATCAACACCAGGATCACACCGTTTCTCACCCGGTTGACACTACCGATCGCAGCCTCAGCAGCCGCATCGCGGTGGTGACGGCTCCCGCCGTCGCCGCGACCGCCAGGGTGATCGTCATCGGCGCGGCGAAGTAGGTGAGCTGCTCCCAGGTGACCGTCCGGCCTCTCATCAGGAAGGAGATCAGCTCCGGATACCCGGCGAGCAGCGGCACCGGCAGCAGCACCGGGACCGTGCGCAGCGCGATCCACCAGCCGGGACTTCCGGCCCGCCTGCTCGCCCAGCGGCGCGACCGCAGCACGCCCAGCACCCCCAGACCCACCGCCGTCAACGCGATCAGGCCCAGGACCAGCTCGAACACCTGCCGGTCCCCGCCCGGCGCCTCTGGCGTCCCGCCCCGGCTCATCGCGACCAGGCCGGTGAGCACGTCGTAGGTGTCGTCGTGGAGGGCCGCGCTGTTGGTCATGACCGCGAAGCCGTACCCGGTGTCCGGGGCGATCGCCTGCACCGCGTTGTAGGTGAACAGGTTGCCCGAGTGCACGAGCAGCCTGGTGCCGTTCACGGTCTCCGAACCCCAGCCCATGCCGTAGTCACGCACCTGGGACGGGGTGTGCATGGTCGCAAGGCTCTCCGGCGTCACCAGCTGTTCGCCGTTGCCGGTCTGGCTGATCAGCCACCTGCCCATGTCGGCCGCGGTGCTGATGACTCCGCCGCCACCGCTGTTGTTGAGAAAGCCGGGCAGCTCGGGCCGTGGCACCCAGGCGCCGTACAGCGAGTTGAAACCCTCGGACGGCTGGACGGCCTGGTCGCTGACGGCGCTGCCGGTCATGCCGAGCGGGCCGAAGACGTGCCGCTCCATGTAGTCGCCGAAGTCTCGTCCGCCGGCGACCTCGACCAGCCGGGCGGCCACGTCGTAGTTGACGTTGCAGTACTCCCAGCGCGTACCGGGGTCGGCGGCCAGCGTGCCGGTGCTCAGCGTGGACACGTAGTCGGCGAGCGACCTGGACCTCTCCGTCGCGCCGATGTCGACGGTGGTGTCGGACAGGCCCGACGTCTGGTTCAGCAGCTGCCGTACCGTGATTCCCGCGGCGCGCCGATCGGCCATGCGGAACTCCGGCAGTCGCCCGGCGACCGGCTCGTCCAGGGAGATCCTGCCGTCGTCGACCAGTGTCATGACGGCCATGGCGGTGAACGACTTGCTGACCGAGGCGACCCGCATCGGAGTGTTCTCGGTGACCGGTTCGCCGGCCGAGTCGCGCCCGTATCCGGCGGCGTGCACGATCTTGCCGCCGTGCGTCACGACGACGGACATCCCGGGCAGCCCGGTGGACTCCATGGTCCTGGCCAGGTAGGCGTCGATGTCGGCCGGGGTCGGCTCGGCGGTCGGCTCGGCGGCGGGTGGTCCGGCCTGCGCGGCGGGAGCCGCGGCCAGGGTCACTGTCAGGGGCACTGCCAGGGTCACTGCCAGGCCGAATCCCACTGCCAGGCCGATGAGGTCGCGTTTCATGCTGAAGAACCTAGAAACCGGCGGCCCCGGGGGTATCCGACGATCGGCCACGACCACCCCTGACGAAAGTCGGATGTCCCCGTGCGGACAGACAGGCGTCAGGCTCGCCTCCGGCCGGTCGTGTGTTGCGAGAACTTCACAACAACTCAGGACAGCTGCCGCAAGAACTTGATGGACATGTGCAGCTAGAGAACAAGATTACGAAACTATTTCGCACGAGCCTTGTGGGGCGGGGTTCGGGGGTCCTAATGTCGCCTCACCTCAGGACGGTCGCTCCCCCGGGCGTCCTGAGGTGTTCACCCCCCGAGAGAAACGAGCATGCGATGTCACTGATCAGCACAGGAACCGCGGCGAGGTGGTCCGGCAGGCCACCGCGAAGGGCCACGGTGGCGGTCGCAGCGGTGACCGCGGTCACCGTCGGTCTCAGCGTCGTGCTCGGTGGCACGGCCCTTGCCGACAAGAACGCGAACGGAGCCTCGACGCCCGTGGTGACTCGCGCCGGCCTCGACCCGTCACTCGTCGCGGGCCGGGGCGCGAGCGTCGACTTCGCCGAGCAGGAGGCGGAGAACGCCGCGACGAACGGCACGGTCATCGGCCCGGACCGCACCGCGTACACGCTGCCGTCGGAGGCGTCGGGTCGCAGAGCGGTCAAGCTGACGCCCGGGCAGCACGTCGAGTTCACCCTGCCGCGCGCGGCCAACGCGATCACCGTGCGCTACAGCATCCCGGACGCCCCCAACGGCGGCGGCATCACCGCGCCGCTCAACGTCACGGTGAACGGCGGGGCCAAGAAGTCCATGACCCTCACCTCGCAGTACGCGTGGCTGTACAACCAGTATCCGTTCTCCAACGACCCGAACGCCGACCTGCTCCACCCCGACTGGTGGATCACCGAGTGCGCCTGCGTGCCCGCCGCCACCACGCCCACTCCGGCGATCACCAAGCCGTTCCGTCCGAGCCACTTCTACGACGAGCAGCGCCTCCTGCTCGGCAGGACCTACCGCGCCGGTGACAGGGTGCGGCTCACGGTTCCCGCCGGGAGCAACGCCGCCTGGACGGTCATCGACCTGCTCGACTCGCACCTCGTCGGCGCTCCGCATGTCAGGCTCGTCGCGGCGAACGTGCTGGCCTTCGGCGCCGACCCGCTCGGGCGGCGCGACTCCGCCAACGCGTTCGACAGGGCGATCGCCTTCGCCAAGAGCAAGCGCCTCAAGGTCTACATCCCGCCGGGCACCTACCAGGTGAACCGCCACATCATCGTCGACGACGTGACGATCGAGGGCGCGGGCAACTGGTACACGATCATCAAGGGCCGCGAGGTCACACTGCCCGCGCCGGCCCCCGACGGCTCGGTGCACACCGGCGTCGGCTTCTACGGCAAGGACGCCTCGGCCGGCGGCAGCGACAACGTCCACCTGTCCGGCTTCGCGATCGAAGGCGACGTCCGCGAGCGCATCGACACCGACCAGGTGAACGGCGTCGGCGGGGCGATGAGCAACTCGACCATCAACGGCCTCCACATCCGCCACACCAAGGTGGGCCTGTGGTTCGACGGACCGATGACGAACCTCAAGATCACCAACAACGTCATCGTCGACCAGATCGCCGACGGTCTCAACTTCCACACCGGCGTCACGAACTCGGTCGTGTCGAACAACTTCATCCGCAACTCCGGAGACGACGGCCTGGCGATGTGGTCGGAGAAGACCTCCAACGCCGGCAACACCTTCGACCACAACACCGTGCAGACGCCCGTCCTCGCGAACGGCATCGCCGTCTACGGCGGCACCGACAACACCATCTCGAACAACCTCGTCGCCGACCCGATCCGGGAGGGCAGCGCCATCCAGGTCGGCTCCCGCTTCGGCGCCGAGGCCTTCGCCGGGCACCTGTGGGTCAAGGACAACACCACGGTCCGGGCCGGTACCTACGAGCTGAACTGGAACATCGGCCTGGGAGCCATCTGGTTCTACGCGCTGGAGAAGAACATCGACGCCGACATCCAGGTGGTCGGCAACCACTTCCTCGACAACACCTACAACGCGATCATGCTGGTCAGCGACTGGCCGGTGAAGGACCTGTACTCGATCACCAACGTCCACTTCAAGGACATCAGGGTCGACGGCACCGGTACCTCCGTGGTCAGCGCCCGGGTGAAGGGCTCGGCGTCCTTCGAGAACGTGGACGCCCGCAACGTCGGCGCGGTCGGCGTCAACAACTGCGGGGCGTTCAACTTCCCGTCCACCGGCTCGGAGTTCTCGCTGACGGACCTCGGCGGCAACGACGGGGGCGGCACCACCGGCCCCTGGCTCGCAGCGTGGGAACTGCCGAACACCATCACCTGCGACGACCGTCCGCCGGTCGTCGCGCCTCCGGCGCCGTCGGCATGGTGACGGCGTTCTAGACGCCGCCGATCCGCTCGGTCGGCCGTCCGGGGAAATCCCGGGCGGCCATCCGGGGTTTCCCCGGTCGGCGGCCGGTGTCCGGCTTCGGCCGGAAGGACACCGGCCGCCGACCGGTCAAAGGGGGCGGCGCGTCAGAGCGGGATGTTCCCATGCCGGCCACGGGACTCGGGGATGGCGGCGAAGGCCGCCACCAGCCGCCGCCGGGTGTCGGCGGGGTCGATGACCTCGTCGATCACGCCGAGGGAGAGCGCGCGATCGACGCCGCCGGCCACCCGGCGGTGCTCCTCGACGAGCGCGCCGCGCAGCGCCTCCCGCTCGGTCTCCGGGGCCGCGGCGAGCCTCTTGCGGTGCAGCACGTTGACCGCGGGTTCGGCCGCCATCACGGCGACCTCCGCGTCCGGCCAGGCGAAGACGGCGTCGGCCCCCAGGGAGCGGGAGTTCATCGCGATGTAGGCGCCCCCGTAGGACTTGCGGGTGACCAGGGTGACCCGGGGCACCACGGCCTCGCCGAAGGCGTGCAGCAGCTTGGCACCTCGCCGTACGACTCCCTCCCACTCCTGTCCCACCCCGGGAAGGTAGCCGGGAACATCGACGATCACGAGGAGAGGCAGCCCGAAGGCATCGCAGGTACGGACGAACCGGGCGGCCTTCTCCGCACTGAGGGAGTCCAGGCAGCCGCCCTTGCGCAGCGGGTTGTTGGCGACGACGCCGACGGCGCGTCCACCAAGCCTGCCGAGGCCGATCACCATGTTGGGCGCCCATTTCGGCTGGAGCTCCTCCAGCGCGTCACCGCCCCCGTCGAGGATCCGCCGGAGCAGTGGCCGCACGTCGTACGCGCGGCGCGGCTGGTCGGGGAGCAGCCCGGCCAGGCCGGGGTCGGCCCCGGCGGCCTGGCCCGGGTCGAACGCGCCGGGACGCGCCAGCAGGCCGGTGATGCGGCGGGCCCGCAGGTAGGCCGCGGACTCCGACTCGGTCACCACGTGGACGACACCCGACTTGCGGGAGTGCACCTCCGGGCCGCCGAGCCCGGCCATGTCGATCCGCTCGCCGGTGACGGTGTGGACGACGTCGGGCCCGGTGACGAACACCCGTCCCTCCTCCGACATGATCACGATGTCGGTGAGGGCCGGCCCGTAGGCCGCCGCGCCCGCCGCCGGGCCCAGCACCACCGAGATCTGCGGAACCCGTCCCGAGGCGCGGATCATGGCCTGGAACATGCGCCCCACTCCGTCCATGGACTCCACACCGTCGGCCAGGCGGGCACCGCCGGAGTGCCAGAGCCCGACCACCGGCCACCGGCGGACGACAGCCTCGTCGATCGCCGAGGCGATCCGCAACGCGCCGTCCATGCCCAGCGCGCCGCCCATCGTGGTGGCGTCGGTGCAGTACGCCAGCACCGGAGACCCGCCGACCCGGCCGCGCACCGCGGTGACGCCGCTGCCGTCGGGTTCGTGCGCCGGGACCGTCGACCCCTCGTCCAGCAGCCGGGCCAGCCGTACCAATGGGGACCGGTGGTCCGGCGCCACCTCGGTGATGATCGTCATCGTCGGCTCCGTTCCGGTGCGAGGGTGGGGACAGCGGCGAGCAGTTCCGCGGTGTACGGCTCGGAGGGGCGGGCGAACACGTCCGCGACGTCTCCCGTCTCGACGATCCGCCCGTCCTTCATCACCGCGATCCGATCGCTGACGTGGTGGATGACGCCGAGGTCGTGCGAGATGAACAGCATCGCCACCGCCAGGTCGCGTTGCAGTGTGGCGAGCAGGTCGAGGATCTGCGCCTGGATCGAGACGTCGAGCGCCGACACCGGCTCATCGCAGACGATCACCTCCGGTGACGGGGCCAGCGCCCGGGCGATGGCGACCCGCTGCCGCTGGCCGCCGGACAGTTCGAGCGGGTGGCGTCCCGCCGTGGCCGCCGGCAGCCCGACCTGGTCGAGCAGCTCGACGACCCGGTCGCGGCGTTCCCTGCGCCGGGCACCGGTCAGGGCCACCGCCTCGCCGACGATCCGCCCGACCGGGTAGCGGGGGTCGAACGAGCCGAGCGGATCCTGGTAGATGGCCTGGATCCGGCGCCGCCTCGTTCTGCGGTCGCGCTCGGGCACGCCGCTCCACGGCTCGCCACCGAGCCGTACGACACCCTCGTCGGGTTCCAGCAGGCCGAGCGCGATACGGGCGGCGGTCGTCTTGCCCGATCCGGACTCGCCGACCAGACCCAGCGTTTCCCCCGCTCTGAGCTGGAACGACACATCCCTGACCGCGTCCTGCCAGCCCCCGTCGGGGGTGCGGAACCGTTTGGAAAGGCCCTCGGCCGCCAGCACTACAGCCCCCTCTCGGAGGGGTTCCCGCCGTGCCGTGGTGAGCCGGGGAGGCTCGGGGATGCGCGATCCAGGATGCCAGCACAGGACCCGGTGCCCCGCCTCGACCTCGGCGGGATCCGGGAGCTTGTCTCGGCACTGCTGGTCGGCGTGCGCGCAGCGGGCGGCGTATGGGCATCCGCCCGGTCCCGGCGCGGGCCGCCCGGCCGCCGCGACGGACAGCGCCGTGCCCTTGGCGTGGGCGGCGGGCACGGCGGCGATGAGCGCCTGGGTGTACGGATGCCGGGGATCGGCGAGCAGCCGGGCGGCCGGGCCCTCCTCGACGATCAGCCCGCCGTACATGACGGCGATGCGGTCGGCGAGCCTGGACACCACGGCCAGGTCGTGGCTGATCAGCAGGAGGGCCGCGCCGCCCTCCGTCAGCCCGCGCAGCAGCGCGAAGATCTGCGCCTGCACGGTGACGTCCAGCGCGGTGGTGGGCTCGTCGGCCACGAGCAGGCGCGGTCCCGCGGCGATCACGGACGCGATGAGCGCCCGCTGCCGCAGACCGCCGGAGAGCTCGTGCGGGTGCTGGCGCGCCCGCCGGGCCGGGTCGGGGATGCCGACGTCGGCCAGCAGTGACAGCACCCGCTCGCCGATGCCCGCCCGGTCCACGACCCGGTGGGTGCGCAGCGTCTCGGCGACCTCGGCTCCCACAGTCCTGAGCGGGTCCAGCGACACCAGCGCGTCCTGGAGCACCAGGCCGATCCGGCGACCCCGGACCGCGCGCCAGCCCGACTCGGTCAGGGTCGTCAGGTCGTCGCCCTCGAAGGTGAGCCGGCGGGCACTGACCGAGGCCCGCTCGCCGGCCAGGCCGACGAGGGTGCGCGCGGTGACGCTCTTGCCGGAGCCCGACTCCCCGACGATGGCCAGGCACTCGCCGGGCGCGACCGCGAACGACACGTCCCGCACCGCGTGGATCCGCTCGCCGTCGAGATGGAAGACGACGTCGAGTCCTTCGACCACGATCACCGCGTCCTCCTGGTGAAGCGGCTCTGGGCGGAGCGGCCGATCACGTTCACGGCGATCACCGTGGCCGTGATGGCCGCCCCGGGGAACAGCCCGATCCACCAGGCCGTCTGCAGGAAGTCACGGCCCTCCGACAGCATGGCTCCCCATTCCGGTGCGGGCGGTCTCGTGCCGAAGCCGAGGAAGCTCAGCCCGGATCCGGCGATGAGCGCCGTGCCGAAGCCGACGCCTGCCAGCACCAGCAGCGGGCCGAGGGCGTTGGGCAGGATGTGCCGCACGATCAGCGTCGAGCGCCGCAGCCCGAGCCCGCGGGCCGCCTCGACGTACCCCGACCTGCGCACCACCAGGGCCTCGGCGCGGACGACCCGCGCGTACCCGGGGACGAAGGCGATGGCGATGGCCAGCACCACGTTGGCGGTCCCACCGCCCAGGACGGTGATCACCAGCAGGGCGACCAGGAGCTGGGGCAGGGAGAGCAGGATGTCGGCCACCCGCATGACCGCCTGGTCGGCCAGGCGCCCGCCCAGCGCGGCGGCGAGGCCGAGCACCGCTCCCCCGATGACGGCGAGACAGGTCGAGCCCAACCCCAGGAGCAGGGACGGCCTGGCGCCGTGGACGACCCGGGTGAACAGGTCGCGGCCGAGCTGGTCGGTGCCGAACCAGTGCTCGGCGCCGGGTGGTAGCAGGGCATGGACGGGATCGATGGTGATCGGCGAGGACGCGGCCAGCAGTTCCGGCGCGAGGGCGGCCAGCGCGATCGGGACGAGCACGGCCCAGGCGAGCACCGACGGCCCGCGCCGGACGGCGAGCCCCCAGCGGGCGGGGATACGGACGGAGAGCGGCGCCACGCGATCACCCGGCCCGTAGCCGCGGATCGATGAGCGCGTACAGCAGGTCGACGACCGTGGAGATGAGGACGAACACGAAGGCCGACAGCAACACCACGCCCATCACCACCGGCATGTCCTTGTTTCCCACCGCCTGCAGCGTGAGCGCGCCGATGCCCGAGCGGCCGAAGACCGTCTCCACCAGGACGGCGCCGCCGAGCAACGTCCCGACGAGCCATCCCGTGAGGGTGGCGAGCGGCACCGCCGCGTGCCGGAGCGCATGACGTAGCCGGACGGCGGTCTGGCCCAGGCCCCGCGCCCGAGCGGTGATCGCGAACGGCTGTGCCAGCGCGGTCTCAAGCCCCTCGCGCAGCACCTGCGCGAGGACACCGGCGATCGGCAGGGCCAGGGTGAGCGCGGGCAGCACCAGCGCCGCCAGGTCCTGCGCGCCGATGACGGGAAAGAGCCGGAGCTGGAAGGAGAACGCGGTCAGCAGCAGGATGCCCAGCCAGTACGAGGGCAGCGAGACGGCCACCAGTTCCCAGGCCGTCGCCGCGGCCCGCACGCCGCGGCGCCGTCCGGCCGTCGCCACCGCCGACACCAGCGCGATCAGAACGGCGAGGGTGATCGCGGCCGCGGCGAGCTGCACGGTGGCGCCGAGCTGGTCGCCGATCAGCTGCCATACCGGCCGCTGGAGCTGGTACGAGGAGCCCAGGTCGCCGGTGACGACCTTGCCCAGGTAGCCGAGGTACTGGATGAGCACCGGCCGGTCGAACCCGAACTCGGCCCTGATGTGCTGCCTGACCTCGGCCGATGCCGTGGTGGCCGGTCCCAGCAGGGTCGCGACGGGGTCTCCCGGGATGAGCTGGAGGGCGACGAAGGCGAGGGTCGCGGCGCCGTACAGCACCGCGAGCCCTGCCCCCAGCCGCTTGGCGAGAGTCCTCACTGCGCCGTCTTGGCGAGCCACACGTCGTAGAACAGCGGCCAGGCGTTGGAATCGAGCGTGAGCCCGCGTACCTGCTTGCCGAGGCCGAGCACCTGCGACTGGGTGTAGACGGGGATCACCAGCGCGAGGTCGACGGCACGCTGCTGGGTCTTGCCGTACACGTCCTTCCTGACGGTCTCGTCAAGGGTGGCCCGGCCCTGGTCGGTCCACGTGGTCAGGTCGGGGTCGTTGAGGAACGTGGCGTTCTGCCCGCCCTTCTGGGGCCGGCTGGCGCCGTTGAACAGGAGCCACAGCACGTCCGGTTCGAAGCGCGACCAGCTGTAGTCGGCCAGGTCGGCCTTGCCGCCGTAGACCCGCTCGAGGTAGGTGCCGATGTCGGCCTGGGGCCGGGTGACCTCGACGCCGATCTTCTTGAGGTCGGCCTGGAACGCCTGCCCGAGGATGTCGCGCTGGTCGCGCACGTACTGGGCGGGCAGCAGCGGCCAGTCGACGACCAGGCGCTTGCCGTCCTTCGTCCGGTAGCCGTCGGCGTCCCTGCCGGTCCAGCCGGCCTCGTCCAGCAGCTTGCCGGCCAGGACCTGGTCGTACGGCCAGCTGTTCTCCAGCGCCGCGTTGTAGCCGGGGGTGGTCGGCGCCAGCGGGCTCCACGCTCTGGCGAACCGACCGAAGTAGAGCGCCTTGACGTTGGTGTCGACGTCGATCCCCCGCTGGAGTGCCTTGCGGACCTTCTCGTCGTTGAGGGGAGGCTTGGAAGCGTTCAAGTAGATGCTGTAGTTCCCACCGGGATAGTCGGCCTTGAGCAGCGAGAGGTCGGCGTTGGCCTCGACGGTCCTCGCGTTGGCCGGCGGGATCGCCGCGGCGACGTCGATCTGGCGGCTGTTCAGCGAACCGACCCGGACCGAGGCCTCCGGCAGGAACCGGACGGTCAGCTTGTCGAGGTAGGCGGGACCTGTGTGGCCACCGGTGCCGGGGCCCCAGGCGTAGTCGGCGTTCCTGGTCAGGACCGCCTCCTGGCCCTTGGTGTAGCCGGTGAACACGAACGGTCCGGTGCCGACGCCGACGGCCCCGCCGGAGCCGAGCGTGGCCGCGTTGGCCGCGATCGTCTTCGGCGAGTAGAAGCCGAGGTAGGCCGTGCTCGCGGCCTGCAGGAACGGTGCGAAGGGCGCGGAGAACTCGACCTTCACCGTGTGCGGGTCGACGATCGTGGTCCCGGTGTAGGGACCGAGGAGGTTGGAGGCGAGCTGTGACTTGGTCGCGGGGTCGGCGATGCGATCGAAGTTGACCTTCACCGCTTCCGCGTCGAAGGGCGTGCCGTCGTGGAACTTGACGTCCTTGCGGAGGCGGAAGGTGTAGCTCTTGAGATCGGGAGCCACCTCCCAGGACTCGGCGAGCCACGGGTGGAACCTGCCCGAGGAGTCCTCTGCGATCAGTGAGTCGAAGACGTTGCGGAGGATCGCCCCGGTGATGTCCTGCGAGCTGACGTGGATGTCGAAGGAGACCGGCTCGGTGTCGGCCGCGAAGGTCAGCGCCCCGCCCCTGACGGGAGCGGCCGACACCGAACCGCTCGTGCCGCCGGAGGAGGTGGCGGGCGAGCCGCAGGCGGCCAGCAGAAGCATGGCGCCGGCCATCACCCCGATTCTGGTTCGCGACGACAGCCCGAATTTTTTGAGCACGTGCATTTCACCGCTCCGGCGGGTTGGCAATAGAAGGAGTCGGAATTGACTTTTGCCGAAAGATTAAACCGGGGTTCGCACCGGAAACACCCCTAGTAACCCCTACCCGGAAATTCCATTGGCCAGTGGATATCGGGGAACGGAGACCCGCAGCCCGATGCGCCACCCCTGGGGGGTGCGCCGCAGAACGTCGAGGTAGTCGCCGTTGTGCACACTCCCGTCGGGAAGCACCGCGAGGTATCGGCTCCGCGCCCTGACGACACCGTCGCCGTCCACGAAGACATGCGTGTCAAGGGTCTGGTGGTCAGGCCCGTGCGGCCTCAGGCTCAGCGCGAACTCGCCGATGGCGGGCAACCCGCGCACGGAACGCCCGGCTCCCCTGGTCAGCTTGATCACCGCGTCCTCGGTGAACACCCGGCCGAGGTCGGCGACCTCTCCGTTGTCGAAGAGATGGGAGAACAACGCGAGCGTCCCGCGAATGTCGGAAACGTCCTCCAGTGATAATTCATCCATTTATCGGCGCCCGTTCAGGAGATCTGCTGGATGATGCCGAGGCGGTCCGGGAGAACGTTGTACCGCACGATCTTCCCGTCCTTGAACGTTATCCGGCTGACGCTGTTTCCAATGAAATGCCGTCCGCTCGCGGGGACGCCGAACAGGGGAGCGCGGTGGACGCCCTCGATCCGCCAGAAGACCACCACCCGGTCGCCTTCCGCGATCAGGTCCGTGACGGTGGCCTTGACGTTCTCGACGGTCTGCCAGACCCCCCGGATGTGGTCGCGGAAGTCCTCCCTGCCTCCGGGGCCGGCTCCCGGCGGGATCGTCTCGTCGACGGCGTCCTCGGCGATGATCTCCTCAAGCAGCTCCGGGCGCCGCAGAGTGATCAACTCCTCGTAGAGGCGCCGCGCCACGTCCTTGTTCGTTTCCGTGCTCATCGTGAGACTCCTATCTGGGCGCGTCGCCCGGGAAGGCGGGCGGGAGCAGGATGCCGTTGTTGGCGCTGAGGCCGCCGTCGACGGGGATGGTGACGCCGGTGACGTACGACGCGGCGGGCGAGGTCAGGAACCAGACGACCTCGGCCTGCTCGCGTGGCTCCGCCCAGCGCCGCTGCGGGATGCGCTCGGTCACCGCCGGTCCGAGCGTGGGGTGAGACAGCACGCCCGCGGTCAGCGCGGTCACCGTCCCGCCGGGGGCGATGGCGTTGACCCTGATGTTCTCCACCGCGTAGTCGATCGCCGCGCCGCGCACCAGGTTGATCACCGCCGCCTTGGAGGCGTTGTACGCCCAGGTGAGCGGATCACCGCCCAGGCCCGAGACCGACGAGGTCACCACGATCGAGCCCCCACCCGCCGTTCGCAGGGCCGGCAGCGAGGCCCGGATGCCCAGCGCCGTGCCGCGCACGTTGACGGCGAGGATCCGGTCGAACCGTTCGATGGCCCCGGGCGACTCCAGGGGCCCGGCGCCGCTGATCCCGGCGTTGAGCACCACCGCGTCCAACCGCCCGAACTCGCGGACGGCGAGGTCGACCATGGCGGCGTTGGTCTCCTCGGTGGACACGTCCCCGACGAGTGGGACGACGCCGTGGAGGGCGGAGAGCTTCTCCAGCCCCTCCCCCGCCACGTCGACCGCGACGACCCGGACGCCCCTGTCGGCGAACAGCTCCGCGGTGGCCCTTCCGATGCCGGACGCGGCACCGGTGACGACCGCTACCTGAACACTCATGCGTTCCTCTCCTGTGTGGACGGGACGAGCACGTCGATCCAGGAGCGGACCGCCGCCACCGTCGTCTCGGAGTGCTCTTCGAGCACTGTGAAATGGTCGCCGGGCACATCGACGGTCTCGTGCGGCAACGGCCAGAAGGCCCGCCAGTCGAGCCGTCCGGTGGGGTCGACGACGGTGCCGCGCAGCGGCTCCTCCGCTCGGACGACGAGGGTCCTGGCGCCGATCGGCTTGGGCTGCCAGTCGGCCAGGATCCGGCCGTACGCGCCCATGGTGGTGAGGCTCGCGTCGCTCCAGACCATCCGGTAGCGCTCGATGCGCTCCACCATCCCGGTGAGCATCGCGGCCAGCCACCAGTCCCGCATGCCCTCCAGCGTCGGGCTCTCGATCGGGTAGGAGTCGATCAGGACGAGCCCGGCCGCCGGGATGCCGCGGTTCTCCAGCTCGGCCGCCACCGAATGCGCGATACAGCCGCCCATGGACCGGCCGAGGATCACGAACGGGCCGTCGCCGACCAGCCGCTCCACCGTGTCGGCGTGCATCTGGACGAACGTCTCCTCGCTGTCGGGCAGGAGGTCGTCCGGCGCGTATCCGGGTGACGGCACCACGTGGACGTCCCGCTCGCCGCGCATGGCGTGGCCGAAACGGGCGTACTCGTGCGGGCCGGAGATGGCGCTGACCGCCGGAAAGCAGACCAGCGTGACCGGCGCGTCGCCGGAGGCCAGCCGGATCGGCGAGATGGCGTGCCGGGCGGCCTCCGCCGCGCCGAAGCTCGACCGCAGGTGGGAGACCACGCCGATCAGCTCGGCGGCGGCGGCGAACTCGCCCCGGCCGCACAACTGGCGGTAGAGATCGGAGAGCGGCCCCTGCCCTGCCGCCGAGGTCTCCGCCGCGGGCACGTCGGGCGTGGGAACGCTCGCGAGCTCCGGCAGCAGGTAGCCGACGAGGGCCTCGGGCGTGGGGTGGTCGAAGGTGACCGTCGCGGGCAGCCGCAGACCGGTCAGCGCGTCCAGCCGGTTGCGCAGCTCGACGGCGGTGAGCGAGTCCAGCCCGAGGTCGTTGAACGGGCGATCCGGCGCGACGGCCCCGGCCGACGTGCCCAGGACCACCGCCACCTCCGCCGTGACCACGTCGAGCACGGCTTGAGCGTGCTGTTCCTCGGGCAGCCTGGCCAGACGGTGGGCCAGCGCGGGGCCGGTCGCCGTGGAGGTCCTGACCGCTCGCCGTAGCGGCCTGACCAGATCGCGCAGCAGCGGGGGCGGTTCCGCTCCGCCCGCCCGCAGCGCGGTGAGGTCGAGCGGGGCGGGGACGAGGAACGCGTGGTCGAGCCGGAGCGCGGCGTCGAACAGCGCCAGCCCCTCCGCGTCGGCAAGGGCCCGGATCCCGGCGCGCGCGGCGCGGGCGCGGTCGGCGTCGGTCAGGTGCGCGGTGACGCCGCTCGGCCGCGCCCACATACCCCACGCCAGCGAGAGCGCGGGCAGTCCGAGAGCCCTGCGATGTACGGCCAGTGCGTCCAGGAAGGTGTTGGCCGCCGCGTAGCCGCCCTGTCCCGGCCCGCCGAGGAGCGCGGCGACGGAGGAGTAGAGGACGAAGGCGGCCAGGTCGTGGTCGCGGGTCAGCTCGTGCAGGTTCCAGGCGGCGTCGACCTTGGGACGCAGCACGTCGTCGACGCGGTCCGGCGTGAGCGAGGTGATCACGCCGTCGTCGACGATGCCGGAGGTGTGCACGACCGCCGTCAGCGGATGAGCCGCCGGGATGCCGGCCAGCACCGCGGAGAGGGCGTCCCGGTCGGCGGCGTCGGCCGCCACGACGGCGACCCGCGCGCCGAGCCCGGTCAGTTCCTCGCTGAGTTCGGCGACCCCGGGGGCCTGCTCTCCCCGCCTGCCCACGAGCACCAGATGGCGGACTCCGCGCACGGCCACCAGGTGCCGGGCGAGCTGGCCCGCCAGGGCGCCCGTGCCCCCGGTGATCAGCACGGTCCCCTCGGGGTTCCACCGCCGCCCCTCGGTGTCCGGCGCCGCCATCCGGGCGAGCCGGGGGGCGAGCACCCTGCCGTTCCTGACGGCCACCTGTGGCTCACCGGAACCGAGAGCGGCGGCGACCGCCTCCCTGACGGCGTCGGGTGACGCGTCCGCGACATCGACGACGACGATCCGGCCGGGATGCTCGGCCTGCGCGGACCTGACCAGCCCCCAGACCGGTGCCGTCACGACGTCGGGACTCTCCTCCTCCGCGGTGGCCACCGCGTTCCTGGTCACGACGACAAGCCGTGACGACTCCGGCCGTCCGGGAGAGAGCCACTCGTGCAGGAGCCCGAGTACCCGGTTCACCTGATCGTGCACGGCGGCCGGCAGATCGGCCGGCTCGAACTCGGTCCCCGGCACGAGGACGACGTCGGGTTCCGGGCCGGTCCACGGGGTCGCGACGGCCACCTCCGCCCAGGTCAGCTGGAACAGCGCGTCGCGTTCGGCGGGCCGGGCCGCCCGGAGCTGTCCGGCCGAGATCAGCCGGGCCCGAAGGGAGTCGACGGTCGCCACCGGGGCGCCCGAGGCGTCGGCGGCGTGCAGGGACAGCTCGTCCTCGCCGTGCAGCGTCAGCCGGACGCGCAGAGCCGCCGCCCCCGAGGCGTGCAGCCGTACGCCGCTGTAGGCGAAGGGCAGGCGGTTCTGGCCGGGTGGGCTGTCGCGCAGCCCGTGGTGGGCCGCGATGTGCAGCGCCGCGTCGAGCAGGGCGGGGTGGATTCCAAAGAGTCCCGCCTCAGCCCGCCGCGGCTCGGGAAGCTCGACCTCGGCGAAGAACGCGTCCGCCGCGCGCCAGGCCGCTCTCAGTCCTTGGAAGGCGGGCCCGTACGACAGACCGGCCTCGGCGAGTACCGGGTAGACGTCGTCGATCTCGACGGGGGTCGCGCCCTCCGGCGGCCACACCTCCAGCGATACCGGCTCCTCCCTCGGTGCCGTCGTGAGGAATCCCGCGGCGTGCCGCGTCCACTCCGCTCCTTCTTGGGCCTCGGCGGGGCGCGAGTACACCGCGACGGAGCGACGGCCCGCGTGGTCGAGCCCGCCGACGGCGACCTGGACGTGCACCGCCCCGCGTTCGGGGAGCACGAGGGGGGCCTCGATCACCAGCTCGTCCAGGGTGTCGAGACCGACCTCGTCACCGGCCCTGACGGCGAGCTCCACCAGGGCGGTGCCCGGCACGATGACGGTGCCCATGACCGCGTGGTCGGCCAGCCAGGGATGGGTCCGCAGCGAGAGCCGCCCGGAGAGCAGGGTCGCGTCGACGTCGGCGAACGCCACGGCGGCGCCCAGCAGCGGATGGTTCGCCGGGGCCAGCCCCAGACCCGAGGCGTCTGCCACTCCCTGCGGCGCGGATTCGAGCCAGTAGCGCCGGTGCTGGAAGGCGTAGGTGGGCAGGTCCACCTTGCCCGCACCGGGAAAGACCACCTCCCAATCAATCGGACTGCCATGCACGAACGCGTGACCCAACGCGGTCACCACCGAGACCTCCTCCGACCGCTCCCGCCGCAACACCGGAACCACCACCCGCTCCGGCGACAACACCTGCCGCACCATCGCCGACAACACCCCGTCAGGCCCCAGCTCCAGGAACGTCGTCACCCCCGCCGCGTCCAGCACACCCACCGCGTCGGCGAACCGGACCGGCTCTCTTACCTGCCGCACCCAGTAGCCCGGATCACCCAGCTCACCACCGGTCACCGCCCGCCCGGTCAACGTCGACACCACCGCGATCCGCGGCTCGGCGAACCTCACCTCCTCCAGCACCCGCCGAAACTCCGCCAGCATCGGCTCCATCCGGGAGGAGTGGAACGCATGACTGACCGTCAGCCGCCTGCTCCGCCGTCCCCGCCCGGTGAAGTCGGCCACCACGGCCGACACCAGATCCTCATCCCCGGAGATCACCACCGAGGAGGGCCCGTTGACGGCCGCGATCCCCACCCTGCCCGACCAGATCCGATGGGAGCCGCCCGGAAGGTCCTCATCTCCAGAGACCACCAACGGGCCGCCGACGGCCGTAGCCCCCACCCCGAAGCCGCTCGAAGTGTCCGTCCGCACCTCGCCCGGCTCCGCCGGAGCCCCCATGACCACCGCCCCACCGGCCGCCCCCGGAACATCCGGGATATTCGCCCTGTCCAGCCCTGCCAGAGCGTCGAGCACCTCCCGCTCAGTGGCCTCGATCGCGGCCATCGCCCCACCAGAGGGCAACGCCTGCATCAACCGGCCCCGCGCCGCCACCACCCTGGCCGCATCCGCCAGCGACCACACCCCCGCCACATAAGCAGCCGACAACTCCCCAACCGAATGCCCCACCACAAAGTCAGGAGCCACCCCCCACGACTCCAACAACCGAAACAACGCCACCTGCAACGCGAACAACCCCGACTGAGCAAACACCGTCCGATCCAGCACCCCCACCGCACCGAACACCGCCTCCCGCACCGACACCCCAGGAAGATGACGATCCAACTCCGCGACCACCTCATCAAAAGCCGCCGCGAACACCGGGAACCGCCCATACAACTCCCGGCCCATCCCCGCACGCTGAGAACCCTGACCGGTGAACAGATAAGCCAGAGCGCCCCCCGCCCGGCCCTGAACCACCCGCGCCGACGACTCCCCCGCCGCCAACGCCTCCAACCCCGCGACGAAACCCGCCACGTCAGCGGCCACCACCACCGCCCGCTCCTCCAACACCCCCCGACGACGGGCCAGCGAATACCCCACATCCCCCGGATCGAGATCCCCCTCCGCCCCCACGAGCCCGATCAACCGCGCCGCCTGCCCCCGCAACCCGGCCACCGACCGCCCCGACACCACCCACGGCACCACCCGCCCAGCCGCGACCACCTCTCCAGCAGCCGAACCGTTCAGCACGGGCACGAACTCCCCCGAGCCGGCCGGAACCACCTCCTCGGCCGGTCCTATATCCGTGGCCTCCTCGTTTTTCAGCCGGTCGACCACACCGGAACCAGCCAGGGCAGGATCATCCGGAGCCTGCTCGATGATCACGTGAGCATTCGTGCCACTCACCCCGAACGCCGACACCCCCGCCCGACGCGGCCCACCCGTCTCCGGCCAAACCCGCGCCTCACTCAGCAACTCAACCGCCCCAGCCGACCAGTCCACATGCGGCGACGGCTCATCCACATGCAACGTCTTCGGCAACACCCCATGACGGATCGACTGGACGAGTTTGATCACGCCGCCGACGCCCGCCGCCGCCTGCGCGTGACCGATGTTCGACTTGAGCGAGCCCAGCCAGAGCGGCCGACCGGCGGGCCGCCCCTGACCGTACGTCGCGATGATCGCCTGTGCCTCGATCGGGTCACCCAGCCTGGTGCCGGTGCCGTGCGCCTCGACCAGGTCCACGTCCGCCGGGGAGAGTCGTGCCCCGGCGAGTGCCTGCCGGATCACCCGCTGCTGCGCCGGACCGTTCGGCGCCGTCAGCCCGTTCGAGGCGCCGTCCTGGTTCACCGCCGAACCCCGGACCACCGCCAGCACCTTGTGGCCGAGCCGGTGCGCGTCCGACAGGCGCTCCACCAGCAGGAACCCGACACCTTCGGCCCAGCCGGTGCCGTCGGCCGCCCCGGCGAACGCCTTGCAACGGCCGTCCACCGACAGGCCACGCTGGCGCGAGAACTCCACGAACCCCTGCGGCGACGCCATCACCGAGACGCCCCCGGCCAGCGCCAGGTCGGACTCGCCCGAGCGCAGCGACTGCACCGCCAGGTGCAGGGCGACCAGCGAGGACGAGCACGCCGTGTCGACCGTGACCGCGGGCCCCTCGAACCCGAACGTGTAGGCGATCCGGCCCGACGCCACACTGCGCAGCGTGCCGATGCCCAGGTGGCCTTCCAGTTCCTCGGGCGTTCTGGAACCGGCGGCGTAGTCACCGCCCGCGAGCCCCGCGAACACCGCCGTACGGCTGCCTCGGAGCGGAGCCGGATCGATGCCGGCCTGCTCGAACACCTCCCAGGCGCTCTCCAGGAGCAACCGCTGCTGCGGGTCGATCGCCAGCGCCTCCCGTGGCGAGATCCCGAAGAACTCCGCGTCGAAGCCCGCGACGTCACTCAGAAAGCCGCCGTACCGGGTGTACGACGTGCCGGGATGGTCGGGATCGGGGTCGAACAGGCCGTCCAGGTCCCAGCCCCGGTCCGCGGGGAACCGTGACACCGCGTCCCGGCCCGCGGCGACCAGATCCCACAGGTCCTCCGGCGAGTTCACGTCGCCGGGGAACCGGCAGGACATTCCCACGATCGCGATCGGCTCCCTGCCCGCGGACTCGACCTCGTGCAGCCGCCCCCGCAGACTGTGGACATCGGCGATCGCTCGTTTCAGGTATTCGCGAAGCTTCTCGTCGGCCATGGTGGATGCGCTCCTCAGCGTCAAAGGGAGTCGATGTCGTGGTCGAGGAGCCGGAACAGCTCCTCGTCGGTCGCGGAGTCCAGGTCGATGCCCGCGCCCACCGGTGGCGCGACCGTCCCCCACCGGTCGAGCAGGACCCGCATCCGGGTCAGGAGCTCCGCGTACTCGGGGTCGTTCTCGGCACCGGAGGAGAACACCGCCTCCAGGTAGTCGAGTGAGGCCGAGGCGGAGGGGAACCGGACGGCTTCCCCGGACGACGACAGTTCGTTCCTGAGATAGCCGACGATCGCGGCGGGCGTGGGGTAGTCGAAGACCAGCGTGGCCGGCAACCGCAGGCCGGTGGCCGCGCCGAGCCGGTTGCGCAGGTCGACGGCGGTCAATGAGTCCAGGCCAAGCTCCCGGAAGGCCCGTCCGAGGTCGATGGCGCTCGCGCCGTCGTGCCCCAGGACGACTGCCGACTCGGCGCGGACCAGCTCGACCAGCGCCTCGTCCAGCTCGGCTCCGGCCAGCGTGGCGATCGACCGGGTCACGGGTTCCGCCACGGTCGGCACCTCAAGCGGTCCGCCTCCGGCGGGCGCAGCGTCGAGCCAGAAGCGGCGGTGGCGGAAGGAGTAGGTCGGCAGCGGTACCCGGCGGGCGCCGGGGTACACCGCCCGCCAGTCCACCGGGACACCTCGGACGTACACCTCCGCCAGAGACGTGCGGAACCGGTCGAGGCCGCCGTGGTCGCGGCGCAGCGATCCCGCCACGACCGCGCCCGGCCTGCCGGTGCCTTCGAGGGTCTCCTGGATGCCGGAGGTCAGCACCGGATGGGGGCTGACCTCGATGAACACGTCGTATCCCCGCTCGGCCAGCGCATGGGTGGCCTCCTCGAACCGGACCCGCTCACGGAGGTTCGCGTACCAGTAGTCCGCGTCCATCGGCGCCGTGCCGATCCAGTCGGCGGTGACCGTGGACAGGATCGGCACGTCACCGGGACGCGGCCGGATCGGCGCGAGGGCCTCGCCCACCTCCGCGCGGACCCGCTCGACATGCGCGGAGTGGGAGGCGTAGTCCACCGGGATGAGCCGGGCCCGTACGTCCTGCTCCCGGTAGTCGTCGACGAGCCCGGCCACCGCGTCCGGATCGCCGGAGATCACCACCGACGAGGGACCGTTGACGGCGGCCACCGAGACGCGACCCGCCAGCCCGGTGATCCTGGCCTCCACCTCACCCGGTGGCAGCGCCACCGACGCCATGGCTCCGCTCCCGGCCAGGGCCAGGATGGCACGGCTGCGGAGCGCGACGACTCGTGCGGCATCCTCCAGCGACAGGGTTCCGGCCACGCACGCCGCGGCGATCTCGCCCTGGCTGTGCCCGACGACGGCGGCGGGGCGGACGCCATAGGACTCCCAGAGGGCGGCCAGCGACACCATCACCGCCCACAGCAACGGCTGGACCACGTCCACCCGGTCCGGATCGGGTGCGCCCGGCACACCACGCAGGACGTCTGCGGGCGACCAGTCCACGTACGGGGAGAGCGCCTGGCCACAGGCCGCCAGCCGGTGGGCGAACACCGGAGCGGAGTCGAGCAGCCCGACCGCCATCCCCGCCCACTGGGACCCCTGCCCGGGGAAGACGAACACCACCCTGCCCTCGCCCTCGACATCCGCGACACCGCGTACCACCCGGGGCGAGGAGGTCCCGGCGGCCAGCGCGCGCAGGCCGGACACGAACCTGTCGGTGTCCTCGGCGAGGACGACGGCGCGATGCTCGAAGGCCGATCGCGTGGTGGCGAGGGAGAGTCCGAGGTCCCGGGGGTCGATTTCGGCCGCGTCATCGGAAGCCTCGACGAAGTCGGCCAGGCGGGCGGCCTGGCCGTACAGGGCCTCCAGGGTCCTGCCCGACACCGTCCAGGGGAGCGGTCCGCCACGCGGCTCCGCCCGGGTGGGCGTCGCCTCGACCGGCGGAGCCTGTTCGATGATCACGTGGGCGTTGGTGCCACTGACCCCGAACGCCGACACCCCCGCCCGGCGCGGCGCGCCCGTCTCCGGCCAGGACCGCGCCTCGGTGAGCAGTTCCACGGCTCCGGCCGACCAGTCCACGTGCGGCGACGGCTCGTCCACGTGGAGCGTCCTGGGCAGGACGCCGTGGCGGATCGCCTGCACCATCTTGATGATCCCGGCCGCTCCGGCCGCCGCCTGGGTGTGCCCGATGTTCGACTTCAGCGAGCCCAGCCACAGCGGCCGCTCATCGGACCTGTCCTGGCCGTACGTGGCGATGAGCGCCTGCGCCTCGATCGGGTCGCCCAGCGTGGTACCCGTGCCGTGGCCCTCGACGGCGTCCACCTGCGAGGGCGCGAGCCCGGCGTTGGTGAGCGCCTGCCGGATGACCCGCTGCTGCGACGGGCCGTTCGGCGCCGTCAGCCCGTTGGAGGCGCCGTCCTGGTTCACCGCCGTGCCACGTACCACGGCCAGCACCTCGTGGCCGAGCCGCCGGGCGTCCGCGAGGCGCTCGACGAGGAGCAGGGTCACGCCCTCGGCCCAGCCGGTGCCGTCGGCGGCCCCCGCGTACGCCTTGCATCGGCCGTCGGGGGCCAGCCCGCGCTGCCGGGAGAACTCGACGAACACGGCGGGTGAGGCCATGACCGCGACTCCGCCGGCCAGCGCCAGGTCGGACTCGCCCGAGCGCAGCGACTGCACCGCCAGGTGCAGGGCGACCAGCGAGGACGAGCACGCCGTGTCGACCGTGACCGCGGGCCCCTCGAACCCGAACGTGTAGGCGATCCGGCCCGACGCCACGCTGCCCGCGTTGCCGTTGGCCAGGTAACCCTCCAGCGGGGCGGGCGCCTCCCCCACGCGGGGTGCGTAGTCGTGGTACATCACTCCGGCGAAGACGCCGGTCCTGCTGCCCCGCAGCGTGGCCGGATCGATGCCCGCGCCCTCGAAGGCCTCCCATGCCGTCTCCAGCAGCAACCGCTGCTGCGGATCGGTCGCCAGCGCCTCACGCGGCGAGATCCCGAAGAACTCCGCGTCGAACTCGGCCGCCTCGTGCAGGAATCCGCCGTGCTTCGTGTACGACGTACCGGGGTGCGCGGGATCGGCGTCGAACAGCGCCCGCAGGTCCCAGCCCCGGTCGGACGGGAACTCCGAGATCGCGTCGCCGCCCGAGGCGACCAGCCGCCACAGCTCCTCCGGCGAGCTCACCCCGCCGGGCAGCCGGCAGGCCATTCCGACGATCGCGATCGCGTCGTCGCTCACCGGGGCGGAAACGGCCGGGGCGGCGGGCCCGTTCTCGGTCTCCCCGCCGAGTTCCGCCTGGAGGTAGCCGACCAGCGCGGCGGGCGTGGGATGGTCGAAGGTCAGGGTGGCGGGCAGCCGGAGCCCCGTCACCGCGTTCAGCCGGTTGCGCAGCTCGACCGCCGTCAGGGAGTCCAGCCCGAGGTCACCGAAGGCCCGCCGGGCCGGCACGGTCTCGGCGCCGGCCCCGAGTACCGCCGCCACCTCGGCACGTACCAGGCCGAGCAGGAGTTCGCTCCGCCGGTCGGTGGCGAGTCCGGCCAGCCGCAGTGCGAGCGACGACCGTTCCGCGGCCTCCCGCGCGGGCCGGCGCGGGGGCCGGACGAGACCGCGCAGCAACGGCGGGATCTCCCCCGTGGCGCGCACCGCGGGCAGGTCGAGCAGGACGGGGACCAGAACGGCGGGGCCGAGCCGCAGCGCGGCGTCGAACAGCTCCAGCCCCTCTGCGGTGGGCAGCGGCCGGACCCCGCCGCGCGCGGCCCGTGCCCGGTCGACGTCGGTCAGGTGCGCGGTGACGCCGGTGCTCTGTGCCCACAGGCCCCAGTCCAGGGAGAGCGCGGGCAGGCCCGCGCCGCGGCGGTGCTCCGCGAGGGCGTCGAGGAAGGTGCCGGCCGCCGCGTAGCTCGCCTGTCCCGCACTGCCCAGGACCCCGGCGATCGAGGAGTACAGCACGAACCACGCCAGATCGAGCTCCTTCGTCAGGTCGTGGAGATGCCAGGCCGCGTCGACCTTGGGACGGAGCACCGCGTCGACGCGCTCGGCGGTGAGCGAGGCGATCACACCGTCGTCGACGACACCCGCGGTGTGCACGACGGCGGTCAGCGGATGCTCCGCCGGAATCGCCGTAAGAACCTCCTCCAGGAACGCCCGATCGGCCACGTCCCCCGCCACGATGTCGACGCGGGCACCGAGCCCGGCCAGCTCGGCCCGTAGCTCGGCCGCACCGGGAGCCTGATCGCCACGGCGGCTGGCGAGGATCAGGTGCCGGGCACCGTGCCCGGTCACGACGTGCCGGGCGAGCAGGCCACCGAGCCCTCCTGTCCCGCCGGTGATCAGCACGGTCCCTTCCGGGTTCAGGGGCGCGGCTCCGATGGCCGGACCGCCCGTCGCCCGGACCAGGCGCGGCACCAGGATCCGATCTCCCCGTACCGCCAGCTGCGGCTCACCGGCGGCCAGCCGGCGAACGGTCTCCGCGCTGAGGTCGCGGTCACCGTCGACCAGGACGATCCGCCCCGGCTGCTCCGACTGGGCCGAGCGCACGAGTCCCCACACGGCGGCCGCACGCGGATCAACGGTCTCCTCCTCGGAGGAGGCCACCGCGTTCCTGGTGACCACGACCGCGCGGGCGGAACCGGCGCGCTCCTCCCCCAGCCATCGCCGTAGCTCGGCCAGTACCCGGTTCGTCACCTCGTGGACGGCGGGCACCACGCCCGCCGACGGATCCGGGCCGGCATCGCCGGAGATGACGACGACGTCGGTGACATCCGCGTCGGCGGGATCGATGGTGGGCGGCTCGACCCAGCCGATCTGGAAGAGCGAGTCGCGCGACACCGATCGCGCCTCGCGCAGCCGGCCCGCCTCGATCAGGCGGGAACGCAGCCCCTCGACGGATGCGACGGGCGCTCCCGTGGTATCCGCCACCTGGACCGTCCAATCCTGCGGACCGGTCGGCGCGAGCCGCACCCGGACCTCGGACGCGCCGGAGGCGTGCAGGCGGACGCCCCGCCAGGCGAAGGGCAGCCGGTTGCCGCCGGCCGGGGTGGTCGGCAGGGTGTCATGCGCCGCGACGTGCAGAGCGGCGTCGAGCAGGGCGGGATGCACGCCGAACCGGGCGGCGTCCTCCCGCTCCCCCTCCGCGAGGGACACCTCCGCGAAGAGCACCTCACCCTGCCGCCAGGCCGCCTTCACCCCCTGGAACGCGGGACCGTAGTTCAGACCGGCTCCGGCCAGGGTGTCGTAGAAGTCCGTGACATCGAGCGCCACGGCGTCGGCGGGAGGCCACGCGGCCAGACTGAACAGGTTCTGCCCCGAGCCGGGGACGACACGGCCGCCCGCGTGCTTGACCCACTCGGCGCCTGCCGGTGCGCCCTCGGGGCGGGAATGGACGGCGACGGCACGGCCACCCTCACCGTCCGGGGCACCGGCCGACACCTGGATGTGCACCGCGCCGCTCTCCGGAAGCAGGAGAGGGGTCTCGATCACCAGCTCGTCAAGCGCCTCCGCACCGACCTCGTCACCGGCTCTGATCGCGAGTTCGACGAAGGCGGTGCCGGGAACCACGGCCGTACCCGCGACCGCGTGGTCGGCGAGCCAGGGATGCGACCGCAGCGACAGACGACCGGTCAGGAGTACGGCGTCGGCATCCGCAAGCCCGATCGCGCCGCCGAGCAGCGGATGGTCGGCCGCACCGAATCCCAGCCCCGAGGCGTCCGCCGCGCCCACCGGCGAGGCGTCGAGCCAGTAGCGCTGTCGCTGGAAGGCGTAGGTGGGCAGGTCGACCTTGCTCGCGCCGGGGAAGATCGCCTCCCAGTCGATCGGGCGGCCATGGATGTGGGCCTGCCCGAGTGCCAGCAGCGCGCTCACCTCCTCGGGCCGGTCCTTGCGCAGCAGGGGGGCCAGCACATGTGGCTCGGCGTCGGTGCGCTCCGGCAGCGACTGCCGTGCCATCGCCGACAACACCCCATCGGGGCCCAGCTCCAGGAACGTCGTCACCCCCGCCGCATCGAGGGCGGTCACCGCGTCGGCGAACCGGACCGGCTCTCTTACCTGCCGCGTCCAATAGCCCGGATCACCCAACTCCCGGCCGGTCGCCACCTGCCCGGTCAACGTCGACACCACCGCGAACCTCGGCTCGGCGAACGTCACCTCCTCCAGCACCCGCCGAAACTCCGCCAGCATCGGCTCCATCCGGGAGGAGTGGAACGCGTGGCTGACCGTCAGACGGCGGGTTCGCCGCCCCCGCCCGGCGAAGTCGGCCACCACCGCCGACACCAGATCCTCGTCCCCGGAGACCACCACCGAGGAGGGACCGTTCACGGCCGCGACCCCCACCCTGCCCGACCAGATCCGAGAAGAGCCGCCTGGAAGGCCCTCATCTCCCAAAACCACCAACGAGCCGCCAGCGGCCCTGCCCCCCACCCCGAAGCCGCTCGGAGCCTCCGTCCCCACCTCGTCCGGCCCCGCCAGGGTGTCCAGCCCCTCGATCGCGGCCACCACCCCACCGGCCGCCTCCGAAACCGCCTCGTCCAACCCCGCCAGAGCGTCGAGCACCTCCTGCTCAGTGGCCTCGATCGCGGCCATCGCCCCACCAGAGGGCAACGCCTGCATCAACCTGCCCCGCGCCGCCACCACCTTGGCCGCATCGGCCAGCGACCACACCCCCGCCACATGAGCAGCCGACAACTCCCCAACCGAATGCCCCACCACAAAGTCGGGAGCCACCCCCCACGACTCCAACAACCGAAACAACGCCACCTGCAACGCGAACAACCCCGACTGGGTGAACACCGTCCGATCCAGCAACCCCGCCGCACCGAACACCGCCTCCCGCACCGACACCCCGCCCAGATGACGATCCAACTCCGCGACCACCTCATCAAAAGCCGCCGCGAACACCGGGAACCGCCCATACAACTCCCGGCCCATCCCCGCACGCTGACTGCCCTGACCAGTGAACAAATACGCCAGCCCACCCCCTGCCCGGCCCTGAACCACCCCCGCCGACGACTCCCCCGCCACCAACGACCCCAACCCCGAAAGCAACTCCTCCCGCCCAGCGGCCACCACCACCGCCCGCTCCTCCAACACCGCCCGGCCACGAGCAAGCGAATAGCCCACATCCCCCGAATCGAGATCCCCCTCCGCCTCCACCAGCCCGATCAACCGCGCCGCCTGCCCCCGCAACCCGGCCACCGACCGCCCCGACACCACCCACGGCACCACCCCACCGGCCGCGACCACCTCTCCAGCAGCCGAACCGTTCAGCACGGGCACGAACTCCCCCGAGCCGGCCGGAACCACCTCCTCGACCGATCCGATATCCGTGGCCACCTCGCCTCCCAGCCGGTCAACCACACCGGAACCAGCCAGGACAGGATCACCCGGAGCCTGCTCGATGATCACGTGAGCATTCGTGCCACTCACCCCGAACGCCGACACCCCCGCCCGACGCGGCCCACCCGTCTCCGGCCAAACCCGCGCCTCACTCAGCAACTCAACCGCCCCAGCCGACCAGTCCACATGCGGCGACGGCTCATCCACATGCAACGTCTTCGGCAACACCCCATGACGAATCGCCTGAACCACCTTGATGACCCCGGCCACCCCCGCCGCCGCCTGCGAATGCCCGATATTCGACTTCACCGACCCCAACCACAACGGCCGACCCGCAGACCGCCCCTGCCCATACGTCGCCAGCAACGCATGCGCCTCGATCGGATCACCCAACCTGGTCCCCGTCCCATGCGCCTCCACCACATCCACCTCAGAGACCGACAACCCCGCACCCGCCAGCGCCTGCCGGATCACCCGCTGCTGCGACGGACCATTCGGCGCCGTCAAGCCGTTCGAGGCGCCGTCCTGGTTCACCGCCGAACCCCGGACGATCGCGAGGACCTCGTGTCCCAGCCGTCGTGCGTCCGAGAGCCGCTCCACCAGCAGGAACCCGACCCCCTCGGCCCAGCCGGTGCCATCCGCTCCCCGGGCGAACGCCTTGACCCGGCCGTCGGGGGCCAGCCCGCGCTGCCGGGAGAACTCCACGAAGCCGACCGGCGACGTCATCACCGTCACCCCGCCCGCGAGGGCCAGGTCGGACTCGCCCGAGCGCAGCGACTGCACCGCCAGGTGCAGGGCGACCAGCGAGGACGAGCACGCCGTGTCGACCGTGACCGCGGGCCCCTCGAACCCGAACGTGTAGGCGATCCGGCCCGACGCCACGCTCGCCGCGTTGCCGATGCTGAGGTAGCCGTCGACGGCCTCCGGCACCTGGGGAAGCCGGGCGGCATAGTCCTGACCGTTCATGCCGGCGAAGACCCCGGTCCTGCTGCCCCGCAGGGTGGACACGTCGATTCCGGCCCGCTCGAACGCCTCCCAGGCGGTCTCCAGGAGCAGCCGCTGCTGCGGATCGGCCGCCAGCGCCTCGCGCGGCGAGATCCCGAAGAACTCCGCGTCGAACTCGGCGACGCCGTCCAGGAACCCTCCGTGGCGGGTGTAGGACTTGCCGGGCCGGTCGGGATCGGGGTCGTACAGGCCCTCCACATCCCAGCCCCGGTCGTCGGGGAACTCCCCGACCGCGTCCACTCCTTCGGCGACCAGCCGCCACAGGTCCTCCGGCGAGCTCACCCCGCCGGGGAACCGGCACGCCATCCCGACAATCGCCATCGGTTCGGTCTGATCGTCCCGTACACGCTGGAGGCGCTGCCGTGTCTCGTGCAACTCGGCGGTGACCCGCTTGAGGAGATGCCTGATCTGGTCCTCACTCATGGTTTACGTCTGTCCCTCTCAAGCACGCGGTTCAGGAGATTCCAAGCGTTCTGCTGATGAACTCGACGAGTTCGTCGTCGCTCGCCGACGACAACTCGTCCGTGACGGCGTCCGCAGGCGGCGTCACGTCGCCCCATGTCGCGGTGAGCCTCCGCAGCCGGGCTGCGGCGACCTCCCGCTCGGCATCGCTCACCGAGGCCTTCGAGAGGGTCGCTTCCAGCGCCTCGATCCCCGCCAGGATCGATGTGATCGTCGTGGCCGTCGCGTCGGCGCGCGGTACGAGCTCCGCGTGCAGGTAGCCGGCCAGAGCCGTCGGGGTGGGATGGTCGAAGACGATCGAGGGAGGCAGCCGCAGCCCGGTCGCTGCGCCGAGCCGGTTGCG
The DNA here is from genome assembly GCF_040295965.1 of Streptosporangium sp. NPDC002544. Classification (NCBI taxonomy): domain Bacteria; kingdom Bacillati; phylum Actinomycetota; class Actinomycetes; order Streptosporangiales; family Streptosporangiaceae; genus Streptosporangium; species Streptosporangium sp. NPDC002544. The sequence goes on along the minus strand of NZ_JBEOWJ010000029.1, from coordinate 65,004 downwards.
CAGCTCCACCGCGGCCAGCGAGTCGAATCCCTGGTCCCGGAACCTCCTGTCGGCCTCGACCGCCTCGGGGGACGAGTGGCTCTGCACCGCCGCGACCTGGAGGCGGACCAGCCGTAGCAGGGTCCGGCGCTGCTCCGCCTCCGCCAGATCGGCGAGCTGCCGTACCAGTTCGGAAACGTCCGTCCCGGTCGGCTCGGCAGCGGCCCCGGGTGCCTGGAGGCGGGCCTGGACGATCTTCGGAAGCTCGCTCACCAGGGGATGTGGCCGGTGCTCGAACATGATCTTCCAGTCGATGTCGGCGATGACGACGTGGGGTTCGTCGTGATCGAGCGCCTGGCCCAGCGCGGTGACGGCGAGTTCGGGAGGGAGGCCGCGGAGGCCGTTCCTGGCCAGGGTCAGGGCCGCCTCGGAGGTGACGATGCCGCCGCCCGCCCACTGTCCCCAGGCGATCGAGGTGGCCGGCAGACCGGCTGCCCGGCGGTGCGCGGCGAGCGCGTCGAGGTAGGCGTTTCCCGGCGCGTAGTTGCCCTGACCCGCGACACCGCAGATGCCGGCGACCGAGGAGAACAGCACGAAGGCGGACAGGTCGAGATCGCGGGTCAGCTCGTGCAGATGCCGGGCGCCGACGGCCTTGACCCGCAGGGCGTGGTCCAGCCGGTCGGGGGTGAGCGCCGCGATCAGACCGTCGTCCAGCGTGGCGGCCGTGTGCACCACGGCGGTCAGCGGATGCTCCGGCGGCACCGAGGCGAGTACGCGGGCGAGGTCGTCCCGGTCACCGACGTCCGCCGCGGCGAAGGTGACCTGGGTCCCCAGGTCGGCGAGCCGTGCCCCGAGTTCGGCGGCGCCGGGTGCCGCCTCCCCCCGCCTGCTGACCAGAAGCAGGTGTCTGGCTCCTCGCCCGGCGAACCAGGCCGCCACGTGCGCACCGAGCGCGCCTGTCCCACCGGTGACGAGGACGGTGCCCTCCGGGTTCCACCCGCCCCTGGCCGACGGTCCGGCCCCCTCGGTCAGGGGCGCGTGGATCAGGCGTCGCGCGTACAGGCCGGACTTGCGCACGGCCACCTCGATCTCCCGTCCGGCCGGCTCCGCGCTCAGCACACCCGCGAGACGTTCCCAGAGGAGGTCGTCCACCGTCGTGGGAAGGTCGGCCAGACCGCCCCACTGCGCGGGACTCTCGACCGCCGCGATCGCGCCCAGTCCCCAGGTGAGCGCCTGTGCGGGATCCGTCGCCTCGTCCGTGGGCCCGGTGGAGACCGCGTTGCGGGTCACGCACCAGAGCGGCGCGGCGAGGCCCGCGTCGTCCATCGCCTGGAGAAGCGCCATGTTCGCCGCGTACGCCCAGGGGACGGTGACCTGCGCATCCGCCGCTTCCTCTGTCGCGTTCTCAACAGCAGGGCTCTCAACAGCGGGGCTCTCGGCAGCGGAGAGGAGCGAAAGCAGTCCCGCGACCCGGTCCACCGACCCCAGCTGGGCGGCGAGCTTCGCCCGATCCGCATCGGTCACGACGATCCGGACGACGTCCGCTCCGCTGCCGGTCAGGGCGCGCTCGGCGGGTTCCGCCCACGCCGCCGCCTCCCCTTCGGGGACGAGCACGAGCCACGTTCCCGACAGGCGATCCACCGAAGTCCACCTGACCTGTCTCCAGACCACCCGGTAGCGCCAGGAGTCCGTGGAAGAGCGGGCGCGCCTCCGGTCCCACCACGACGTGATCGCGGGCAGCACGGTGTTCAGGGAACCGCGCGCGTCCCCGTCGCCGAGACCGAGGGCGTCCGCGAGTCGCTCGGCATCCGCGCTCTCCACCAGCTCCCAGAACCGGGCGTCCGTTGACTGTTCACCACCGTCCGGCCGGGTGGCGTCGAGCCAGTAGCGCTGTCGCTGGAAGGCGTAGGTGGGCAGGTCCACCTTGCCCGCACCGGGAAAGACCACCTCCCAATCAATCGGACTGCCATGCACGAACGCGTGACCCAACGCGGTCACCACCGAGACCTCCTCCGACCGCTCCCGCCGCAACACCGGAACCACCACCCGCTCCAGCGACAACACCTGCCGCACCATCGCCGACAACACCCCGTCAGGACCCAGCTCCAGGAACGTCGTCACCCCCGCCGCGTCCAGCACACCCACCGCGTCGGCGAACCGGACCGGCTCTCTTACCTGCCGCACCCAGTAGCCCGGATCACCCAGCTCACCACCGGTCACCGCCCGCCCGGTCAACGTCGACACCACCGCGATCCGCGGCTCGGCGAACCTCACCTCCTCCAGCACCCGCCGAAACTCCGCCAGCATCGGCTCCATCCGGGAGGAGTGGAACGCATGACTGACCGTCAGCCGCCTGCTCCGCCGCCCCCGCCCGGCGAAGTCGGCCACCACCGCCGACACCAGATCCTCATCCCCGGAGACCACCACCGACGAAGGACCGTTCACCGCCGCGATCCCCACCCCGCGCGCACCGGCCCGATCGAAGCCGCCCGGAGTGTTCCTCCGCGTCTCGTCCGGCCCCGTCTGATCGAAACCACCCAGGGCGCCCAGCACCTCGACCGCCGCCCCACCGGCCGTTCCCGAAACAGCTGCCCCGCTCACCCCTGCCAGAGCGTCGAGCACCTCCCGCTCAGTGGCCTCGATCGCGGCCATCGCCCCACCAGAGGGCAACGCCTGCATCAACCTGCCCCGCGCCGCCACCACCTTGGCCGCATCGGCCAGCGACCACACCCCCGCCACATGAGCAGCCGACAACTCCCCAACCGAATGCCCCACCACAAAGTCGGGAGCCACCCCCCACGACTCCAACAACCGAAACAACGCCACCTGCAACGCGAACAACCCCGACTGGGTGAACACCGTCCGATCCAGCAACCCCTCCGCACCGAACACCGCCTCCCGCACCGACACCCCGCCCAGATGACGATCCAACTCCGCGACCACCTCATCAAAAGCCGCCGCGAACACCGGGAACCGCCCATACAACTCCCGGCCCATCCCCGCACGCTGACTGCCCTGACCAGTGAACAAATACGCCAGCCCACCCCCAGCCCGGCCCTGAACCACACACGCCGACGACTCCCCCGCCACCAACGACCCCAACCCCGAAAGCAACTCCTCCCGCCCGGCGGCCACCACCACCGCCCGCTCCTCCAACACCGCCCGGCCACGAGCAAGCGAATAGCCCACATCCCCGGCACTCAGCCGAGCATCGGCCCCCACGAACCCGGCCAACCGCGCCGCCTGCCCCCGCAACCCGGCCACCGACCGCCCCGACACCACCCACGGCACCACCCCACCGGCCCCAGCCAACACCGCGTCCTGAGCCCCCCGGCCAAGGGCGGCCTCACCTTCCCGCAAGCCGGCCGGGACAGAGGCAGCCAAGGCGGGACCATCGACAGACGCCTCATTCGAAGTGGCCTCGCCCTCCCACGAGCCGGCCAGGACGGGGACGGCCGAGGCGGGATCATCCGGAGCCTGCTCGATGATCACGTGAGCATTGGTGCCACTCACCCCGAACGCCGACACCCCCGCCCGACGCGGTCCCTCCGTCCGCGGCCAGGCCCGCGCCTCGGTGAGCAACTCGACCGCTCCAGCCGACCAGTCCACATGCGGCGACGGCTCATCCACATGCAACGTCTTCGGCAACACCCCATGACGAATCGCCTGAACCACCTTGATGACCCCGGCCACCCCCGCCGCCGCCTGCGAATGCCCGATATTCGACTTCACCGACCCCAACCACAACGGCCGACCCGCAGACCGCCCCTGCCCATACGTCGCCAGCAACGCATGCGCCTCGATCGGATCACCCAACCTGGTCCCCGTCCCATGCGCCTCCACCACATCCACCTCGGAGACCGACAACCCCGCACCCGCCAGCGCCTGCCGGATCACCCGCTGCTGCGACGGACCATTCGGAGCGGTGAGCTGGCTGCTGCGACCGTCCTGGTTGACCGCGCTGCCACGTAACACGGCCAGGATCCGGTGACCGTTGCGGCGGGCGTCCGAGAGGCGTTCGAGCGCCAGCAGCCCGACGCCTTCGGCCCAGGCGGTGCCGTCCGCCGCCCGGGCGAACGCCTTGATCCTGGCGTCGGGTGACAGCCCGCGCTGGCGGGAGAACTCGATGAACATCCCGGGTGCGGCGAGGACCGTGGCACCTCCGGCGAGCGCGAAGGAGCACTCGCCGAGCCGGAGCGCCTGAGCGGCGAGATGCAGGGCGACGAGTGAGGACGAGCAGGCCGTGTCGACCGTGACCGCGGGCCCCTCGAACCCGAACGTGTAGGCGATCCGGCCCGACGCCACGCTGGTGGTGTTACCGGTGAGGAGGTAGCCGTCGGTGTTGTACACCGGCCGGTGGTGAAGGCTGGGGCCGTACTCCTGGGCGATGGCGCCGACGAACACGCCGGTGTCGCTGCCACGCAGGGCGAGTGGGTCGACGGCGACGTCCTCCAGCGCCTCCCAGGCGGTCTCCAGGAGCAGCCGCTGCTGCGGATCGGTCGCCAGCGCCTCGCGCGGCGAGATCCCGAAGAACTCCGCGTCGAACTCGGCGGCGTCGTACAGGAATCCACCCTCGCGTACGTAGGACGTGCCGCTGCGGTCCGGGTCGGGGTGGTAGAGGCCGTCGAGATCCCAGCCGCGGTCGGTGGGGAAGGGCCCGATCACGTCCTGCTCCGCGGTCACCAGCCGCCACAGGTCCTCCGGCGAGGTGACCCCGCCGGGGAAGCGGCAGGCCATTCCCACGATCGCGACCGGCTCCCTGCCGGCGGACTCGACCTCGTGCAGGCGCCGCCGGGTCTGCTGGAGCTGCAGGGTCACCCGGTTGAGATAGGTACGGAGCTTCTCTTCATCAGCCATGGGAGGGGTGCCCTTCACGAGAGGCGAAGTTCGTTGTCGATGAGCTCGAAGATCTCGTCGTTCGTGGCCGCGTCGATGCGCCCGAGATCGTCTTCCGGAGCGGGTCTCGGCCCACCCCACCTGGTCAGCAGGTCGTTCAGCCGGACCAGGACCCGCTCTCGCGTGCCGGAGTCGATGGCCCCGCCGGCGAGGGCCGCCTCGATTCGGTCCAGCTCGGACTCCGGGCCGGGCGTCTCGGGCGTCTCAGCCGGGACAAGCCGGGTCCGCAGGTACGCGGCGAGCGCGACCGGCGTGGGATGGTCGAAGACGAGGGTGGTGGGCAGTCTCAGCCCGGTGACCTTGTCGAGCTGGTTGCGGAGCTCGATGCTGCTGAGCGAGTCGAACTCGGCGTCGAGGAACCCCCGGTCGGGGGCGATGGCCTCGGGGTCCGGGTGGCCGAGCACGGCGGCCGCGGTGGACCGTACGAGTGCCAGGAGCCTGCGCAGTCGGTCGGTCTCCGGCCGGCCGGCCAGTTCCTCGGCGAGGGAGGCCGTCCCCGCCGCCGGTACGGCGATCCGCCGGGGCCGTTTCCGGGCCAGTCCTCGCAGCAGCGGGGAACCGGTCGCCTCGGGGGCCAGCCTGGCCGTCACCACGACCGGGTCCGGCATGGCCAGCGCGGCGTCGAGCAGGGCGAGCGCGTACCCGGTCGGCATGGCGGGCAGGCCCGCGCGGGCCAGCCGGGCCAGGTCCGCCCGGCTGAGGTCGCGGGTCATGCCGCTGCTCTCCGCCCAGTGCCCCCAGGCGAGTGACGTGGCCGGCAGGCCGTGCGCGCGGCGGTGGTGGGCGAGGGCGTCGAGGAAGGCGTTCGCGGCGGCGTAGCCGGCCTGGCCCGCGTTGCCCAGGATGCCCGCCGTGGAGGAGAACAACACGAAGGCGGACAGGTCGAGATCGCGGGTCAGCTCGTGCAGGTACCAGGCGGCGTCGGCCTTGGGCCGGAGCACCCCGCCTACCTGGTCGGCGGTGAGCGAGCCGAGGACCCCGTCGTCGAGTGTGCCGGCGGCGTGCACGACGGCTGTCAGCGGGTGTCCCGCCGGTACGGAGTCGATCAGCGCGGCCAGGCCGGTGCGATCGGCGACGTCGACCGCGGCGATCCGCACCTCTGCGCCCAGCGCGGTGAGTTCCGCGTGCAGTCGCGCGGCGCCCGGCGCGTCCGGGCCGCCGCGTCCGGCGAGCAGCAGGTGGCGGACCCCGTGCCTGGTGACCAGATGGCGCGCGGTGCGGGCGCCCAGCGTTCCGGTGCCGCCGGTGACGAGGACGGTGCCCGCCGGGTCGAGGCGAGCGGGCAGGGTCACGGCCAGCTTGCCGGTGTGCCGTGCCTGGCTGAGATGGCGCAGGGCGTGGTGGGCGTGCCGGACGTCCCAGGCGGTGACCGGCAGGGGCGAGATGGCGCCGCTGTCGAACAGGTCGGCGAGCACGTCGAGGATCTCGGCGATCCGGCCGGGGTCCACCTCGAACAGGTCGAACGCCTCGTAGGTGACGCCCGGGTGGGCCGTCGCGACCTGGACGGGGTCGCGCTGGTCGGTCTTGCCCAGCTCGACGAACCGGCCGCCGTCCGCCAGCAGTCGCAGGGACGCGTCGGTGAACTCGTGGGCGAGGGAGTTGAGAACGACGTCGACGGCGGGGAACGCGGCCTCGAAGTCGAGGGTGCGGGTGGAGGCGATGTGGCCGTCGTCAAGTCCCTGTTCGCGCAGGGTGTCCCACTTGGCAGGCGCGGCGGTGCCGTACACGTCGACCTTCCAGTACCGGGCGAGCTGGACGGCGGCCATGCCGACGCCGCCGGTGGCCGCGTGGACGAGCAGCCGCTCGCCGGGGCGGATGCCCGCCAGGTCGGCGAGACCGTGGTAGGCGGTGAGGAAGGCCACCGGCACGGTGGCGGCCTGCGCGAACGACCATCCGGCGGGGATCCGCGTCAGGTAGCGCCGGTCGGTGACCGCGAGGGGGCCGACGGTCCCCTGGACCAGGCCCATGACGCGGTCGCCGGGCACCAGACCGGTCACACCGGGCCCGGTCTCCACGACGACGCCCGCGCCCTCGGCGCCGATCCTGGCGTCGCCGGGATACATGCCGAGAGTGATGAGCACGTCGCGGAAGTTGAGCCCGGCAGCCCTGAGCGCGACCCTGACCTCTCCCGCTGCCAGCGGGCGCTCCGCCTCGGGAGCGGGCAGCGGCGCGAGGTCGGCCAGCGTGCCCGAGCCGGTGGCGTCCAGCCGCCAGGCCTCGTCGGGAAGATCGAGGGCGTCGTCCGCCGCCGGCCGGGCGAGCCGGGGGACGAGGATCTCGCCGCGGCGCACCGCGAGCTGGCTCTCACCCGTGGCCAGTGCCGCCGCGATGGCCGCTCGTGACCCGGGGTGCGAGTCGAGGTCGAGCAGGACGACGCGGCCGGGGAACTCGGTCTGTGCCGTGCGGACCAGTCCCCAGAGCCCGGCGTGCGCGAGATCCTCGACGTCCTCCCCCGGATGGACGGCGACGGCGCGCCGGGTGACGACGGCCACCCGGGTGGCCGCGAACCGCTCGTCCAGCAGCGCCTCGCGCAGCAGGTCCAGCGTGGTGACCGTGCCGGTGTGCAGCGCCTGCGGCAGCACCGAATCCGGCGCCGCGCCGCAGCCGGTCGCGGAGATGAGCAGGAGATCAGGAACGGCCGCCCGTGACGCCTCCAGGTCGGCGGCCATCGGCACGTCGGGTATGTCGAGGCCGGCTCCGACCACCGTCCAGCGGGCCGGCATCGGCGTCCGGGCGGCGGGTGCGGGCACCCAGTCCAGCCGATAGGGCATCGCGTGGCTCGACGTACGGGGGGTACCGAGCCCCCCGGGGGCAACGGGCCGGAACGTGAGGGACTCGACGGAGACGACAGGCTCGCCGGTGGCGTCGGTGGCGGTGATCCCGACCGTGTCGGGGCCGGTCGGTGTGATCCGCACGCGCAGCACGGTCGCGCCCGACGCCTCCAGCGACACCCCGTTCCACGAGAACGGCAGGCGGATGCCCCGCTCGTCGGCTACGAGGGTGATCCCGACGACCGCGTGCAGGGCGGCGTCGAGCAGGGCCGGGTGCATGCCGTACCCGGCGGCCTCGGCGAGGTGCTCGTCCGGCAGCCGCACCTCTGCCAGGATGTCGTCGCCCAGCCGCCACGCTCCCACCAGCCCGCGGAAGGCGGGGCCGTACTCGTATCCCTGGTCGGCGAGCCGCTCGTACAGGCCCTCCAGATCGACGGGGACCGCTCCCCGCGGCGGCCAGGCGCCGGCCTCCTCCTGCCTGGGCGCGGGGGTGGCGGCGGTCAGGACACCGGTGGCGTGGCGGGTCCAGCTCTCCGACGGGCCGGTCCTGGAGTGGACGGCGAGCGGGCGGCGGCCGGAACCGTCGTCGGCGCCGGTGAACAGCTGCACCCAGACCTCGCCGCGCTCCGGGATCACCAGGGGTGCCTGCAGCGCCAGCTCGTCGAGGCGCAGACCCCCGTGCCGGTCCGCGGCGTGCAGGGCCAGCTCGACGAACGCCGTGCCGGGAAGCAGCATGCCGCCGGAGACCACGTGGTCGGCCAGCCAGGGCTGGGTGCGTGGCGAGAGGCGGCCGGTCAGCAGCGAGCCCTCGCCGCCCGCCAGGTCGGCCACCGCGTCCAGCAGCGGGTGCCCGGCCGTCTCCAGGCCCGCGGCGGCCGTGCCGGAGACGGCCGGGGAGGTGTCCAGCCAGAACCGGCGGCGCTGGAAGGCGTAGGTGGGCAGGTCGACCAGTTTCGCGTCGCGGCCGTTCAGAGCCGCCCGCCAGTCGACGTTCACGCCGTGAACGTGCAGGTGGGCCAGGGCCGTACCGAACGTCTGGGCTTGCGGGCGATCGGGGCGGGACGCGGCGGCCAGGGTGCGTGGCGGAGTTCCCGCGAGGCAGTCGTGGGCCAGAGCGGTCAGGACCGCGTCGGGACCGAGTTCGAGGTAGTCGCTCACACCGAGGTCGCGCAGGGTCGCGATGCCGTCGCGGAACCGGACGGCATGCCGGATGTGCCGGACCCAGTAGCCGGGGTCGCGTAGCTCGTCGGCCGCGGCCAGGCGGCCGGTGAGGTTGGAGATCACCGGAATGCGCGGCGCGGCGAGGTCCAGACTCGCCGCGATGCGCCGGAAGTCGTCGAGCACCGCGTCCATGTGCGGCGAGTGGAAGGCATGGCTGACCTGGAGCCGCCTGGCCCTGCGGCCCTCCCCGCGCCGGCGCGACACGATCTCCCCCACCACGGCCTCGTCTCCGGAGACGACCACGGAGTCGGGACCGTTGACCGCCGCGATGTCCACCTCGCCGCGGTGGTCCGCCAGGAGCGCCCGGATCTCCTGCTCCGTTCCCTGCAGTGCCGCCATCGCGCCGGTGGCCTCGACCGCCTGCATGAGCCTGCCCCTGCCGGCGACGAGGGTCGCGGCGTCGGACAGTGACAGGACACCCGCGACGTGGGCGGCGGCGAGCTCGCCGACGGAGTGGCCGATGAGGTAGTCGGGGCGCAGACCGAAGGACTCGGCCAGCCGGTGGAGGGCGACCTCGAAGGCGAAGAGCGCGGGCTGGGTGTACGCGGTCGTGTCCAGCAGCGCGGCGTCGGCGCTGTCCGGTTCGGCGAACATGACGTCGAGGATCGGGCGGTCGAGGTGGCCGTCCAGGTGCGCGGCGACGGCGCCGAGGGCGTCGGCGAACACCGGGAAGGCCGCGGCGAGTTCTCGTCCCATGCCGGGACGCTGGCTGCCCTGGCCGGTGAACATGAAGGCGAGCCCGCCCGGTCTGGCGGCGGTGCCGCGCACGACAGCCGGGGTGACTCCACCGGCGGCGAGGGAGTCCAGCGCCTCCAGGAACTCCTCTCGGCCTGTGGCGAGCACGACGGCGCGGTGATCCAGGGCGGCGCGGGCCACCGACAGGGTGAACCCGACATCGGATACGCCGAGTGCGGGATCGGCCGCCACTCGCGCCCGCAACCGTGCGGCCTGCTCGCGCAGCGCGTCCTCGGACTTCGCCGAGAGGACCCACGGGGTGAGGCCGGGCTCGTCGGTACGCTCGGACGTCCCGGTCTCCTCTGGCGCCTGTTCCAGCACGAGGTGGGCGTTGGTGCCGCTGATACCGAAGGAGGAGACGGCGGCCCGGCGGGGGCGACCGGTCCGTGGCCACGCGGTGGCCTCGGTCAGCAGTGAGACGGCGCCCGCCGTCCAGTCGACGTGCGGGGACGGCCGGTCGATGTGCAGGGTCGGCGGCAGGATCGCGTGCTGGAGGGCCTGGACCATCGCGATGACGCCGGTGACGCCCGCGGCTGCCTGGGTGTGGCCGATGTGCGACTTCGACGAGCCGAGCAGCAGCGGGCTGCCCTCGCGGTCGCGTCCGTAGGTCGCCAGCAGTGCCTGTGCCTCGATCGGATCACCCAGCGTGGTCCCCGTCCCGTGCGCCTCGACGGCGTCGACGTCGGCGGGCGACAGTCCCGCGCCGGCGAGGGCCTCGCGGATGACCCGCTCCTGCGAGGGGCCGTTGGGAGCGGTGAGCCCGTTGCTGGCGCCGTCCTGGTTGACCGCGCTGCCACGGACGACGGCGAGCACCCGGTGCCCGCGGCGCCGGGCGGCCGACAACGGTTCCAGCAGGACGAGTCCGGTCGCCTCCGACCACGCGGTGCCGTCCGCCGCGGCCGCGAACGGCTTGCACCTGCCGTCGGGCGCGAGCCCGCCCTGGCGGCTGAACTCGGTGAACATGCCCGGCGTGGACATCACCGTGACCCCACCGGCGACGGCCAGCTCGCACTCGCCGGCGCGGAGCGCCTGGATCGCCAGGTGCATGGCCACCAGGGAGGACGAGCAGGCGGTGTCGACGGTGATCGCCGGGCCTTCCAGCCCCAGTGTGTAGGCGAGCCTGCCGGAGGCGACACTGCTCAGGGTGCCGGTGAGGGCATGCCCCTCGTAGCCCTGCGACGTCTCGTGCAGGCGTGGGCCGTATTCCTGCGGGATCACGCCGACGAACACTCCGGTACGGCTACCGCCCTGGCTGGAGGGGTCGATCCCGGCCCGCTCGTAGAGCTCCCACGACGTTTCGAGCAGCAGTCGCTGCTGGGGGTCCATCGCCGCGGCCTCGCGCGGGCTCAGTCCGAAGAAGGCGGCGTCGAACCGGTCGGCGTCGTGCAGGAAGCCGCCTTCCCGGGTGACGGAGGTGCCCGGCCCGTCCGCGGCCAGGAGCCGCTCCACGTCCCAGCCCCGGTTGTCGGGAAAACCGCCGATCGCGTCCCTGCCGGACAGCAGCAGCCGCCACAGTTCCTCGGGCGTCCCGGCTCCGCCGGGCCAGCGGCCGCTCATCGCCACGATCGCGATCGGCTCGCCTTCCACCGGCCTCGCCGACGCGGGGGCTTCCCGGCCCGGGACGGCACCGGCGACCTCGTCGCGCAGATAGACGGCGACGGCCTGCGGCGTCGGGCGGTCGTAGACGAGCGTGGCGGGCAGGCGCAGCCCGGTCGCCGCGGCCAGCCGGTCACGGAACTCGACCCCCGCCGCCGAGTCGAAGCCGAGGTCCCTGAACGTGAGATCCTCGCCGACCGCGTCCCCCACCGGGTGGCCGAGCACGATCGCCGCGCTTGTCCGGACCAGGTCCAGGACCGCGCGGTCCCGCTCCTGATCACCGAGCCCCTCGATCCGGACGGCAAGTGCCGAGGCCGGGACGTCCCCTGCCGCCGGGGCCTCCTCGGCGTCCTTGAGGATCTCAGGGCGCGTGGCGGGCGCGGACGAGGTGTCGATCCACAGGCGCCGGCGCTGGAAGGCGTAGGTGGGCAGGTCGACCGGCACCGCCCCGGCGCCGATGACATCCGGCCAGCGTACGGTTCCGCCGTCCACGTGGAGCTGGGCGAGAGCGGTGAGGAACTGCCGCAGGCCGCCCTGGCCACGCCGGAGCGTACCGATCGCCAGGACGTCGTCGGCACTCGCCCGGACGCCCTCGGTGAGGATCGGGTGCGGGCTGCTCTCCACGAACGCGCGGTGCCCGTCGGCGACGGCGGCCTTGACCGCCTGTTCCAGCTCCACGCTCTGGCGCAGGTTGCGGTACCAGTAGTCGGCGCTGAGAGCGGCGCTGTCGAGCCAGCCACCGGTGACGGTGGAGTAGAAGGCGACGGCCGAGCTTTGGGGCCGGATTCCGGACAGCGCGTCGAGGAGGCGCCCGCGCACCGGCTCGACCTGGGGCGAGTGGGAGGCGTAGTCGACGGGGATCTCGCGGACCCGGACGCCCTCGTCGCGGTATCCGGCGAGGAGTTCGGCGAGCGCCTCGGCGTCACCGGAGACCACGGTGGAGGCGGGACCGTTGACCGCCGCGACGCCGAGCCGGTCGCTCCAGCGAGCCAGCCGTTCGCGTACCTCGCCCGCACCGAGCGCGACGGAGGCCATCGCACCTGTGCCCGCGACGGTGGCGATGGCCTGGCTTCGCAGGGCGACGACCGCGGCGGCGTCGTCGAGCGAGAGGGCACCGGCGAGGTGAGCGGCGGCGATCTCCCCCTGGGAGTGGCCGATGACGGCGTCAGGGCGGACGCCGGCCGACTCCCACAGCCGCGCGAGCGAGACCATGACCGCGAAAAGAGCGGGCTGTACGACGTCCACCCGCTCCAGCGGGGGCGCGCCGGGGCGGCCGGTGAGCAGATCGGTCAGCGACCAGTCGAGGTGTGGTGCGAGCGCGTCCGCGCACGCCCGAAGGTGCCGGGCGAACACCGGCGAGGTGCGCGACAGGTCCGCGGCCATGCCCTTCCACTGGGATCCCTGCCCGGGGAAGACGAACACCGTGCCGCCGGCCGTCCGGCTCACGCCCCGTACGAGGCAGGCCGCCTGGTCTCCCCCGGCGAGTGCCCGCAGGCCGTCGAGGGCCTCGGCGCGCTCTCCGACGAGCACCGCCCGGTGCTTGAACACCGTCCGGGTCGTGGCGAGTGACAACGCGACGCCGGCCGGATCGAAGGAGTCACGTGCGGTGAGGGAGGCGTGCAGCCGGGCCGCCTGGCCGCGCAGCGCCGCCTCGCTCGCCCCTGACAGCGTCCACGCGATCACCTCGGTCTCGGGAGCCGGATCGATACCTGCCTTGGCGGGCGGTGGTTCGGCGAGCACGATGTGGCAGTTGGTGCCGCCCATGCCGAACGAGCTGACCCCGGCGACGAGCGGCCGCTCCTGCCGTGGCCAGGGGCCGGTGCCCGACTGCACGCGCAGGTTGAGCCGGTCGAAGGGGATGTCGGGGTTCGGCGTCTCGAAGTTGAGACTGGCCGGGATCCGCCGGTGCCCGATGCTCAGCGCCACCTTCAGCAGGCCGACGATTCCCGACGCGCCCTCCAGATGCCCGACGTTCGTCTTGGCCGATCCGACCACGAGCGCGTCCTGGGAAGCACGTCCCGCGCCCAGCGCGGCGCCGAGCGCCGCGGCCTCGATCGGGTCTCCGACCCTGGTCCCGGTGCCGTGGAGTTCGACGTACTGGACCGCATCGGGTGCCACTCCGGCGCGCTCGGTGGCCAGCCGGATCACCTCGGCCTGCGCGTCCGGGTTCGGCACGGTGAGGCCACCGGTGAGGTCGATGGCCTGGCCGTCGTTGTTGACGGCGCTGCCGCGGATCACACAGTGGATCCGGTCTCCGTCGGCGACGGCCCGGGCCAGCGGCTTGAGGACGACGACGCCTCCTCCCTCGCCGCGCACGTAGCCGTTCGCACGGGCGTCGAAGGTGAAGCAGCGCCCGTCGGGTGACAGGCCGCCGAACTTCTCGGCGGCGATGGTGGCGTCCACGACGATGTTCAGGTTCACACCCGCCGCGATCGCGAGGGTGGACTCACCCGCGCGCAGGCTCGTCGCGGCGAGGTGGACCGCGACCAGGGACGACGACTGCGCGGAGTCGACGGTCAGGCTGGGGCCGCGGAGCCCCAGCGCGTAGGAGACCCGGTTGGCGATGAGGCCGCGGTTGAGGCCGGTCATCGTGTGGCGGGTGATGGCCTCCGTCCCCCGCCGGTGCTGCAGGGCGGCGTAGTCGGAGGCGATGGCGCCGACGAAGACGCCGGTGGAGGTGGTCGCGAGGTCGGCGGGCAGGATCCGGGCGTCCTCGAGTGCCTCCCAGGCCAGTTCCAGGACGAGGCGCTGCTGCGGATCCATCGCGGCCGCCTCACGCGGGGAGATCGCGAAGAACTCGGGGTCGAACCGGTCGACGTCGTCGAGGAACCCGCCGAAGCGGGGAGCCGGGCCGGCCTCACCCCAGCGGCCGGCGGGCGCCTCCGTGATCGCGGAGCGTCCCTGGAGCAGCAGGTCCCAGAACGCGCCGGGATCGGGCGCGTGCGGCAGCCGGCACGCCATTCCGACGATGGCGATCGCGTCGGTCGGCTCGATTCCCCATTCGTTTGACGTCGAATGGTCGAGACTCATCTTCGCTCCATATCGTGAACCGGCAAGAAAGGCTGTTCCAAGCCTCGCTATTCGGCCGACAATGGAGTACCCCTAGCGACCCCTAAAACAGGGGCCGCTAATCGAGAAGAGCCGGGAGATCAACCCTGCGGGAAACACCGAGTTTACGATAGATATGGGTCAGATGCTGCTCGACCGTGCTGACCGTGACATAGAGCTTCCCGGAGATCTGCCGGTTGGTGTATCCCTGGGACGCCAGGGTGGCGACCCTGCGCTCGGCGTCGCTCAGTCCCACATCGCCGGGGTCCGCGGGGACGGCACCGTCCGGCGCGCCCGGAGTGCCCGGTCGCGGCGGGCTCTGCGAGAGCGCGTCGATCAGCGGCTCCGCACCGCAGGACCTCGCGATGTGGCGGGCCCTGCGCTCGACGGTCCTGGCCCGGTGGGACCGCCCGAGACGGGAGTGGGCGCGGCCGAGCTCCGCGAGCGCCAGGGCCAGCTCGAGCTGGTCGTGGGAGATCTGCAGGACCTCCACCGCCTCCTCCAGAACGGCCGGGCGCGCCTCGAGGGCGACCGTCGCCGCCCGCAGGCGTGTCGCGATGCCCCTGGTACGGGTCGGGGCGGGCCCCAGCAGGGCGAGCTGGTCGTCGATGAGCGTCCTGGCCTCGCCGGTCCGGCCCAGCTCCAGGTGCGCCCGGGCGGCGCCGAGCCGCCAGGCGACGATCCCCGGCAGGTCGCGCCCCCACTGCCGCATGAGGTCTCCGCAGGTCAGAAAGTCGGTGAGGGCGGCCTGCGCGGCGCCGGTCGCCAGGTGACAACCACCCCGGGCGGACAGGTAGTGCAGCCCGGCCGGAGTCTGGAACATGGCTTCGGGGACCGGGACCGCCAGATAGCGTGCGGCGTCCTCGTACTTGCCCATCCCGACCTTGGCGGCCACCATGCTGGCCAGCGGGAGGCCGAGCCCCACCCCCCACGCGGCCGTCGGCATGTGGGTGAGCGCCGCGTGGGCGCACCGCTCCGCCTCTTGGAGCCGGCCCTGGCGGATCGCGGTCTCGGCCCGGACCGCTGCGAACATCCCCTGCCAGGTCGGGGCGCAGTGGGTCGTGGTCTGTTCGAGCAGCGGCTCACACCACCGGCCGGCCAGGTCCGCCCGGTCGGCGTAGACCAGGGTGGCGAGCGCGGCGGTGAGCGGCTCCAGCGCCGCGTCTCCCATCGGGCACAGCCGCAGGACCTGCTCGGCACGGGTGACGGCCTGCTGGTCGGCGTGTCCGTCCAGGAAGGCCGACAGCACCCGCATGCCCTCCAGCCCGGTGGTCACCTCGATCTCGCCGCGAGGCGCGCGGACCTGGAGGCCCGGATACCAGCAGAAGACCCAGTCGCTCAGCTCACGGAACGGTCCAAGCGCCGGCGAGCCAGGCCCCTTCGGCTTCCGCAGCGCCAGGAGCGCCTCGTCCACCTGCCCCTGCCACAGCAGTCGTCTCACCGACCGCGGGGCTGTCGCCTTTCTCGCGGACCACTGGTCGAGAAGGTCCGCGACCCGTGCCGACGTCTTCTCGTCGAAACACGCGTCATCGAAGAGTTTCCGGAGAAATTCCAGCGAGAAGTCCGGCGACATGGAGCGCGGCTGCGACGGTTCATGGACCGCCGAGCTCCGCACGTCTTTTCGAAGGGGCACCCTTTCCGGCTGATCGACTTCAGCCGGATATTCCATTAATTCCACGCGACACTCCGCCGGGAGAAAAAGCAGTGGTCATCGATGCGCTTTCCGTGTCCCGCACCGGCCGCAAGGAATCGACGCCCTTCCTTCGGCCCTGCCGTCGCCGTCGTCCGTGGGCCGAGATCCGTGACCGCGCCGTCACAGAGCGGCTTCCGCATCACACATTTCCTATATTTCCTACTAAGTAACCATACAATTGCCTCAAGTGGGGCGTCAAGCCGGCCCGAAGCCGCCGGGAGCGCCGCCGAAACGGACCTGGAAACCGCACTTGACCTGAGATTTCCGCCTGGTGGGACGGATGCTCGACCGCTCATCGGTCCGGTCGCCATCCTGGACTTCGATCACCGCTACGTCCTACCCGTGGTCCCGGTCGCCTGCCTTGCCGCCGCG
Source organism: Streptosporangium sp. NPDC002544 (assembly GCF_040295965.1). Classification (NCBI taxonomy): domain Bacteria; kingdom Bacillati; phylum Actinomycetota; class Actinomycetes; order Streptosporangiales; family Streptosporangiaceae; genus Streptosporangium; species Streptosporangium sp. NPDC002544. Next base: position 48,693 of record NZ_JBEOWJ010000029.1, on the reverse strand, counting down.
CTCGCCCCGCACGCGTTTCCGCGGCCCGGCCCTCCAAGCACTCTCCGACCGTTCGCCTGAACGTGACCTGAAGGGGGCCTTCCAGTGTTAGGACTGGTCGTGGGCACGAGACACCGACCGGCCGACTGTCGCGACTGCGGCCGGTGACCGTGCCGATGCCACCATCGCAGTCCGGTTCAAGGCCGCTCGGTGGGGATGTCGGCCGGCGTCAAACCAGGAAGACCCGCCCCCTTGCCGGGAGCGGGTCTTTCACCGAGGTGGCCGGTCAGCGCAGGACGGGGTGCTCCCGCACCAGCGGGGTGGCGCCCCACCACCTGCCGATACCGAGGGTGTCACCGGCCTGAGCCATCGCCAGGCCGGCCAGCACGACGGCGTAGACGAGGTGCTCGTCCATGAAGGGGTTGGTGGTCAGCGGCAGTTCGGCCGCCCACATCAGGACCATCAGCAGCCCGCCGGTGGCGGCCGCGATCCGCAGACCCGCCCCCACGATGAGGGCCGCGCCGATGCCGAGCAGGCCGAGCATGAACAGCCAGTCCACCCAGCCCTGCCCGGCCAGGCCGGCGAACAGGCCGCCGAGCGCGTTCTCCCCGGTGCCCTTGAGGAACCCGGTGGTGGGGCTGCCCCCGGCGATCCACGCCCGCTCGGCGGGGGTGGCGAACCCCCAGCCGAAGGTCTTGTCCAGGAACGCCCACAGGAACACCCAGCCCAGGGCGATGCGGGCGATCGCCCACACGTAGTCGACCGGGCGCCTCGCGGCGGCGGGGGTGACGGTGACGGGGGTGACGGGGGTGGGGGTGACGGGGGTGGGGGTGACGGGGGCGGCGTTCATGACCGGCCCGGTGTGAACTCGTCCGCGAGTGGTGGCCATGACGGCTCCCCTTCTCTGTGGTGTCTCCCGGTTTCTGTCGCACCCTCATCACATCGTTTTCCAGAGCCCGGAGGCAGTGCCGTACGGCTCGCGCCGAGGCCCCGGAGGTCCCGTTCCCATGGGACTTTCGACCCTCCGGACCCCGGAGGCGCCAGACGGGGAAGGACTGCGTCGAGGCCAAACGCCCGACCACACCGCGCCCTGGCAGCCGTCATCGCCGCAGGTGAGGCGAGCGCCCTCCCTCCGGGGGTGAACCCCGGCGGGGACACGCCCGCCCTCGCGGCACGCTGACGAGCGGCTTCGCCCGTCATCAGCCGGTGAGCAGCACCGCGATCGCGCCGGTCGTCGCCGGATGCCGGGTGAGCAGCTCACCCACTGCCGCGCCCACCGTGCCCTCCGTGCCCGCGATGCCCTCGGTGGTCGTCGGCCACTCCCCCACGCAGCCGAGCAGTGCCGCCACGGCGTCGCACGCCTGCGGGTGCCCGGCCAGCAGGCCGGCCACCGGCCCGCTCGGCGCGGACGCCGGCCGGGCCGGCGCCACGGGCCGGGCCGGCCTCTCCCATGGCGCGACCCACTCGTCGAGCTCGGCCAGGGAGGCGGGGAAGGTCCTGCCCGCCTCGCGCACGAGCACCGGGACCAGTTCCAGCGCGTGCCGGCGCAGCGTCGTGATCAGCGTCGGCAGCCACGGCAGCAGGACCTCGTCGGGCAGTCGGGCGAAGGCCTTGGACAGCACCTCGACCACGAACGGCGCGAGGGCGGGAACGGGTTCGAGCGCCTGGACGAACCCGCTCAGATAGAGCGGGAAGGAGGGGATGACGAGCGGGTTGGCCAGCAGCTCGTCACACCGGGCGCGCAGCTGGGCCTGCGAAAGCAGACCCAGCTGGGTCTGGGCCGCCCACAGCAGCGCCATCTTGGCCGGCTCCTGCGGATGCGCCTGCCGCACCGCCAGCTCCAGCTGGGTCCGGTCACAGCCCAGCGACAGCGCGAGCCCCTCCATGGAGAACAGGAAACCGAGCATGGCACCGACCTGGCGGACTCCGGTGTCCTCGTCCACGAAGGCGGTCGGCAGCAGCGTGCAGTAGTGCGCGTAACCGGCCGTGACGAACGCCTCGCACCAGACAGGCAGGTCCGGCTGGGTGGCCCGATAGTGCGCCAGCAGCCGGCGGATCCGGCGCAGCACCTCGGGGGCATCGTCCACGGTGCGCTCGGCCGCCAGCAGCTCCACCGCGCGGCTGCCGAGCTCGTCGGCGAAGCGGCGGCCGCCCAGGTAGAGGATGGCGTCCTCCACCGCCGCCAGAGCGACCCCCGCACCGGCCTGGGGCTCCCACACCTTGCGGCGCAGGCGCTGTTCCAGCACCTGCTCGACGGTGACGCCCTCGTAGCCCAGTTCGATGATCGACCGCTGGTGGCGGCCGATCGCCAGGTCCCAGCTCTCCTGGATCGGCCGCTCTCCCAGGCGGCGCGCCCCCATGATGGGCCGGACCGCGCCCTCGGGCAGCAGCTGGCGCAGTATCCACAGCAAATCCGAGCATGGCACCAGTTCGGGATCGGCCCGCAGGTCCAGCAGCGCCCGCTGCTGGGTGCGCCTACCCGGGTCCAGCCCGAGCGGTTCCAGCCGGTCGTACACGTCGCGCGCCAGCGGCGGGAGCGCGTCGTAGCCGACCTCGCCGATCCGGTCGCCTCCCAGGAGGATCTCGCACAGGCGGCGGATGTCACGACGGCCCGGCACCACGTCCTTCTCGATGCACGTGACAGCCGCGTCCTGGAAGTCGTACGGCGTCGGCCTGGCCCGGTTGCGCAGCCCCGCGAGCAGGATCGAGGTCTCGAACACCGCGATGGCGTCGGCGGTGCTGGCCAGGTAGCCGTTACGGCGGGCCAGCCGCACGATGTCGACACACCAGCCGCGCAGCTCGGCCTCGTCCAGGCCGTCCAGCACGGGCGGCGTGGCCAGGAACCCCGACAACCGGTCGGTGACCTGCCCTGCGGGGGCCGGCACCGCGGCCCGTGCGGGGGACACGGTCCGCGAGCGGGTGCCCCGCTGCCCCCGCAGCCGGTACGGCGTGAGGCCGCCGCGCGTCGCCGCCTTGGCCCAGGTCGCCGCGGCGATCGACACCGACCCCTGGGCCAGGCCGAACTGGGCCTCGATCGCCGAGTGGCTGGAGGGGATCAACCCGTACAGCCAGCGCGTGGCCGTAGGAGGGGTGATGGTGTACGCCGGCGCGTCGGCCGCCAGGCCGAACTCGGGCACCGTGCTGACGGCGTGGAAGGCACCGCACACGTACAGGCAGGTCGCCGGGTCGGCGCCGGAGACGGCCAGGTGCTCGCGGATCCGGGTCCACATGTGGCGCTCGCGTTCCTCGTCACCGGCCAGCCGCTCGCCACCGGGCCCCAGCCGCCGGAACAGGCTGCCGATCAGCGCCATGGCCTGCCGGTAGGTGTCGTAGTCCGCGCCGGCCAGCGGCTGCTCGACGTACTGGTCCCACCACTCCGACCAGTGGCGGACCTTGCCGTGGCGCAGCAGGTGCTCCTCCAGCTCGGCGAAACGCGGCCTCAGGTCACCCACCTCGACACCCACGGCGTCGCCGTGCAGGTCGCCGTCGCGCTCGGCGGTGACCGGCCCGGCCTCCTCCCGGGGCAGCCACTGGAAGACATGGTCGGCCGAGCGGTCGACCAGCACCAGCTCGACGCCCGGGGTGTCCAGCGCATAGGCGATGGCCTGGTACTCCGCCGAGGCCTCGGTCAGCGGCGCCACAACGCTCAGCGGGCCGGAGCCGGGCGGAAAGCCCTCCAGCTCGGTGGCGAACGCCTGCAGCGCCACCGGCAGCCGGCAGTTGCGCAGCTCCTCCAGCAGCGGCCGCAGGTCCTCACACAACTCCAGGTAGATGACCTTGGGCTGCCTGTCGCGCAGCCGCCGCGTCATGGCCAGCGCGGAGGCCGGTGAGTGGTGACACACCGGGAATATCTCCAGCTCCTCGCGCAGCGCCCGGTCGACGTCGTCGACCAGGCCCGCCAGGATCTCAGGCAGCGCGTCCGGGCCGCCGGCAAAGGCGGTGGCGGCATCCAGAAGCTGCTCGCGCAGGGCGGCGAAGGTGCTCATCACATCTCCTCGGGCGTGGAGACCCCGAGCTCTGGCTCTGGGCGGGAAACTCGGCGTGATGCCACGGGTCGTGGGAAGGAGGTCACGACAGCGTGGAGATCGCCTGGCGACCGCCTTCGAGGAAGTCCGTCCACTCCCCGCCCTCCTTCTTGCTGCGCGGCTCGACGACCCCGTGCCAGTACTTGTTCAGGATGGCCAGGTCCTCGGGAGCGCGCCTGGCCAGCGAGCCCACCAGGGCGCCGCCCAGCGTCTGGGCGCGCAGGGTGCGGTCACCGAAGAAGTTGCTGTGCAGGATGGCGTCCTCCAGCACGCCGATCTGCTCGGCGGTCGACAGCGCCGACTCCAGCTTCTCGTCCTCGCTGGTGGCCGAGGCCGCCGCGGCGCGCAGGTCGGCGAAGCTCCGCAGCAGGATGTCCAGCAGCGTGGGCGGCAGGTCCAGCTCGATGCGGTGGCGGCGCAGCAGCTCGGTGGTGCGGAAGCGGACGATCTCCGCCTCGCTGGCCTTGCTCGTCACGACCGGGATCCTGACAAAGTTGAACCGCCGCTTCAGAGCCGAGGACAGGTCGTTCACTCCCCGGTCACGGCTGTTGGCCGTGGCGATGACGGAGAACCCGGGCTTGGCGAACACGATGTTGTCGGTGTCGAGCTCGGGGATGGAGATGTACTTCTCCGACAGGATCGAGATCAGGGCGTCCTGCACGTCGCTGGTCGAGCGGGTCAGCTCCTCGAAACGGCCGATCACCCCCCGCTCCATCGCCGTCATGATCGGCGAGGGGATCATCGACTCGCGGGACTGCCCCTTGGCGATCACCATGGAGACGTTCCAGGAGTACTTGATGTGGTCCTCGGTGGTGCCCGCCGTGCCCTGGACGCCCAGGGTGGAGTTGCGGCAGATGGCGGCGGCGAGCAACTCGGCCAGCCAGCTCTTGCCGGTGCCGGGGTCGCCGATGAGCAGCAGCCCGCGGTCGGAGGCCAGCGTCACGATGCTGCGCTCGACGAGACTCCGCTCGCCGAACCACTTCTGCGAGATCTCCCGCTCCAGCCCGTCGGAGCGCTCGGAACCGAGCACGAACAGTCGCACCATGCGGGGGCTGAGCCGCCAGGAGAAGGGCTTGGGGCCGTCGTCGACCGACTCCAGCCAGTCCAGCTCCTCGGCGTACTTCACCTCGGCGGGCGCGCGCAACATCTCATTGGTCATCGGTAGGGGCTCCTAGGTGAGAAAGTTCTTCAGCTCGAACACGAGTTTGCGGATGTGGCCGGAGATCACCGGCGTGCCCAGGTCCTTGAGCCGCTGGCGGAACCATGGATTGACGCTCTGCTGGCCGCCGCTGCTCACCGAACCCACCGGGATGAGCCGGACGCCGGAGCGGTGCAGCGCCTCCAGTCCGGCGAAGACGGCCTCGCACTGCCATTCATAGAAATCCGAGATCCACACGACCACGGTGTTGCGCGGGTCGGAGACCTTCGGCTGGGCCAGGGTCAGGGCGGCCGTGCCGTCGGTGCCGCCACCCAGCTGGGTCCGGAGCAGCACCTCGAACGGATCGTTCACCCACGGGGTGAGGTCGAGCGCGCGGGTGTCGTAGGCGATCAGATGCACGTCCACCTTGGGCAGCCCCGCGAAGATCGACGCCAGGATGGTGCAGTTGACCATCGCGTCGACCATCGATCCCGACTGGTCGACGACCACGATCATCCGGGCCGGCGTGGTGCGCCTGGCGGTGCGCCGGTAGTAGAGCTGGTCGACGTAGAGCCGCTGGTCCTCGGGGTTCCAGTTGACGAGGTTCTTCCAGATCGTGCGCTCGACGTCGAGGTTGCGAAAGACCCGCTTGGGCGGCACCGAGCGGTCGACGGCGCCCACGCTGGTCTTCTCGACCTGCGTGCGCAGCACCTCGGCGACCTCGTCGACGAACCTGCGGATCAGCGCCTTGGCGTTGGCCAGCGCCACCCCCGACAGGTTGGCCTTGTCACGCAGCAGCTGCTCGATGAGCGACATGCTCGGTGTGAGCTGCCTGGCCAGCACCGGGTCGGCCAGAACCTCACGCAACCGCATGCGGCCGACCAGGTCGGCCTCCAGACCGGCCAGCACCGAGGCCAGCTCGCGGTCACTCACGCCGCCGCCCGCATCACCACCCGCACCGCCCGCCTGGCGGCCGTCCGCACAGCCCAGGGCCTGCTTGAACCAGCCGGCGTCCTGCTGCCAGGCCGCGAGCCGGGTCGCGGTGACCTCGCCCGCCCCGGTGGCGAAGACGTTGAGCAGCAGCTTCGATACCAGAGCCGCCCTGCGCACCTCCTGGCCGGCCTCCCGCTCCCCCGGTTGCTCCCCCGGTCGCTCCCTCAGGGCGAGCAGGTCCTGGAACTCCGCGGCCAGCTCGGGAAAACGCTGCACCAGGGTGTCCACGGACACCGAGGGGTCGAGCAACGCCGCGGGCAGTCCGAGATCGTCGACGATGGCCACGCCCGCGCTCTCCAGCGCGGGCTGCTCGTCGCTGTCGAAGAGGCGGGCGAGCAGCCGCCAGTAGAGCACCTGACGCCGGTTCTGCTCGGCGCTCGCCGTGATGTTCTCGCTGTGCCGGCTCATCGTCTCAGCAACCGTCCGGCTCGTTCGCGCAGCACCGCGACCGCGTCCCCCGCTCTGGCCTCGGCCTTGACCACCTTGGGGTCGGTGGGCCCCAAGGCCCAGTCGCCGCTGTGCGCCTCGACCGTCTCGCGCTTGACCTTGGCTCGCACCGCGAGCGGCTGCAGCAGCCAGCGGCCGCCGTCCCAGCGCATCAGCCCGATGCACTCCGAGGATCCGGCCACCAGCTTCGGCGTGAGCGGGCCGCAGGCGGGCAGTCCATCGGTGTCGACGGCGAGCACGGCGCCGCCCAGGTCGAACGAGCCGTCACGGGTGACCTGGTAATCCGCCACCAGCACCGGCTCGGCGATGAGCACCGGGTGGCGGTCCAGGGGCGGTGCGGCCGGCGCGAGCGCCCCGGCGAGGGAGACCCTGGCCACCGCGAAGGCGTCGACCGGCTCACCGGCCCGCGCCCGATCGTCATCCCACACCAGGTCACCACTGGCCAGCACGGGCACATCGGTGATCTCCAGGCTGCGCCGTTCGGCAAGCGCGCCCAGCAGCCGGGGATGGCGGTGCGGCAGCTTCCAGACGGCGGGGCCGACGATGGTGTCCACCTTGGCGGCGGCCACGCTGGTGCGCACCAGCCGGGCCCGGCCGCCGCCGGCGGGCTCCAGCACGCCGTGTACCTGCATCTGTACGGCGGTGGCGTGCTCGTGCACGTCGACACCGAGAATCAGCAGCCGCCCCGACAGGCGCTCGGCCGCGACGCGCTCGCCGCTCTGGCCGCCCGCTCTGGCCAGCAGCAGGGCCCGGGTCCACAGATCGGCCCAGCGCCGTACGGGCAGACGCTCCATCGTGCCGATCGGGCAGCAGGCGCGCAGCTCGGCCGCCAGGCCGTCGAGCAGCACCGCCGGCCTGCGCTGCTCCGGCACGGCCAGCAGCGCCTCGATGGTCTGGTCCGAGGCCGAGACGAGGTCGTGGTCGACGCCGCGCCAGCCGGTGATGGCCAGCTCGCACAGCCAGGACCGGGCGGCGGCGAGCAGGTTGCCCGCGCCGTCCGCCTCGGGCTCCGGCGCTGCCTGCCACGGGGCGCGTTCGCGCCCCAGGGCCGCGTCCAGTTCGGCCAGCAGAGCGTCGTGCACGGCGCCCAGCAGCGCGGTCCGGCCGCCTGCCAGCACCGTCAGATGCTCCTCGGCGATCGAGCCGGAGACGACCTTGGCAGCGGCCTCCGCCGCCCCCTCGCCGATCGGGGTGAGCGCGAAGGCGCCGGCCAGAGCGGTCAGCGCCGCGGCGTGCTGCTCGGAGAGCCGGGCCAGCCCGTGCACCAGAGCCTCGTCGAAGCCGGTCACCAGCTCCAGCGCCTCCCCGAGGCCCGCCGGCTCGCCACCCCGCAGCCGGGTCAGCTGTGTGGCGAGCATCAGCGCACCACCCCCGTGGCCGGGAACCAGTGAAGCTCGGGGATCGGCGTGGTGGTGTCGGGCAGTTCCAGGTAGGCCAGGTGGCGCAGGAAACGGCTGAACACGGTGGCCGCGGGAGCGGGGCCAAGGCCGCCGCGCAGGCAGTCGATCAGGTCGGCCCCCTCGGAGACCTCGGCCCGCAGGTAACGGGCCACCCGGTCGAGGCCGTACTGCAGCACGGCCTCGGCGGTCAGCGCCCGCAGATGCTTGCACGGGTAGGAACCGGACAGGCCACCGCACGGACGGTTGTTGTTGGTACTGCAGCTGTAGGTGTGGGTGGCCGCGGTGACGGAGGAGACGTAGACGCGGCCGATGTCCGAGCCGCTCGACACGACGCCCTGCAGCCGGCCGTCCGCCAGCTCGACGAAGGGAACCTTCGCCAGCTTGCGGGGCCGGGCCGGTGGCACCACCGGCACCCTGCCGCACTGCTCCCACACGGCCGTGCCGGCCGGTAAACAGTCGATCATGAACCGGGAACCTATCTCACCGCTCCGACAGAACTCCCGCGAAGGAACCACAATCACGGCAGGCCATCCGACGCCCTGGCGGACCGGCGCGAATGCTGATCGGATTCCGGCCCACCGCGGGACCTGCCGACTGGATGGCGGCCATCGGACAGGTCCGGACGAAAACCACGTTCAACCGCGACCCCGCACGCTGACGCCTTCGACGCGCAGCGCCGCCCGGGTCGTCGGGCGGCACTGCGCCGTATCAGCCAGGCGGCTGAAACCATGCGGGAGGAGCGTGGGTCGGTAACGTGGCTCGGTCACGGCTGGTGCTGGGGTGGAGGGTCTCTGCTGGGGCTCGGGCTGGTTAGGCTGCTGCTCATGAATACGGCCATGACCAGCGGCGGAACCGGTGAGCCTGTCATCCTTGACCCGACGGGGCTGACGTCCGATCCGGACCTTTGGACCCGGTTTGCGGAGTCGGCCCATCAGATCCTGGCGGACCTGGTCCGTGGAGGTGCCGCACTTGGCTGGGTTGAACCTCCCTCGCCCGGTGAGGTGGCGGAGCTCCTCGACCACGTCGTCTCCGCGGTGCACGCCGGTGATGCAGCCATGCGTGTCGCATACGTCGACCGTCGGCTGGTCGGGCTGGGGTACTGGCTGCGCTACGCGCGACCGACCCATCGTCCGCACGCCGATCTGGAGAAGATCGCGGTGGATGCTGCCGCCCATGGGCGCGGCATCGGCCGGGCACTCACCACCGGCTTGATCGCTGACGCCAGGCGGGCGGGAATCGAGATCCTTACCCTGGACGCCCGTGGCGACAACAGCAATGCCCTGCACCTCTACCGGTCCCTGGGCTTCAGCGAATACGGCCGTCTGCCCGACTTCGTCGCCGTCGGCGCCCGCCGCTTCGACAAGGTCTTCTACATGCTGAACCTCCGCCCGGAGCGGCGACCCCAGGCATGACAGCATGGAGACGACCCGCTCGCGTTTCGTGATCATTCGTGCGGGATGATGGCGGTATGCGTGGTGGGGACGGGTTATTCGAGGTCGAGCCAGTCGAGAAGAAGCAGCCGACAAGGCCCGCTACCACACCGAGAAGATCGAACGCCGCCGCCGGCACGATCACCTCACCGGATCAGCGGCATCCCTGATCGGGCGCATGGCGCCGAAGCGCGCCGAAACGGTTCATCTGCTCCGCAGTTGATGGAGAGTGTGGCCGGTGGCCTGCTTGAACAGATATTCGGCCCGTTCGTAGGAGAGCCTGCGGCGGCCGGTCTCGGGGCACAGGTCGCCGGGGGCGGGCCGACGGCCGGGGCCGGGCCTGCGCTCGGACAGGAACAGCGGGCCGCGACGACGGCCCGCGATGAGCTGGGGGATGAGCTCGGCGGTGCCCGACCGCCAGTGAATCCAGCGGGACCCCGGCGCCCTGCCGCGCATCCCCGCCAGGTCGAGGTCCTCGACGTTGAGCGCGAGCACCGAGCCGATCCCGGCCGCGCTCTCGTGGAGCATCAGCCACAGGGCGCGCTCGCGCGGGGCGAGGTCCTGCCGCTCCCACAGCGCCTCGACGCGTGGCGGCTCCATGGGGCGGGTGCGCGACCGGGGCTCGGGCCGGCGACCGATCCCGGCGGCCAGGTCTTCGCTCAGCCGGCCCCGGTCCGCGGCCCAGGCGGAGAAGGATCGGACGGCACCCCGGTGCCTGTTCCACGTCGCGGCGGCGGCGCTCTCCCAGGCGGTGGCGAAGACCTCGGCGACCTGTCCGGCGGTCACGTCCCGCAACGGGATGTCGTCGCCGAGATCGCGACGGAGCCGGCTCATGGTCTGGCGGTAGGAACGGAGGCTCGCGGCGTCCAGGTCCTCACGGGCGAGGAAGGCGTCCGCGGCCTCGGCCAGGGTGACCGCGCTCCCCGGCGTGACGGCGTCCGCGCAGGCCGCGGCGCGTTCCAGCAGTATCGTGCGTTCGGGCACGTTGAGAGTGAGCGCCGCGGCCCGTTCGAACTCCCGCCGGGCCTCCTCGTGGCGACCGAGCCTGGCCAGCAGGTCGCCACGCACGCTGGGCACCCGGTGGTAGCCCTTGAGCGCCGGCTCGGCCACCAGGGTGTCGACGAGTGCCAGCCCCGCCTCGGGACCGTACGCCATGGCCAGCGCGACCGCCCGGTTGAGCTGCACGACCGGGGTGGGCAGCACCCGGACGAGCGTTTCGTAGAGGGCGGCGATCTGTGCCCAGTCGGTCTCCTCCGCCGTACGGGCCCGCGCGTGACAGACCGCGATGGCGGCCTGCAGCACGTACGGGCCGAGAGGTCCGCCGGATTGCCTGGCACGCAGCAGTGCCGCGAAGCCGCGGCGGATGAGGAGCTGGTCCCAGCGTCCGCGGTTCTGCTCGTGCAGCGCGACGGGCTCCCCCGACGGCCCCGTCCTGGCGGCCAGCCGGGACGCCTGGAGCTCCATCAGTGCGACCAGTCCGTGTACCTCGGCCTCGCCGGGCGCGAGCCCGGCCAGCAGACGGCCCAGGCGCAGCGCCTCCTGGCAGAGGTCCTGGCGCGTCCAGCCGTCGCCGGCGCTCGCCGCGTACCCCTCGTTGAACACCAGGTAGATGACCTCGAGGACCGATGACAGGCGCGCGGCCCGGTCCGGCCCCGTGGGGACCTCGAAGGGGACCCCGAGTTCGGCGAGGGTGCGTTTGGCCCGGACGACGCGCTGCGCGACGGTCGGCTCGGAGACGAGAAAGGCCCTCGCGATCTCGTCGGTGCGCAGGCCGCCGAGCAACCGCAGCGTCAACGCCACCCGGGACTCGGCGGACAGCGCCGGGTGGCAGGAGACGAACATCAGGCGCAGGACGTCATCGCCCACCTCGTCGTCGAGTGCCGCGTCGGTCTCGGCCTCGGTGCCGTCCGGCCGGGTGGCGAGCTCGTGGGCGAGCTGCTCGTGCCCGCGCTCGAGCCGCTCGCCGCGCCGCAGGTGGTCGATGGCGCGACGTTTGGCGACGGCCATGAGCCAGGCACCCGGATTATCCGGAACGCCTGAGTCAGGCCACCGTTCGAGGGCGGCGAGGAGCGCGTCCTGCGCGAGCTCCTCGGCCAGTCCCACGTCGCCCAGCATCCGGACGAGCCCGGCGATGATCCTCGCCGACTCCATCTTCCAGACCTCGTCGACCGCACGATGGGCGTCCCGGGGCATCACGGGCTCGATCACAGCACCCGCCGGGCCGGGTACGCAAGCGCCCGATCAGTCCTGTGGACCGAAGACCTGCTGGATGGTGCCCTCCCCCTCGCCGATGATCTTCCAGAAGCGCCGGGAGAGCTCGATGGCCTCCTGCTGCGAGCGCGCCTCGATGAGCGCGAAGCTGACGATGGCCTCCTTCGTCTCGGTGAACGGCCCGTCGGTGACGGTCATCTCGCCACCGGAGGCCGAGACGCGGAGGCCGACCGGGTCCAGGCCACCGGTCGCCAGCAGCACCCCCGCCCGGGTCATCTCCTCGACGAACGCGGCCATCTCCACGTGGACCGCCTCGCTCGGGGGTGCCGCGTCGCCGCCCTTGGTGGTCATCAGGAATCGCATCGTCATATCTCCTTCGGGTGCTCAGAGAACCGATCCTCGCCGGTTTCCAGCTGTGCGTCGATCGGGGCCGGTGAAAATCGACACGCCTCGTCTGACCAGGGCGGCGATCGGATGTGACAGGGAATGCGCACCGTTCACGCCTTCGCAAGCCGGGTCACGCCGACGAACCGGCGGCCAGGGAGAAGTAGGCCTCCTCCTCCTGGTCGAAGTGGAGGATCAAAACGGCGTACAGGCCGTAGAGGCAGGCGCGCAGGTCGTCGAGCTGCTCCGGGCGCGGCCCGCCGGCCTCGATGAGGGCGAGGTGACTTCCCAGGCGTCGTGCCAGGCGTTCGATCTCGGCATGCGCCCTGCTCATGGTCATCACGACCTCCGGGCCGCCCAGCACCTGCCCCATGGCCGGATACAGCCGCTGCTCCTCGGCCCGTTCGTGAGGCAGCAGTCGCTCGGTGAGGAATGCTTGGACCTCTCGCAGCCGATCGAGTGACGCCGTGGGCGGGACCCTGCCCAGCTCGTCGGCCGTCTCGCGGATCAGTTCCAGGGTCGGCCGCAGCGAGGAGTGCTCCATCTCGAAGCGGCGCAGCAGGGATTCGGTGGCGGAGTCCATCAGCGGCCGGGTTCCCCGCGTGGGACGCAGCGCCCGTAGCGCGTTGAGGATCACCGCGATGTCGATGCCCTCCTGCAGGAGGGCGCCGGCCGCGGGCGGCAGGGCTCCGGCCGCGGCCACCACCATGGCCAGCAGCGACAGCGCCATCCCGGTGGCCGCGCTCTGTACGGCGATGCGCCGGGAGCGGCGGGCGACGTCCATCGCGTCGGCGAGCCGGTCCAGGCGGTCGGTGGTGAGCACCACGTCCGCGGCCTGGGTGGAGGCGGCGGACCCCCGGGCCCCCATCGCCACTCCGACGTCGGCCGCCGCCAGGGCCGGGGCGTCGTTGATCCCGTCGCCCACCATCACGGTCACCGCGCCGGTCGCCTCCCGCCGTACCGCCTCGACCTTGGCCGCGGGGGTCTGCTCGGCGAGCACCTGGTCGATGCCGAGTACCACGCCCACGCTCTCGGCGACCTCGGCCCGGTCTCCGGTGAGCATGACCACCCGCTCGATGCCCGCGGCGCGCAGCCGCCGCAGCGTCCGCGCGGCGTCGGCCCGGATGGCGTCGCGGAGCAGGATCACCCCGGCCGCCCGGCCGTCCAGCGTCACCCAGACGGTCATGGCCCCGTCCAGCGCGGCCCGCGCCCGCTGGATCCGTTCCCACTCCGAAGGCGAGGAGGTCGTCGCCTTGCCGACCTCTATCCGGTGCCCGTCCACCACCCCCGTGGTGCCGGTGCCCGGCCTCTCCTGGATCTCGGCCGGTTGCGGCAGCTCGGCACCGCGCGCGCGGGCCGCGTCGACGATCGCGGCGGCGAGCACGTGCGACGACATCTGATCCACCGCGGCGGCCAGGCGCAGCACGTCGTCGGTACGGACGCCGGGCGCGGCCACGACGTCGATCACCCGGGGCCGGCCCGCGGTCAGCGTCCCGGTCTTGTCCAGGATGAGCGTGCGTGCCTGGCCCAGCCGCTCCAGTGCTCCACCGCCCTTGACCACCACGCCGTGCCGTGCCGTGCGAGACAGCCCGGAGGCGATGGCCGCGGGTGCGGCGAGCAGCAGCGGGCAGGGGGTGGCGACGACCAGTACCGCGACGGCCCGTACCGGCTGGCCGGACAGCAGCCAGGCGGCCGCCGCCAGCAGCAGGGTGACCGGCAGGAACCAGGAGGCGAACCGGTCGGCGAGCCGTACGACGGGGGCGCTGTCGGTCTCTGTCTGCCGCGCCAGCCGCACCACTCCCGCATAGGCGCTGTCGGCCGCGGTCCGGGTGGCTCGCATGTCGAAGGCGGCACCGGCGTTCACCACGCCGCTGCGCACCCCCTCCCCCGCGGCGTACTCCACCGGTACCGACTCACCCGTCAGCGCCGACTCGTCCAGCAGCGCGAGATCGCCCACCACCGCGCCGTCGACGGGGACCATCTCCCCGCTGGGGACCAGCAGCAGGTCGCCCGGGCGAACCTGCTCGACCGGCACGAGGTCCGGCACCCCGTTCTCGTAGCGCCGGGCCGAGTGCGGTGCCCGTTCGTACAGGGCGGTCAGGTTGTGGCGGGCCCGGCGCAGGGCGTGCTCCTCCAGTGCCCGCCCGGTGGCGAGCATCACGCCGATCAGGGCACCGGCGAGGTACTCCCCCACGGCGAGCGCTCCGGCCAGGGCGAGGACGGCGATGGCGTCCACACCCATCCGGCCGCTCCGCAGCGCCGACACCACCCATCCCGCCGCGGGCACCAGCGACACGCCGGTGACCACCGCCCACACGATGTCGGCGGCCGCCTCCGCGCCGGTCAGGCGGAGCGCGAGACCGGCCAGCAGTCCGGCCATGGTGCCCACAAGAAGGGCGATGGCCGATAAACGTCCCATTTTCCCAGCCTCCTGGCGAGCCGTGCCGGGATCAGGACCTTCGGCCGGTGGACAAGGCGACGATCACGATCGGTGCGGCCACACGCCCGGCCAGGGCCAGGGAGACCGATCGGCGGCCCAGGCGACCGCGCCCTCCGCGGGGGCCGAGCCGTCCGTGCCCACCACCACATGCGCCGTCATGTCGTCGCCCCCTCGGACTCCCCCTCCATCCGACCGCGTGGCGGCGTTCCCCGCAGCGGACCAACGACCCCCTCACCAGGGACTTCCGTCCCCTGTCGCGGGCCGTTGCCCGCGGAATGGGTATCGTTGGTCACAGCAGACCGTGCCGTCTCCCCGGCCCGGCTGGGAAGATCGAGAGGTCTTCCTGGACCGGCGTCCTCATCGTATGACGATCCCCCTCAGGTATGGATTTCCGTACCGTCAGCGTGTTGCCAAGGAATCAGTTGAGCACTCCCTGGGCCAGGACGAAGGCGGCCACGGCGAGGACGAGGTAGGCGAACCAGCGGCGCAGGCGCTCGGCGTCCAGGTGACGGCCCAGGCGGGCGGCGGCCAGCGACCCGATCACCGCGGCCACCGTGAAGGCGCCGATGAGCGTGCGGTCCAGGTCGGCGCCATCGGCGTGGGCGACGAACCCCGCCGCCGAGTTGACCACCACGATGAGCAGCGAGGTGCCGACCGCGGCCGTCATCGGCAATCCCAGCGCCAGCACCAGGGCCGGGATGATGAGGAACCCGCCGCCGACGCCGAACAGGCCGGTCAGCGCGCCCACGGCCGCGCCGGCGGCGACGGACCTGGGCAGGCAGCTGCGCCAGTTCACCCCGCCGCCGGGCAGCGCGCAGGCCCCGCCGGCCGGGGCGTCGCCGGCCAGCATCCGCCAGGCGGCCACCGCCATGAGCGCGGCGAACCCGATCAGGATCGCCTGCGGGGGCAGCATCCTGTTGATCGCGGCGCCCCCGAACGCGGCCAGGGCCCCGGCGCCGCCGAACACCACGGCGATGCGCCAGCGCACCTGTCCCGCCTGGATGCGAGGCAGCACGGCGGTGGCCGAGGAGACGCCCACCACCAGCAGCGAGGCCGGCACCGCCGAGGCCGGCGGCAGGCCCACCCCGTACACCAGGGCGGGCAGCGCCAGGATCGATCCACCGCCGCCCAGCAGCCCGAGCAGGATGCCGATCAGCGCGCCCAGGCCGAGCGCCGCCGTCAAGAGGTCGCCTCCCGTTGCGCCAATTGGCCCAGTACCGCCTCCAGGCCGGGCCGGCGGGGGCCTCGGTTGTAGGGGAGCCTGGCCAGCAGCATGCCCATCGCGCAGGTGTTGGAGAGCGCGGCGAAGGTCAGCCCGCCACCGATCGCGGCGGCGAGCCATTTGGCCGGCGGGAACAGCGTGCTGGCCAGGATCGAGGTCAGCACGAGGGATCCGGCCACCAGGCGCACCTGGCGTTCCAGCTCCCAGCGGGTCCGGCCGGTGCGGAGCGGCGCGCCGGCCTCCTGCCAGGCGAGGATGCCTCCTTCCAGGAGGCGCGGGGCCGCCTGCCCGGCTCCGGACAGGGCCGCCGCGGCCTGCGCGGCGCGCTGCCCGGAGCGGCAGACGAGCACCACCTGCTCCCGCCGGGGGCCGCCGAGGTGGGCGCGCAGCCGTTCACGGTGCTCGCGCAGCAGATCCAGCGGCACGTTGACCGAGCCGGGGATGTGGGCGGTCTCGAACTCACCGGGGGTGCGCACGTCGATCAGCCGGGGCGTCTGCCCGGAGTCCATCAGCCGGCGCAGGGCGGCCGTATCCAGCGTGGCGGGTGTGTCGTGGCCGGTCATGAGGTCTCCTCGATGGTCAGGCCGCTTTCTGCCGCCTGGGAGTAGTTGTCGTCGATGTGCACGACCCGGCGGCCGGCACGGGCCAGCAGGCTGCTCGCGGCGGCGGCCCGGTAGCCGGAGCCGCAGTGCACCCACACCGTCCCGTCCGGGATCTCGGCCAGGCGGTGCGGTAGTTCGGGTAGCGGGAGGTGCGTCGCGCCGTCGATGTGCCCGGCGCGCCATTCGTTGCGCAGCCGTACGTCCAGCACGACGTCGGGGGCGGGCAGATCGCGCACGTTACGGCCGCCGCGCACGGCGGCCAGTTCGGCGAACGTGGCGACGGTCAGCTCACCCAGCCTGGCGCCGTCGCCACCGGCCCACTGCTCGGGGGTACCGGTCGCGGCGGCGGCCGGACGGTCGATGCCGATGCGCGCCAGCTCGCGCTGGGCGGCGGCCACCTGCTCCGCCGATTCGCCCAGCAGCGTGATGGGCGCCCCCCAGGGGGCCATCCAGCCCAGCCAGGTCGACATCGGGCCGTCCAGGCCGAAGCTCAGCGTTCCGGCCAGGTGCCGCTGGGTGAACGCCTTGCGCGAGCGCAGGTCCACCACCCATTCACCGGCGTCGATACGCGCGCGCAGCCCGGCGGCGTCGGCCCGCCTCGCCGGGGTCAGATCGACCAGGTCCGCACCGGCGGTGTTCCTGGCGCCCATGTGGGCGTAGTAGGCGGGGTAGGCGTCCAGCCCGGCGAGGGTCTGGGTGACGAAGTCGTCGGCCTCCAGCCGCAGCGCCGGGTTGGCGCCACGCTCGCGTCCTATCGTCGAGGATGAGGCGTCGGTCTGGGTGGCCGAGCAGAAGCTGCCGAACCCGTGGGTGGGCCAGACCTGTGTACCGTCGGGCAGCAGGTCGGCCAGCCGTCGCACCGAGGCGTGCTGGTGCTGGGCCAGGACGTGGGCGTGCCGGGCGCCGAGCAGGTCCGTGCGGCCGGTGGTGCCGAACAGCAGCGACCCTCCGGTGAACACTCCCGTCGGCCCGCCGGGGCCACCGAGCACGTAGGACAGGTGGTGGAAGGTGTGCCCGGGGGTGGCCACCGCGGAAAGGCGCATCGACGGTGACAGCACCATCTCGTCGCCGTCGCTCACGGGCACCCGGTCGAAGGCGACCTCGTCGGCCGCCGCCACCAGATAGGCCGCGCCCGTCAGCCTGGCCAGGGCCAGCCCGCCGGAGACGTAGTCGTTGTGCAGGTGGGTCTCGGCCACGTGGGTGACGCGCACGCCCAGCCGGCCGGCCAGGGCCAGGATCCGGTCGATGTCCCGTTGCGGGTCGACCACCAGCGCCACCCGCCCGTCGTGGGCCAGATAGCTGCGGTCCCCCAGCGAGGAGGTCTCCACCACCACTGTCTCGATCGTCGTCATCATCGCCTCTCACTTCGTCGTTGTCGTCTTCGCCGGTAGGTGAGGACCGGCCGGGCCCGGGTTTCAGGCCGGTCGGCGAGCTCCCGCCGGATGTGTGTCCGGCGTCGCCGCGGCGGCCCGCCCGGGACCGCGTCACGGAGGGTGTTCACCCCACTTCGGTGCGAATATACCCAGGGGGGTATCCTCCGGACAGGAAAATGCCATGCCTCCCATCACGTCCCGCCCACCGCGCGGCGGGCGGGACGCGATGGGTCACGACAGGGCCAGGAACAGTTTCTCCAGCCGCTCCTGGCTGATCGGCGGCTGCTCGCCGCGCTCGCGTGCCATCTGGCACTGCTGCATGCCCGTCGATATGATCTTGAATCCGGCCCGGTCCAGCGCCTTGGAGACCGCCGCCAACTGGGTCAGCACCCGCTCGCAGTCGTCCCCGTTCTCGATCATCGCGATCACTCCGCCCAGCTGCCCCTGGGCCCGCTTGAGTCGTGTCAGCGCGTCCGACAGGACCGTCGCGTCCATCTCCATCCCGCCTCACCTCCGCCCCCAATATACCCCCGGGGGTACATGGGTGCGGTGTGAAAGACCTCACGCCGGCGGTCCGAAATGACCGGTGAACCAGTCGCGGGCGAGGGCGGCGACGCTTTCGAGTGCCCCCGGCTCTTCGAACAGGTGGGTGGCGCCGGGGACGATCTGGAGCAGGCTCTCGCAGCGCAACCGTTCCTGCGCGGCCCGGTTGAGGTCGACCACCATCCCGTCGGCACCTCCCACGATCAGCAGGGTCGCCGCCCGCACCTCGGGCAGCCGCGGCCCGGCCAGATCGGGCCGCCCGCCCCTGGAGACGACGGCGGCGACCTCGCAGCCCGGCTCCGCCGCCGCCCACAGCGCGGCCGCCGCTCCGGTACTCGCTCCGAAGTAGCCGACAGGAAGGCCCGCCGCCCAAGGTTGCTCGCCCAGCCAGCCGGTCACCCGGACGAGCCTTTCGGCCAGCAGCCCGATGTCGAACACGTTGCCTCTGTCGGCCCCCTCCTCCAGGGTGAGCAGGTCGAACAGGAGCGTCCCCAGACCGGCGCCGTTGAGCACGCCGGCCACGTACCGGTTACGCGGGCTGTGCCGGCTGCTGCCGCTGCCGTGCACGAACACCACCACTCCCCCGGCGCCTTCCGGGACGACGAGCTGACCGGGCAACCCGACCTGCCCGGCGTCCACCAGGACCTCCTCGTCGCGGCCCGGCGAATCGGAGGTCGCGCTCCCGTCGCGCTCCCCCGCCGCGGACGCGGCCCTTCGGAGCAGCTCGGCCACCTGCTCATCGGTGGTCTGGGAAAAATTGATGTACCAGACGCCGACCGCCAGAAGGCGTTCCGGTGTCCGCAGGCAGACCACCTCGTCGGCGACCTCGCGCAGGCTCGCGATCGTCTCCGGTGACCCCACCGGCACCGCCAGCACCACCCGTGAGGCGCCCCGCGCCCGGGCGACCTGGCAGGCGACACGCGCCGTCCCCCCGGTGGCGACCCCGTCGTCCACCACGATCGCCGTGCGGCCCGTCAGGTCCACCGGAGCGCGGTCGCCGCGCAGTTGGCGCGCGCGGCGCAGGACCTCGGCCCGCTCGTACTCCTCCACCTCGGTCGTCTCCGCGTAGGTGAGCTCCGTGAGCAGCACGATGTCGTGATTGATGACGCGGACCCCGCCCTCCCCCACGGCGCCGAACCCGAGTTCCGGCTGGAACGGCACCCCGAGCTTGCGGACCACGATCACGTCCAGTGGCGCGTCAAGGGCCCGCGCCACCTCGAACGCCACCGGCACGCCGCCCCTGGGCAGACCCAGAACGACCACTTCCTCATCAGCACCGACAGACCCGCGTAACCGCTCGGCCAGCCGCAGGCCCGCATCCTGACGATCGGCGAACACCACGCCCCCCTTCCGACGCCCCGCGCACCTCCGCTCACCTGCGGAGCCTCGAGATCACGTCCGCGTCCGGCTTCACCGGGCAACCGGCCGCCCATCGGTCGCCGCGGCCCTCCTCACAGCCGACGGCGAGACCTCACCCCCAACAGCCAATGTCAGCCGCCGGGACATCCCGGCGCCAGGGCTGAAGGCCCCGGTTCGCAAGGGCGAAAGGCCCCGGTTCGGAGTCCCATATAGGAGAACAACCGGCCAGGCGGACCCATTTCACGAGTATCGGCCCGCTTCCCAACCGCTGTCGGAGCGCCGCTCCCCCGGGGATTCACGGGGATGAAGGCTCAGGACACGATGCCGCCCTCGCGCTCTTCGAGCACGCGGCCGTTCTCGTCCACGATCAGGTATTCGAGCTCGCAGCCGATGCCCACCTCGCCACAGGCGGCGATCAGAGCCCTCAGGCGGGCCTCGGCCTCGGCGGCCGTCGCCTTGAGGGTGCCGGACAGCAGGTAATGGGGCTCCTGGTCACGACGGTTCACGGGCTGGGCGTAGACCGAGATGATCTCGCTGTCGTAGTCGATCTCCCAGCCGAAGAAGTGGAGCGCGACGCGGACCGGACCACCCGCCCAGACCTCCAGGACGCGCGCCATGGTCATGTGGTCGTCACCGTCCAGAACCCCGGCGTACTCGACGTACTCGATGTCGGCCATGGTCACGATCATCACATGGGGAGGGGCCGGCCAGCTGAAACCGGGACGGCAACGGCGTTGAACGCGTACCGCGGACCTCCCCGAAGGCCGAACACCGCCAATGACAGGACTTTAGCCCCTAACGTCCCCGGTACGCCGACGGGCAGCCTGGGAGGCATGAAGCTCGACTCGGCAGGCCTTGAAGTGCTTTCCCGGCCGGAGTGCCTCGAACTCCTGGGCTCGGTCTCGATCGGACGGATCGTGTTCACCGACCGTGCCCTTCCGGCCGTGCAGCCGGTCAACTTCGTCCTCGACGGCGAGACGGTGGTGATCCGCACCACCATCGGCTCCAAGCTCGCCGCGGCGGCCCGCGACGCGATCGTCGCCTTCGAGGCCGACGACTTCGATCCGTCGGCGCGCACCGGCTGGTCGGTCACCGCGGTGGGGCCCGCGCGAGCCGTGTACGAGTCGCGGGAGATCGAACGCCTGGCCCGGCTGCCCCTGACCACCTGGGCACCGGCAAGCCGGGACCACTACATCCTGGTGCAGACGGGCCACCTCACCGGCCGTCGCATCTCGCCCAGGCCCGTCGACGACCAAGCCCGGTGAGGCCGTGTTCGACCGGCGTCCGGTGACCGTCACCGACGAGGTGGCGATCGTCCAGGGGCGCACCGCCTATCCGGACCGCACATACAGCGACCTGTGGGTGATCCGGCTTGACGCCGATGACCGCTGCCGCGAGTTCACCGGGTGCTGGATGGAACACCCCGCCCCCGCGGCAGGGTGAACCGGCTGGGCACGGCCGGTCTTCCGAGGTGGCGGGCGCGCACCCGGCCACGTCGGCGAGCACCGCCGGTACGGGCGGCCGGGTGCGTGCCGCCCGTACGGCGGATGACATCCCGGGGTCTCAGCGCCTGGCGCCCGCGTCGGCGATCCGGTCCGCGAGCTCGCCGTGCCGCTCCCGGAGTTCACGCTTGAGGATCTTGCCGCTCGGGTTCTTCGGGAGCGCGTCGACGAACGCGAACGCCTTGGGAACCTTGAACGGTGCCAGCCGCTCACGGGCGTGCGCCCGCAGTTCCTCCTCGGTGACGGCCGCACCGGCCTTGGCCACCACGATCGCGACGACCGCCTCGATCCAGCTCGGATGCCTGACCCCGACGACCGCCACCTCGGCGACGGCGGGGTGTTCGTAGATCGTCTCTTCGACCTCGCGGCTGGCGACGTTCTCCCCGCCGGTCTTGATCATGTCCTTGATCCGGTCGACGACCGTGAGGTAGCCCTCCTCGTCCATGGTCCCCAGATCGCCGGAGTGGAACCAGCCGCCGCGGAACGCCTCGGCGGTCTTCTCCGGGTCGTCGAGGTATTCGAGGATGGCGTGCGGGCTCCGGTGGACGATCTCCCCGATCTCGCCGGCGGGCACGTCCCTGCCCTCGGCGTCCACGACACGGGTCTCCACGTTCAGGGCGGCCTGACCGGCGGATCCGGCCTTGCGGATCTGGTCCTCGGGCTGGAGCATGACGGCGACGGGCGCCATCTCCGTCTGGCCGTAGAAGTTCCACAGGCGCACCCCGGGCAGCCGCTCACCGATCTCCCGGAGCACCTCCACGGGCATGATCGCCGCTCCGTAGTAGCCCTTGCGCAGCGAGGAGAGGTCGCGCCTGTCGAAGTCCGGGTGGCGCAGCAGGGCGATCCAGACCGTGGGCGGCGCGAAGAACTTGGTCACCCGGTGACTCTCGATCGCGGCGAGCACCGCGGCCGGGTCGGGTCCGGGCAGGATGACGCTGGAGGCTCCGAGCTGGATGTCGGGCACCAGGAAGCAGTGCTGCTGCGCGCAGTGGAACAGCGGCATCGAGTGCAGCTCGACGTCGTCGCGGTCCATGCCGCCGTCGATGACGCAGCTGCCGTACTGGGCGATCAGCGCGGCATGGGACAGCACCGCGCCCTTGGGGCGCGACTCGGTGCCCGAGGTGTAGAGGATCTGGGCCGGGTCGTCCGGCGCGATGGGCAGCGCGGGCTCGCGGGAGTCCCGGTGGTCCAGCAGGGCCGAGAACGGCTCCCAGTCTCCGGTCGTCTCGCCGTACACGATCCGTGTCCGCAGGCGGTCCGTCGCCTTGATCGCCTCTTCGGCGACCGGGAGGAGCTCATCCTGCGCGATCAGGGCGACGGCGGAGGAGTGACCGACGACATATCCGACCTCCTCGCCCCGGAGCATGAAGTTGATCGGCACCAGTACGGCACCCGCCCGGGCGACGGCGAAGATCGTCTGGACGTACGCGATGCTGTTGCGCGAGAGCACCGCCACCCGGTCGCCGGGGCGCACCCCTCTTTCCAGGAGCGCGTTGGCGATCCTGCCGGCGTCCTCGTCGAGCTGGGCGTAGGTACGGCTGCTCACGCCGTCCGACACGGCGAGCCGGTGGGGATGACGCCGGGCGGACCGGCGAAGCAGGTCGGCCAGCGATTGACGGCGGGCGAGCGCGACATCCGCCCGCTCCGGGGCTCCGGCAAGAGACATGGGCTTCTCCAGAGTGCCTGCTACAGACAAAACTTCTGGTAAGCGTAGCGATATCCGCCCTTTCCCGGCGCGCAGAGGGTTTTGACCGGCGACTGCCACCCGCACACGAAGCTGCCGGGGGCGGGGAGATCCCCGCCACCCGGCAGACTCTTCGCTCAGCGGACGGTTCAGCGCGGGTTGAACAGCCGGGTGCCGGTCTGCTTGAGGCGGTTGCCCTCGGCGTCCCGGGCTTCGGCCTTCAGGCTGACCGCGCCCTTGGTTCCGACCGGCCGCGGCGGCCTTCCCGCAGGCGCGAGCCGAAGGACCGCAGGACGGGGCCCAGGGCGCCGTGGCGCGCGACTAGAGCGGTACGCTCCAGGTCAGGCTGGTGCCCCCCGTCTCCGGCGAGACGATCTCGAAGGAGCCGCCGAGCAGGGCCGCCCGCTCCTGCAGGTTGCGCAGGCCGCTGCGCCTGCCGTCGCCGGCCAGCCCGACGCCGTCGTCCCGCACGACGAGGGTGAGCCGGTCGTCCAGCGCCTCGACGGAGACGTCGATCCTCCCGGCCCTGGCGTGCCGTACCGCGTTGGACAGGGCCTCGCGCAGCACCGCCAGCAGGTGGTCGGCGACCTCGGGCGGCACACGGTTGTCAAGCTGCCCGTCCATCCGCAGGCCGGGCATGAAGCCCAGGTGACCACGGGCGCCTTCCACCATCTCGACGATGCGGGCGCGCAGGCTGGGGGCGCCGTCCCCGCTGGGCGTCTGAAGGGCGAAGATGGTGGAGCGGATCTGGCGGATGGTCTCGTCGAGCTCGTCGATGGCGCCCTTCAGGCGGCCGGAGGCCTCCGGTCTCTCGACCAGCCGGACCGTGCTCATCAGCGTCATGGCGACGGCGAACAGCCGCTGGATGACCACGTCGTGCAGGTCCTTGGCGATGCGGTCGCGGTCTTCGAGCAGGCCCAGCCGTTCGGCGTCCTTGCGGCTCTCGGCCAGCTCCAGCGCCACCGCCGCCTGGGCGGCGAAGGCGTGCAGGGTACGCAGCTCCGACCGGACGAACGGGATGCGGCCCGAGCGCTTGCCGAGTGACAGCACGCCGCGCGCGACACCCGCCGCGCCCAGCGGGACGGCCCCCACCGGGCCCATCGGCAGATGATCGGAGAACACGCTCCGCAGTCCGGTCTCGTCCAGATCGTTGACCATGAGGGGCTCGCCGCCGGCGAAGGCCCGTCCGGCCAGGGAGCCGGCGACCTGGACCTCCACCTGCTCCAGTTGCCCGGCGTTCTCGCCGTCGGCGATCGCCACCCGTAGCAGCTGCCCGCCCGCCTCCGGCAGCAGGATCGCCACGACGTCCGCGCCGGTCATCTGACGGGCGCGCCGGGCCATCAGGGTGAGGACCTCCTGGGGGTCCGCGCCGGACAGCAGGCTGGTGGTGATCTCCGAGGACGCGGCCAGCCATGTCTCCCTGCGGCGGGTCTCCTCGAACAGGCGGGCGTTCTCGATCGCCACACCGGCCGCGGTGGCCAGCGCGACGACGATCGCCTGGTCCTCCTCGTCGAACTCGCCGCCGCCGCGCTTCTCGGTGAGGTAGAGGTTGCCGAACACCTCGTCGCGCACCCGGACCGGCACCCCGAGGAAGGAGCCCATCGGGGGATGGCCCGGAGGAAAGCCGTAGGACTCGGGATGGTCGGAGATGCGCGCCAGGCGCAGCGGTCGCGGCTCCTTGATCAGCAAACCGAGCAGGCCGAGGCCGTGCGGCCAGTGCTCGACCCTGGCGATCTCCTCCTCGCTGAGCCCGACCGGGATGAACTGCACCAGCGTGTTCTCCTGGCCGACCACGCCCATCGCGCCGAAACCGGCGTCCACCAGCCTGGTCGCGGTCTCGACGATGCGGCGCAGCACCGTCTCCAGGTCGAGGTCGCTGCCGACCGCCACGACCGCCTCGAGCAGGGCGTGTACGCGGTCGCGGGTGGCGAGGACCGCTTCGAGCCGGAGCTGCAGCTCCGACAGCAGTTCATCCAGCCGCATGTTCGGAAGCAGGGGGTGGGAGTCGGTGTCTGCCATGTCCGGGAGTCTCGCACCAAGACGGCAAAACGCCCACCCCGATCACGGAGTGGGCGTCTCGGCGGCCCGGTTACCGCAGGACGGGGTAGTTCCGCACCAGGGAGGTGTTGCTCCACCACCTGCCGATGCCGAGGGTGTCACCGGCGCCCGCCATCGCCAGCCCGGCGAGCACGACGATGTAGACGATGTGGTCGTCCATGAACGGGTTGGTGGCCAGGGGCAGCTCGGCGGCCCACATCAGGATCAGCATCAGGCCCCCGGCGACGGCGGCGATCCGCATGCCGGCCCCCAGGATGAGGGCGGCGCCGACCCCGAGCAGGCCGAGCATGAACAGCCAGTCGACCCAGGCCTGACCGGCCAGGCCGGAGAAGAGGCCGCCGAGGGCGTTCTCACCGGTGCCCTTGAGGAACCCGGTCGTGGGGCTGCCACCGGCGATCCAGGCGCGGTCGGCGGGGGTGGCGAACCCCCAGCCGAAGGTCTTGTCGAGGAACGCCCACAGGAAGATCCATCCGATCGAGATGCGCGCGATCGCCCAGACGTAGTCGACCGGACGCGTCGCCACCGGAGGGGTGACGTTCGTGGCGGACTGCTTGGAGGGAACGTCCCGACCGTGCGTGGTGGCCATGACGGCCCCTTTCGGTAGTGTTTCGCGGTCTCTGTTGTGTCTTCATCACATCGTTTTCCGGGGCCGCCGCGCAGTGCCGTACGGCTCGCGCCCGGACTGCGAAGGTCATCGCGTTCATGGGACCTTCGGCCTCTCGCCCTCGTCGAACCCTGGCAGGGTCCCGCCAGGACCCTGCCAGGACCCTGCCGAGTCCCCTGCTAAGACCTGACGACGGCGACGGAGCAGCGGGCGTGGTGCAGGACACCCCGGCTGACCGAGCCCAGGAACAGCGAGCCGAGGGCACCGCGGCCGTGGGAACCGACGACGAGCAGGTCGCAGGTGTCGGAGGCGTCACTGAGAGCCTCGACCGCGTGGGCGCGGCGCACGTCCTCGATCACCTTCACCTCGGGGTACCTCTCCCGCCACCCGGCGAGCCGGTCCGTCATGACCTTGTCGTGGGCGGCGCGGAACTCGTCCATGTCATAGACGATCTCCGGGGCGTAGATGTGCACCGGCACCTGCCAGGCGTAGAGGGCGCGCAGGGTGCTGCCGCGCAGCCTGGCCTGCTCGAAGGCGTAGGCGAGGGCGGGCTCACAGGCGTCGGAGTCGTCGAGGCCGACCGTGATCTCGCCGTGTGCCCCGGCCCGGCCGGGACGGACGACGACGACCGGGCAGTGCACGTGACCGGCGACGTGGACGCTGACCGAGCCGATCACGGCTCCGGCGAACCCGCCGAGCCCCCTGGTTCCGACGACGACCTCCGTGGCGTCCTTTCCCTGCTCGCGCAGGACCAGCGACGGCGGTCCCTCGATCAGCGTGGTGGTCACCTCGATGCCGGGCTGCCGGGAGCGGGCCGTCTCCTCCGCGGCGGCCAGCACCTTCCGGGAGGACTCGGTCACCGCGTCCTCCCATTCGGGGGCGGGGAACTTGGGGATGTCGTTCGGCCAGCGCTGCACGGCGGTGACGATGCGCAGCGGCAGGCCCATCCGGGCGGCGTCGTCGGCCGCCCACTCGATGGCGGCGGTCGCGTTACTGGAGCCGTCGGCTCCAACAATGATCAGATTAGACATGGGTCCTCCTTATTCCCATCTGACCTTCGCTAAACCTGCCGCGCCCAGGGCCGGAAGTCCCTTCCGGCCCGCGTGACGGCAGGGCCTTTCGTCACCCGTGGCGGAACCGGACGGCGCTGTGGCATCGAGGACACGCGACAGGAAACCCCGTCTCCCGGTGCCGGCGACGTCCGCCGAGCGGGTCAGCCGCGGGTGAGCACCACCTTGAGCGCCCCGGTCTCCTGCGGGTGGGAGAACACCTCGTAGGCCTTCTCCATGTCGTGCAGCGCGAAGTGGTGGGTGACGAACCGGCCGCCGTCCAGCAGGCCCGCCTCGAGCATGCTCAGCAGCGTCGGCGTGGAGTAGGTGTCGACCAGGCCGGTGGTGAAGGTGAGGTCGCGTGCCCACAACTCCTCAAGGTGCAAGGTGACGGGCCTGCCGTGCACGCCGACGTTGGCGACGTGGCCACCCGGCCTGACCAGGCGGGCGCAGAGCTCGAAGGTTTCCGGCACGCCGACGGCCTCGATGGCGACGTCGGCGCCCAGGCCGCCGGTCAGCTCGGCCACCTCCTCGGCGGGATCACCGCCCGCGCCGATCACCACATCGGCGCCGAAGCGGGTGGCCGCCTCCAGCCTGGCCTCGGCCAGGTCGACGGCGATGATGCGGCTGGGGCTGTAGAGCCGGGCGGTGGTGATCGCGGCCAGGCCGATCGGGCCCGCGCCCACGACGACCACCGTGTCGCCGGGGGTGACCCTGCCGTTGAGCACACCGACCTCGTAGGAGGTGGGCAGGATGTCGGCCAGCATGAGCACGGCCTCGTCGCCGATCCCCTCGGGCACGAGATGGGTCGAGGTGTCGGCGAAGGGAACGCGTACGAACTCGGCCTGCGTCCCGTCGATGTGGTGGCCCAGGATCCAGCCGCCGCCGCCCAGGCACTGCCCGTAGGAGCCCGTACGGCAGTAGCGGCAGCGCCCGCACGCCGAGACGCACGAGACCAGGACGCGGTCGCCTGGCTTCAGCGCGACCCCGGCGCCGACCTCGGTGACCGTGCCGACCGCCTCGTGTCCCAGGATCCGGCCCGGCTCGACGGCCGGCACGTCCCCTTTGAGGATGTGCAGGTCGGTGCCGCAGATCGTCACCGCGTCGACGCGGACCACCGCGTCCGTGGGCGCCTGGATCCCCGGCTCGGGGACCTCCTGCCACGATCTCCTGCCGGGTCCCCGATAGACCAGCGCTTTCATGATCCACCCCTTCGTCTCTCGCCGCCGGTAAGCGGATGTCGCCCTCTCCGGCCGTCCGGTCAGGTGTGCCGGGGTGCCGCGACGGCGGGTGTCACGACCAGCGGGCAGACGGCGTGCTGCAGCAGCGAGTGACTGACCGAGCCCAGCAGCAGCCCCGCGAGGTCCCCGCGGCCACGTGATCCCACGACCAGCAGATCGGCCTGTGCCGAGGCGTTCTTCAGCACATCCACCGGATGCCCCTGCTCCACCTGCTCGGTGACCGTGACATCCGGATAGCGCTCGCCCCAGCCGGCCAGCGCCTCGGCCAGCAGCCGCCGCTCCCCCTCGGCCGTCTCCTCGGCGGACGCCAGGGCGAACGGCCCCCCACCGGCGACGGGCTTCCAGGCGTGCACCGCCCGCAGACCGGCACCGCGCAGGGACGCCTCGGCGAAGGCGAACTCGATGGCCGACACGCCTGCCACGGAGCCGTCGACTCCGACGACCACCTCACCGCCCGACCGCGCGGGCGTCCTCCGTATGACGGCGACCGGGCAAGGGGCATGCCCGGCCACGCCCAGCGCGACCGACCCCAGCAGCATGCCGGAGAAACCATCCCGGCCGTGACTGCCGACCACCAGGAGGTCGGCGTCCCGCGCGGCCTTGATCAGGACGTCCCTGGGATCGCCGGGCAGCAGCGACGACTCCACCTTGACCCGGCTGTCCTCCTCGCGGGCCCGGTTCAGCGCGTCCGTCAGCATGGACGTGGCCCCGTCGCGCATCCACCGGCCCACGTCGGCGTACGGAGCGTCCTCGGTCATCTCCAACGGCCAGGCCACCATGACGTGCACGACGCGCAACTCGGCGTCGCGTAGCCCGGCCTCCCGCACGGCCCAGCTCACGGCCTCAAGCGCGGCCTGTGAACCGTCGACTCCCACCAGGATCATATTGTTCCCCCTTCTAACCTCCGGCCGCCCCCACGGCAGAAGCCGGTGCAGCTCTCCTACCCCCGTGGTCTCCGGTCACCCAGGTGAGGCGCGCGGCCCCCGACCGGTGGACCTGGTTGATCTGACGACCGCGACGGGGCAGCGAGCATGGTGGAGAACCTCACGGCTGACCGATCCCAGAAGGACCGAGCCGACGGCGCCGAGGCCGCGAGAACCCACCACGAGCAGGTCCGCCCGCGCCGAGGCGGCCAGCAGTGCCGGCACCGGGCGCGCACGCGTCACCTCCGAGACGACCTCGACCGCGGGAAACCGCTCCCGCCAGCCGGCCAACCGCTCCTCGGCCACCCGGCGCTGTGCGCACCGGATCTCTTCGCTGTCTCCGCCCGCCTCCGGCGAGAACGCTTGAAGCGGCGTCTGCCAGGCGTAGACCGCGCGCAACCCGCATCCGCGTAAAGCGGCCTGCTCGAAGGCGAACCCGAGAGCGGGTTCGCACTCGGCGGAACCGTCGACACCCACGACCACCTCGCCGTGCGCCTCGGCACAGCCCTGCCTGACGACCACCACCGCGCCGCTTACGTGGCCCGCCATCCGGACGGGAACCGAGCCGAGCGGCGATCCGGCGAAACCGCCCAGACCGCGGTCGCCGACCACCAGTTCGACCGCCGTTTCTGCCTGCCCGCACAGAACGTCGGACGGCGTTCCCTCGATCAGCTCGGTGGTCACCCGGGCATCCGGCCTCCGCTCCATCGCCGCCTTGGCCGCTTCGGTGAGTACCTGCTCGCCGAAGCACGCCAGCCGGCCGGGCCGGCCCGGTTCGGGAAACCCAACAAGATCGTGCGGCCAGCGGTCCATGACGTGAACGATCCGCAGGGACACCCCCCGGCGGACGGCGTCGTCGACCGCCCACGCCAGGGCCGCGGTGGCGGCGGCCGAGCCATCCGTTCCGACAGCGATCGATTCGGTCATCACTTCCTCCGCTGCCATCGGATCGCGGCACCGGCGGTTCCCCCAGGGGCGATCGTCCCCGAGCAGGGGGACCTTCGTCCCCTCCCGCGCACAATGCCCGATCTTCCGACGAAGGTCCCTGCGCCATAGGGCCGATCAGCCCTAAAACCGCCGCGCACAGTGCCATACCGTGCAGACGGAAGGGGGTACCCATGACTCTCCCGGCAGTCAGGGCAGGCCACTTCGCCTCCGCTCCCATCACCGGCGTCGGCCTCGTCACCGATCTGGCACAACCACAACTTCACGGGAGAAGACGTGAACCCCTGGCTCCTCACCTATGACGGCTTCGACCCCGCCCAGGAGGGGCTGCGAGAGGCGCTGACGACGCTCGGCAACGGCTACTTCGCCACCCGGGGCGCCGCGCCGGAGTCACACGCCGACGGGGTGCACTATCCCGGCACCTACGTCGCCGGCTGCTACGACCGGCTCGTCTCCCAGGTCGCGGGACACCCGGTGGAGAACGAGGATCTCGTCAATGTGCCGAACTGGCTGTCCCTGACCTTTCGCGCCGAAGACGGCGACTGGTTCGCTCCCGGCAACGCCGAGATCCTGGCCCACCGCCACACGCTCGACATGCGCCAGGGAACTCTCACCCGATTCCTGCGGATACGCGACTCCCAAGGCCGGATCACCCGAGTGGAACAGCGCCGCCTGGTCTCGATGGACGACCCACACCTGGCCGCCCTCACGATGACGATCGTTCCGGAGAACTGGAACGGATCACTGGAGATCCGCTCGGCACTGGACGGGCGCGTCACCAACGCCGGAGTCGCCCGCTACCGCGAGCTGGACGGCCGGCATCTCGTTCCGATCTGCGGGCACGCCGCCCACGGCGTGATCGAACTACTGACCCGCACCGCCACCTCCCGCGTGGAGATCGCACTCGCCGCCCGCACCACACTGGCCGACGGGCGCTGCCGCGCCGACGTCGAGGAGGGCTGGGTCGGCGACGACCGCACCGTCGAGGTGAAAGCCGGCGACGAGGTCACCGTGGAGAAGATCGTGGCCCTCTACACCTCCCGCGACAGGGCGATCGCCGAGAGCGAGGCCGCCGCGAGAAGCGCCGTCGTACGCGCGGGCTGCTTCTCCACCCTCCTCAAACGGCACACCCGGGCCTGGGACCGGTTGTGGCAGCGGGCGCACGTCACCGCCCAGGACACCGAGGTGCAGCAGATCCTCAACCTGTACGTCTTCCACCTGCTGCAGACGGCCTCCCCGCACATCGCGGAACTCGACACCGGCCTACCCGCCCGGGGCCTGCACGGCGAGGCCTACCGGGGCCACGTGTTCTGGGACGACCTGTTCGTCATCCCCTTCCTCGCCCCACGCCTGCCCGAAATCACCCGGGCACTGCTCAGGTACCGGTGGCGCCGCCTGCCCGAGGCACGCTGGGCCGCCCATGCCGCCGGATACGCCGGAGCGATGTTCCCCTGGCAGAGCGGAAGCGACGGCCGGGAGGAGACACCACGCCTGCACTTCAATCCCCGCTCCGGCCGCTGGCTCCCCGACCGCTCACACCTGCAGCGCCACGTCGGCCTGGCCGTCGCCTTCAACGTGTGGCAGCACTACCAGGCGACGAAGGACACCGCCTTCCTGGCCGGTTTCGGCGGCGAGTTGCTGCTGGAGGTGGCCCGCTTCTTCGCCTCACTCGCGACCTGCGAGAAGGAACGCTACGCGATCCGCGGCGTGATGGGCCCGGACGAGTATCACGACGGCTACCCCGACCGCGCCGAACCCGGACTGGACAACAACGCCTACACCAACGTCATGACCGCCTGGCTGATGCGCCGGGTCCTGGACATGATCGGCCTGGTCGGCTCCGAGGGGGTCGGCCAACAGGAGATCGAGCTGTTCACCGCCCTGACCCGGCGAATGCGGGTGGACTTCCACGAAGGGGTGATCAGCCAGTTCGAGGGGTACGCGGGCCTGGAGGAGCTGGACTGGGCCGCCTACCGGAAGAAGTACGGAGACATCCGGCGGCTGGACCGCATCCTCGAAGCCGAAGGCGACACGCCGAACCGGTACAAGGCCTCCAAACAGGCCGACGTGCTCATGCTCTTCCACCTGCTCGGCGAGGAAGGGCTCGACGAGATCCTGACCGGCCTTGGCTACGAATGGGACGCCACAATGGCCAGGAACACCGTGGACTACTACCTGGCCCGCACCTGCCACGGCTCGACGCTGAGCGCCGTCGTCCACGCCGGAGTACTGGCCCGCCTGTGCCCCGGCGCCTCACACCCCTTCCTGACGGAGGCGCTGAACAATGACGTGCGAGACCTCCAGGCGGGAACCACCTCCGAAGGAATCCACCTGGGAGCGATGGCCGGGGTGGCCTGCCTGTTCGAGGCAAAAACCTGATCACCGGCCCTCGCCGCCGGCTCGGCGCCGAAGACGTCAGGACCGCTCACCACACGACGGCAGGGACCCTCGTCCTTACCACCGGCACTCCGGGAAGGATAACCTCAGGACATGATTCGCGTGTTCCTGGTCGACGATCACGAAGTGGTACGGCGCGGCGTGGCCGCACTGCTGGAATCCGAAGGCGACATCGAGGTGATCGGCGAAGCGGGAACCGCCGAGTCGGCGGTGGCCCGCATTCCAGCACTACAACCGGACGTCGCGGTTCTGGACGTGCGCCTGCCCGACGGCAACGGGGTGGACGTGTGCCGTGAGGTCCGCTCCAAAATGCCGGGACTGGCCTGCCTGATGCTGACCTCCTTCGCCGACGACGAAGCCCTGTTCAACGCCGTGATGGCGGGCGCCTCCGGTTACGTGCTCAAACAGATCCACGGCTCAGACCTGGTCGGCGCGGTACGCACGGTGGCGGGCGGCGAATCGATGCTGGATCCGCAGACGACCTCCGCCATGCTGGCGCGACTACGCGACCAGGCCGTCAAGAAAGACCCCCTGGCCGCCCTGTCGGACCAGGAACGCCACATCCTGGAACTGATCGGCGAAGGCCTGACCAACCGGCAGATCGGCGAGCGAATGTACCTCGCCGAGAAAACGGTCAAGAACTACGTCTCCAACCTGCTGTCCAAACTGAACATGCAACGCCGCACCCAGGCCGCCGCCCTGGTGACACGACTGAGGACCAACCACCCCGAATGAGCGGACCTTCGGCTAGGTGAGGGACGCGCTCCAGATCAGGCGGGTCCCCGCCTCCGGAGAGGACTCAACCGAGAAGGACCCGCCAAGCCGTTCGGCCCGCTCCTTGAGATTACGCAACCCACTGCGCCTGCACCCCCCGGGCACCCCGGCCCCGTCGTCCACCACGGTGAGAACGAGCCGATCGCCTTCGATCTCAACGGTCACCTCGGCCCTGGAGGCCCTGGCATGCCGCACGATGTTGGACAGAGCCTCCCGCAGGGCGGCCAGCAGGTGCTCCGCGACCCGCTCCGGCACGCCACCATCCAGCGGCCCCTCCATCATCAGGCCCGGCATGAAACCCAGATGGGCCCGCGCGCCCTCGACCAGTTCCACGATCTGCGTGCGCAGACCGCGACCGCCTTCCTGAAGAGGAGCCTGCAGGGCGAAGATCGTCGAGCGGATCTGCCGGATGGTCCTGTCCAACTCGTCGATCGCGTTACGCAACCGCTCAGAGGCCTCAGACCGTTCCACGAACCGCGCGGTGCCCATCAGCGTCATGGCGACGGCGAACAACCGCTGAATCACCACATCATGCAGATCCTTGGCGATCCGGTCACGATCCTCCAGCAGGCTCAGCCGCTCGGCGTCCACCCGCCTCTCCGCCAACTCCAGGGCGACCGCGGCCTGCCCGGCGAAGGAGTGCAGGGTGCGCAACTCCGCCTGGCTGAACGGGACACACCCCGGATGCTTACCCAGCAGCAGCACACCCCGCACCCCTCCCGCCGCGCCGATCGGCACCGCGGCCACCGTACCCGGCGGGACACGGCCGGTGATCACGGTCAGAATCTCCGCCTCGGCCGAATCGGTGACCATAAGCGGCTCACCGCTGGTGAAGGCCAGACCGGCAAGAGAGTCGGCGACAGACGTCTCCGCATGAACCGCCTGCTCACCACCCGGCCCGTCGGCGACAACCGCTCGCAGGACCTGCCCGCCCTCCTCGGGCAACAGGACCGCGACGAGATCGGCACCGGCCATCTGCCGCGCTCGCCGCGCGATCAACGTGAGCACCTCTCCCGGCTCCGCCCCCGACAGCAGGCTGGTGGTGACCTCCGCCGAGGCCTGCAGCCACATCTCCCGCCGCCGGCTCTCCTCATACAGCCGGGCGTTCTCGATCGCGACACCGGCGGCGGTGGCCAGCGCGGTCACGATCGCCTCGTCCTCGTCGTCGAACTCCCCTCCCCCACGCTTCTCCGTGAGGTAAAGATTTCCGAAAACCTCCTCACGCACCCGGATCGGCACCCCCAGAAACGACCCCATCGGCGGATGGCCGGGCGGAAAGCCGTACGACTCCGGATGATCACAGATGCGAGCCAGCCTCAGTGACTGCGGTTGTTTGATCAGCAGGCCGATCAGGCCAAGGCCGTGTGGCCAGTGCTCGATGCCCGCGATCTCCTCCTCGCTCAACCCCACCGGGACGAACTGAACGAGTGTGTTCTCCTCACCGATCAGCCCCAGAGCGCCGTAGGTGGCGTCGACAAGGGAGATCGCGGTCTCCACGATCCGGCGCAGCACGGTCTCCAGATCAAGCTCACCGCCCACCGAGACGACCGCGTCCAGCAGCGCGTGCACCCGGTCACGGGTGGCGAGCACCGCCTCCAGACGCACCCTCAGCTCCGACAGCAGCTCGTCCAGCCGCATGTGCGGTACCAACGCGCCGGGTTCGAACTCCCCCATACTGCGAAGTCTCGCACCCCGGCACGGGACGTGCGCTACCCCACCGGGATGCCCCCACTTCAAGATCGAAAAGCGCCGGACCAGCGGAGACACGGTTCCAAGGCGGGTACATAGCCTCCATACGGGCGCGGCCCGGCTTCCATCCCAAGGTGGTGCTCATGACAGAACCCGTCATCGTCGGCGTCGACGGCTCGGACTCCTCACTCCAAGCCGTGACCTGGGCCGCACGAGAGGCCACCCTGAGGAACGCGCCCCTGCACCTGGTGCACGTCACCCTCCGCTGGGCCTACGACGTCCCCCTCGTCCCGCAGCCCGCCCACTGGGGACCCGCGGCGGAGTCCGCCTCCCGGAGGCTGCTGCGCCATGCCTCCGAGCGGGCCCTCGCCGCCGCCCCCACCGTGACGGTCAGCACCGAGATCGCCGACGGCGCCACCGCAGAGGCGATCATCGCCGCGGCCGAAACCGCACAGATGATCGTTGTCGGCAGCCGGGGCCGCGGCGGATTCGCCGGGCTGCTGCTGGGCTCGGTCAGCCGCGCCCTCGCCGATCGATCCCCCTGCCCGGTGGTGGTCGTGGGCCAACCCCGCACCGAGCACGGCACCGAGATCGCCGTCGGCGTCACCGGACGCCCCGGCCAGGAACACATCCTGGAGTTCGCCTTCCACGAGGCCATGCTGCGCGGCCTCCCCCTGCGGATGGTGCACGCCTGGATCCATCCGGCCGTCAGGGCACCCGGCGACATGCAACCGCTCGTCTTCGACCTCGAAGGTGTCGGCCAGGAAGAGGCGCGCCTGCTGGCCGAGTCCATCGGTGGCTGGCGGGAGAGGTTCCCCGACGTGCCCATCGTCGAGCAGGTGGTACACGAACACCCGGCCAGAGCACTCATCGACGCCTCGGCCTCCGCCGAACTGGTCGTCGTGGGCGCCCCCGGCTCCGCGTGGCTCCTCGGATCGACGGTGCATGCCCTTCTCCCCCACGCCCACGCGCCCGTGGCCGTCATCCAGCACGCGCGCCGGGTCTGAGCTCTCGCTCCGCACTGTCGTGCCGGTCGATGGTTTGTCGGGTTTTTGGGTATTTAACCTCGACCAGCGCCTTTACATTGTAGATCGCTAAATATGGTCGCGCGGAACGGCCACCTGGAACGTCAGACCTGCCGCCCCGGCCAGGAGAGCAGGGCCGTCTCCCCTGGCCGGGGGGCGTTCAGCCGGCGCTCGCCGGCTGGTAGGTGAGGATGACGACTCCCGAATCGAACGTCGCGGTGTCCGTGAGCTCCAGGGTCGCCTCGGTGCCCTCACGGAACAGCCGCTCCCCCTGGCCGCGGACGACCGGGTAGAGCCAGATCCGGTACTCGTCGAGGAGGCCGTGCTCCATGAGCGTGTCGGTGAGCCGGCCACAGCCCCAGATCAGGATGTTCCCGTCGAGCTGCTCCCTCAGCTTGGCCACCTCGGTGACGAGGTCGTCTCCGTGGATGATCGTCGAGTTGTTCCACTCGGCCTTCTCCAGGGTCGAGGAGACCACGTACTTGGGAATGTCGTTCACCCGGTCGGCGTAGGGGTTGCCGCTCATCGACGGCCAGGCCTGCGCCATACCGTCGTAGGTGACCCGTCCCAGCAGGAGGGCGTCGGCGGCGAAGAGCAGGCCGAGGGCGTACTCGCCGCTCTCCGCGTTCGCGTACTGCATGGACCACAGATGGGGGTTGTCGATGAAACCGTCGAGCGTCGCGTAGGTCGAAGTGATGACCTTACCCATTGGTGTCTCCGTGATTCCGGCGTTCGGTGAACGCGCTGTTGGGTGAAACGCCCCGCGGTCTTCCGCGGCGCGAGGGATTTCCTACGGTCGTGTCCTGCGTGGTTCAGACGGTGTAGGGACGTCTGGCGCGGGCCTCGCGTAGTGCGTGGGCCCACCAGGTCAGCTGGTCCAGAGTGGTCTTGACCGCGGTGTCGCACGGCGCGCCGGCTCTGGGCCAGCTGCCGTCGGCGGCGAACTGCTCCCAGTAGCGGGGCAGCGCGACACCGTCGCGGATGGCCACCGCGTGCAGCTCGGTGAACACCTCACGCAGCTGCGCGGCGGCCAGCAGACCGCCGGAGTCGTTGCCGTAGGAGACGAACGCGACGGGCTTGGCCCGCCACTCCGGGTAGAACCAGTCGATGGCGCTCTTGAGCGGAGCGGGAAAGCTCCGGTTGTACTCGGGAGTCACCACCACGAACGCGTCGGCATCGGCCAGGCGCGGTGCCAGCGCCGCCACCGGGGCGGGCGGCGCCTCGTCCTCGGCCATGAGCGTGCCGGGCAGGGCGACCTCGGCCAGATCGATCAGATCGATCTCCAGATCGGCCCGCCTGCGCGCCCGCGCCACGAACCAGGCCGCCACCGTGGGACCGAACCGTCCGCGACGGGTGCTGCCGACGATGACCGCCACCCTCAACCGGTCGCTCTCATGCGTCTCCGCCATCTCCGGCCTCCTTCGCCTCCGTGTCCGGCTCGATGTGCTCCATCCTGTCTGGAGGGACTTACGGTCTTCTTCTCGCGGACTTACCGTCGGCTGTTGTGATCGACACGAACCCGGTAAGCCGTTCTCCTATGTCGGGTTATCGTGTCGATCATGCGCTTTGGGATACTGGGGCCACTGGCCGTGTGGACGACGGACGGACGGTCCGTCACGATCCCCGGGGTGAAGGTCCGCGCCCTGCTGGCCGACCTGCTCCTGCACGAGGGACGCCCGGTGCCCGCCGACCGGCTGATCGACGACCTGTGGGGCGAGGACCCGCCGGCCAATCCCGCAGGCACTCTGCAGGTCAGGGTCTCGCAGCTACGGCGCGCGCTGGAGGACGCCGAACCCGGTGGCCGGGAGCTGGTCGCACACCACCCGGCTGGATATCTGCTGAAGGCCGACACCGACGCCGACGGCTTCCGTTCGCTGGTCGCCGAGGCGGGAAGGACCAGCGACCCGCGGACCAGAGCGGCGCTGCTCACCGACGCGCTCGCCCTGTGGCGCGGCCCCGCCCTGGCCGACTTCGCCGACGAACCCTTCACCGGCCCCACCGTCGCGCGCCTGCACGAGGAGTTGCTCACCGCCCACGAAGACCACGCGGAGACCCGCCTCACCCTCGGTGAGCATGCCCGGCTCGCCGCCGAACTGGGCGATCTGCTCACCCGGCATCCCCTGCGAGAACGGCTGCGCGCCGCCCACATGCGCGCCCTCTACCGCTCCGGACGGCAGACAGAGGCACTCCGCAGCTACGAGGAACTCCGCGACCACCTCGCCGACGAGCTCGGCCTCACCCCCGGCGCCGACCTCGGCGCCCTGCATCGGGCCATCCTCACCCAGGACCCCGCCCTCGACCCGCCGGCACCACCCACCAGCGCCGCCGGACCCGCCACCAACCTGCCCACCCCTCTCACCCCCCTGATCGGCAGAGACCACGCGGCCACCGAGCTCCGCGCCCTGCTGGGCGCCAACCGCCTGGTCACCCTCACCGGTCCCGGCGGAGTGGGCAAGACCCGCCTCGCCGTCAAAGTCGCCGGACACCTGACCGGCCCCTCCCCCGAGTCGCCCGCCGTCCCCTTTCCCGACGGCGTGTGGCTGGTCGAACTCGCCTCGCTCGACCGGTCCGGGGCGTCGGACGCGGTGTCCCGGCTCGCTGAAACGATCATGACGGTGCTGGACATCCGAGCCCCCCTCGCCCCATCGGAGCCGATGTCACCTCGAGACCGGCTCACCGGCGCCCTGAGCTCCCGGCGGCTGCTCCTCGTGCTCGACAACTGCGAGCACCTCGTCGAACCGGCCGCCGAACTCGTCCGGCACCTGCTTGAGGCCATCCCCGCGCTGCGCATCCTCGCCACCAGCCAGGAACCGCTCGCACTGACCGGCGAGGTGATCTGGAACGTCCCGCCCCTGGACACGCCCCGCCTCACCGAGACCGACCTGCCGACACTGCGAAAAACCGGTTCCGTACAGCTGTTCGTCGCCCGGGCGTCCGCCGCCGGCAGAGATTTCACCCTGGACGCCGACACCGCCCCGGCGGTCGCGACGCTCTGCCGCCGCCTGGACGGCATCCCGCTGGCCCTGGAACTGGCCGCCACCAGGGTCCGCGCCCTGGGAGTCCACAACCTCGTCGACCGCCTCGACGACCGCTTCCGCCTCCTGGCAGGCGGGCACCGCGGCGCCCCACCCCGCCAGCAGACCCTGCACGCCATGATCGACTGGAGCTGGGAGCTCCTTACCCATCCGGAACGTCTCACCCTCCAGCGCCTGGCCGTTCACACCGGCGACTGCACCCTGCACGCCGCGGAGAACGTCTGCGCCGCCGAGGACCTCGCCTCCGCCGACGTCCCCGACCTCCTGGCACGCCTGGTGGACCGCTCCCTGGTCACCGTCGTCCACACCGCCGACGGCCCCCGCTACCGTCTCCTGGAATCGGTCGCCGCCTACTGCGCCGAACATCTCCGCCGGACAGGCGAGCTCGAACGCCTGCGACAACGCCACCGGCACCACTACACCGACCTCGCCGAACAGGCCGCGCCGCACCTGTACGGACACCGGCAGCAACGCTGGCTGCACCGCCTGGACACGGAGACCGCCAACATCCGCACCGCGCTCGACACCGCCCTCGGCGCGAAGGACGCGGCCGGCGCGCTACGCCTGGTCAACGCGATGGCCTGGTACTGGTTGCTGCGTGGACGGCTGACCGAAGCCCGGCGATCCCTGGCCTCCGCACTGGCCCTCGCCGACGAGGCGTCCGTCTCCCGGACCTCCGCGCTCCGCGCCGGTGCGCTGGCCTGGGAGACCGGGATCGGTTTCCTCCACGGTGACGTCGCGGATCGAGAGGATCGCCGCCGCGCGGCCCTGTCGATGTACGAGGACGCGGGCGATCCCGCCGGGCGTGCCAGGGCCGAGTGGTTTCTGGCCCACACCGGCATCGACCTGGGCGACCTGTCGGTCGCGGAGGACCTGCTGGACCAGGCGCTGCCGGCCTTCCAGGCGGCCGATGACCGGTGGGGGACGGCCGCGGCCCTCGCCACCCGGGCCAAGCTCGCGCACGTACGAGGTGACCTGGCCGCGCTCGGACGCGACGGCGAACGGAGCGCGGAGCTGTTCGGCGAGCTCGGCGACCGCTGGGGCAGGCTGGAGGCCACCGGCTGGCTCGGCGCTCTGGCCGAGATGACCGGTGATCTCCAGCGGGCCGACCGGCTGCACCGGGACGGCCTACGCATGGCGGAAGAACTCGGGCTCTGGCCCGAGGTCGCCGGGCGGCTGGCCTGGCTCGGCTGGACCGCCCTGCAACGCGGCGACTACGCCCAGGCCAGGGAGACCTGCGAGCGGGCACTACGGCTGGCGGCCGAGCAGGGCCACCGGACCGCGCAGATCTTCGCCACGATGGGGCTCGCCTTCGCGGCCCGCAGGGAGGATCTTCTCGATCTCGCCGAGACCCACCTGCGCGACCTGCTGAACGGTGCCCCCGAGCAGAGCGCGGAGGAGACTCCGCCCCCGTACCTCCCCATGATCATGAGCGAGCTGGGATTCGTCGCCGAGCAGCGTGGCGACGCCGCCGCGGCCCTCGCCTCGCATCTGAAGTCCATCGACCTCGCGGCCAGATTCGAAAGCTCCCGTGAGATGCCGGGCACCCTGGAGGGCCTGGCCGGGGCACTGACCCTCGCCGGAGACCACGACGGCGCCGCCCTGCTCCTGGGTGCGGGGTCCGCGGCCCGCGCGTCGAACTCCCCACCGCCTCCCACGGAACGCGGCGACATCGACCGGATCACCACGCGGGTGCGTGAAGCGCTGGGCGCGGACCGCTTCACCGCCGGGTTCGAACGCGGCGGCACTCTCACCTCTCAGGAGATACGGTCCCTGCTGGCCCCGCCACCGGCCACGCCCGAGACGGCCGCGGCACGACCGCACCCGGAGTGAGCCCCGGCCTCGGACCGGGACGGTTCTCCGGAACATGGTCCTCGCGAAACGGACGAGCAGCTCGAAATAGCCGCCCGGAACCGGCGTGGACAGGGGAGGTCGGGCGGGGACCCGGTATGACGGGGCGCCGGGAGCGGCCAAGGACGCTCCCGGCGGGTGTCCCGTCAGGTGCGAAGGCCGGCGGTGAGCTCGTCGGTGCGGGCCCGGCTGCCCCAGAACCACTCCATGCAGCCGCCGGGCGAGTCCGCGAGTGGTGTACGCCGGCTCGACTGAAATCCCCCTCCCGTGGGAGGGGGAGGATGTCACATGAAGTAACGCAGCCAGACGTACGCCCAGGCCATGAGCGTGCTCAGCACCGTCACCACGATTCCGTACTTGGTGAACTGCCAGAAACTGATCGGGTGGCCCGTCCGCGCCGCGATCCCGATCGCGACCACGTTCGCGCTGGCCGCCACCGCCGTACCGTTGCCGCCGAAGTCGGCGCCCAGCGCGAACGCCCACCACAGCGCCTGTCCGGTCGCCGCGTCGGGTGCCTGCGCCACGATCCCCTCGACGATCGGTGCCATCGTCGCGACATACGGGATGTTGTCGAAGAACGCGCCCAGCACGCTGGAACCGAACAGCAGCGACGTCGCCGCGAGGAAGTAGTCGTCGCCGACCGCCTCGATCGCCCACGTGCCCACCGTCGCGATCACGCCGGTCTCGACCAGACCCGCGACCATCACGAACAACCCGATGAAGAACACCAGCGTCGGCCACTCGACTTCCGACAGCACCTCGGAGACCGAGACCCGCGACAGCAGGAGCATCACTCCCGCTCCCACGAGCGCCACGATGGACGGCTCGATGTGCAGCACCGCGTGCAGCCCGAACCCCACCACCACCGCGGCGAGCACCGCCAGGCAGCGCACGAGCAGCTTGGGATCGGTGATCGCCCGCCGCTCCTGCAGTGCCATCACCGCGGCGACGTGCTCGGGGTTGTACTGGAAGGACCCTCTGAACAGCACCTTGGTCAGCAGCACGAAGGCGACGAAGATGACGACCACGACGGGCGCCATGTGCACCAGGAAGTCGTTGAACGTCAGTCCCGCCCTGCTGCCGATGATGATGTTGGGCGGATCTCCGATGAGGGTCGCCGCACCGCCGATGTTGGAGGCCAGCACCTCCGCGATCAGGTACGGCTGGGCCGGAATCCGCAGCCGGTCGCACACGACCACCGTGACCGGCGCCACCAGCATGATCGTGGTGACGTTGTCGAGGAAGGGCGAGGCGATGGCGGTGATCACCATCAGCATGACCATGAGCCGGTAGGGATCGCCTTTGGAACGTTTCGCCGCCCAGATGGCCAGGTAGTCGAAGATCCCTGTCTGCTTGATGATCCCTACGATGATCATCATCCCGAGTAGCAGGAAGATGACGTTCCAGTCGATGCCCTCGTGCTCGGAGAAGAACACCTCGGAGCCCGGTATCAGCCCCAGAACCGCCATCGCGCCCGCGGCGACAAGGACCACCTTGACCTTGTTCGCCTTTTCGGTGGCGATGAAGAAGAACGCGACGAGGAAGATCCCTAGGGCGAGCAGCGCGCTCAAGACTCACCGAGGCCGAAGACGGCCAGGCTGGTGAGGAGCCGCTCCAGGGTGATCGCCCCGGCCAGCGAGCCGTCACGTTCCACCACTGCCACGATCGGACTGCGTATCCTGGCCATCAGCGCGGCCACCTCAAGCAGGTTCGCGTCCACCGGGACGGTCACCGGCCTGGCGTGCTCGCGCGGCAGGCAGTCACCGACCGTGCGATTGCCCAGGTCCTGCCAGAACTGGTCCGCGTAGGCCTCGTCGATGGTCCTGGCCAGCGCGGGATCCTCCTGGTAGGAGCCGGGCACGGCCAGCCGCAGCACCTGGGTGCCCGGAAGTACCAGCTTGGGCCGCGAGCGGTCGTCCACGATGATGAGTCCGGGCAGGCGGCCGATCACCATGACCCGTACGGCCTTCGCGACGGAGTCACTCGTGGTGACCGTTGGAAGGCTCACCGCGATGTCGCGCGCTTGCATGGCACCTTCCTGTCGGGTGAGATGGCGCACCGCGGGCGGCGTGCTCACGGTGTCCCTCCTGCGATCTCGGCCATCCGCTGTTCGAGGATGGCCAGCCTGTCGTCCACCGACCGGCTGTGCAGGACCTGGGCGATCTGGTCGGCCTCGTCCTGCGCCAGGTGGATGGCCTGCGAGGGCTCATCGCCCCCGCCGTACACCAAGATCCGCCGGGATCCGTTCCTGTCCACCATGACCGCCAGGTTCTGGCCGTCTCGGGTGACGAAGTGGAACAGGACCCCTTCACCGGGCACAGTCGTACGTGTGATGTTCATATCGGTGGTCACTCCCTTCCACTCGAAGCCGCGGTCACGAGGCGAGTCGTTCCGCCCAGCGGATCAAGTCCTCCTGGAGTCGCACCTCGACACGGGTGAGTGCCACGAGCGTCACCTCGACGCCCCAGTGGCAGGCCCCGTCATAGGCGTCGCCGGCGAGATCGACACTCCGGGACAGCCGCGACAGGTCGCGCTCCCCGACGTACCGGCGGATCTCGGCTTCGGCTGCGGCCAGCATGGCGGCGCCCGGCGAACCCGGATAGGAGGCGCACGCCGCGGGATCGGTGACCAGAGCCCGGGCGACCGCGTTGACGGTTATCGTGACACCGTCACGGGTGGCGGCTTCCAACCAGAGGATGCCGACATCGTTGGTACTCATCGCCTCTCCTGCCTGTTGGTGTCCGCCGCCCCTCCATCCCATCGGTGTCGCGGCTCTGTCACCATCAGGGCCAGCACCCATCTGATCAGGGGTGGAACGTGCAGAAGCGGCACGAGAAGATGGGAGACGCCCCCCATGGACAAGCCGTTCGGCGGCCGGGAGGCTGATGAGATGAGCGAGCGCCCCGAAAAGGTGGCAGGAACGCGCAGCCCGGCGCGCATCCTGTTCAAACGCCTGTTCGTGATCAACGGGCTGGTCTTCACGGTCGGCACGCTGGTGCTCGCGCTCTCCCCCGCCACCGTGTCCTCGCCGGTGCTGCTGACCGAGATCCCGGTGCTGACGGTCGGCCTGGCGCTGATACTGGCCGCCAACGCGCTGCTTCTGCGCACCAGCCTGGCCCCGCTCGAGGCGCTCACGGCCCTGATGCAGCGGGTGAATCTGCTGCACCCGCTGGACCGGCTGCCCAGCGACGGCAACGGCGACCTGACCCACCTGATCGACACG
Source organism: Streptosporangium sp. NPDC002544 (assembly GCF_040295965.1). Taxonomy (NCBI): domain Bacteria; kingdom Bacillati; phylum Actinomycetota; class Actinomycetes; order Streptosporangiales; family Streptosporangiaceae; genus Streptosporangium; species Streptosporangium sp. NPDC002544. Next base: position 5,147 of record NZ_JBEOWJ010000029.1, on the reverse strand, counting down.
TTCAACGCGATGCTGGACCGGCTGGAGGCCGAGCACAGCGCCAGCAGCGCCCACGCCCTGGCCGCTCAGGAGGGTGAGCGACGGCGCATCGCCCGCGAGCTGCACGACGAGATCGGCCAGAGCCTCACCGTGGTCCTGCTGAGCCTCAAACACGCCGCCGACCGTGCACCCGACGATCTACGGGAGGAGCTGCGCGGGGTGCAGGAGAGCGTCCGCGCCAGCCTGGACGAGGTGGGGCAGGTCGCCCGCCGCCTGCGCCCCGGCGTGCTGGAGGATCTCGGCCTGCAGAGCGCCCTCAACGCGCTGAGCAGCGACTTCTCCCAGAGCAGCGGCGTTCCGGTGACCCGCAGGGTCGATCCGGAACTGCCCTCGCTGAGCGAGGACGTCGAACTGGTCATTTACCGCATCGCCCAGGAGGGCCTGACCAACGCGGCCAGGCACGCCTGCGCCTCCCGAGTCGAGCTGTCCCTGACCGCGGGGCCCAGCGGCCTGGAATTGCGCATCACCGACAACGGCCGCGGTGGCGTGCGCCAGGACGGGGCGGGGATCCGCGGGATGCGCGAGCGCGCCATGCTCATCGGCGCCCGCCTGACCGTGACCTCTCCCCAGGGCGGCGGCACCGACGTCCGGCTCACCGTACCGGCCGAGAACAAACAAGGAAGCCGATGAACCCCACCAGGATCCTGCTGGCCGACGACCACGCCCTGGTCCGCCGCGGGCTGCGGCTGATTCTGGACGCCGAGCCCGACCTCACCGTGGTGGCCGAGGCGGCCAACGGCGCCGAGGCGGTGGAGGCGGCCGTACCTGAGGCGGTCGACCTGGCGATCCTCGACATCGCGATGCCGCGGATGACCGGCCTGCAGGCGGCCCGCGAGATCTCACGGCGCGCGCCCGGCATCCGGCTGCTGATCCTGTCGATGTACGACAACGAGCAGTACTTCTTCGAGGCGCTCAAGGCGGGGGCCTCGGGGTACGTGCTGAAGTCGGTGGCCGACCGCGACCTGCTGGAGGCGTGCAGGGCGGCGATGCGAGGCGAGCCGTTCCTGTATCCGGGCGCCGTCACCGCCCTGATCCGGCACTACCTGCAGCGCGACAGGCTGGGAGAGGCGATTCCGGAGAGCATCCTGACCCCGCGCGAGGAGGAGATCGTCAAGCTGATCGCCGAGGGCAACTCGGCCAAGCAGATCGCCGAGACCCTGTTCATCAGCGCGAAGACAGTCGATCGGCATCGGGCCAACATCCTGCAGAAACTCGGCATGCGCGACCGGCTCGACCTCACCAGGTACGCCATCCGCGCGGGCCTGATCGAGCCGTGAGGGCATCGGGGACCCGGCCGCCCCCGCCGCTCCTTCGTGACCTTCGGATCAGCCCGGCCCGCGTTCTTCCAGCACATCGGTGACCGGCCGCCGGATGCCCTCGCTCTCGTCGGAGGTGAAGCCCAGGCGCATGATCATCTGGGGGTGCTCGCCCGACAGCAGTTCCTGCCGCAGGAACTCCCGCAGGTGGAACATCTCCAGCGCCTGGGTGTGGAAGGCGGCGCTGACGTCGTAGGCGGAGGCGTGCAGCAGGACCCGCTGTAACGCCTGGCCCGCCACGATCCAGTCCTCGCGGGAGTCCCCCGGCGTGGTCAGCACCGCCACGGTTCCGGTTGAGGTGGAGCGGAACTGGTCGGCGTCGTCGCCCCAGGGGTGACCGTGGGTGTAGTCGCGCTGGGCGAAGTGCGGACGGGTCCGTCTGGGCTCGCGTGGGTAGCCCCGCGCCGGAACCCCGTCCGTGCGGGGGCTTCCCGGCGGCTGTGCCCAGCGGATCATCTCCAGGGTGAGCAGCCGGTTCTGGGACTGCACGTCCTCGGCGGCGCAGGTGAGCGCGGCGAGCACCCGGACGGCGGCCTCGGACTTGACCGGCGTCAACCGTGCCCCCTCGGCGCTCGCCTGGCAGCCGAACGCCTCGATGAGACGGTCCGCCACGGGCACCTCGGTGAATCCGGCGCGATGGGTGCGGCGGCGTTCGATCTCGGCGTACAGCAGCCGGGTGTGCTCGTCCGTGGCAACGGCCGCCCCCATCCGTACCGTCGCCAGCAGGGCGGGGCGGTCGGGGTCGGGCAGCACGCGCACCTGCGGTTCGCAGCCGAGCACGCGCAGCGCGAGCCGCACGTTCATCAGGGCGGCGCCGCAGCTGATCAGCATTTCCCGGCCCTCGGGATCGCCGAGCCGTAGTTTCCGCTCGCTGTCGGCCCGCAGGGCGATCTCCTCACCGTCGACGGTGAAGGACCACGGTTGAGTATTGTGCACCGATGGTGCCCACACGGCGGCCTGGACCGCCGTGTGGATCGCCGAGGTGATCTCCTCGGTGGTGCGAGCGATCATGACTCAACCTCCATCACGGGTAAAGGAATCGTCAGCCCCGTGGGACCTGGGCAGGACGGGGACCAGGCGGAACATCCCCGTCATCAGCTCCGGCGGCTCCTCCTCCTCGGTGATCAGGCCGGCCACGGCCCGCAGCACGTCGGTGACGGTCACCATGCCCACCAGCCTGTTGGACTCCCCCAGCACGGGGACCGCGTCGACACCGGCGCCGATCATGGCCGCCGCCGCGTCGACCAGGCGCGCGTCGAGGGTGGTGTGCGGGCAGCGGTGCTCGGCCAGCAACGAGTCGACCTGAGCGCGCGACTGTTCGACCGGGCCGCCTGACCAGCGGGCGGCGAGATCCTCCTGGGTGAGGACACCGCGCAGGCAGCCGTTCCGGTCGACGACCGGCAGGTGATGGACACCCGCGCGACGCATGATCTCCCAGGCCATGAGCGGGGACTCGTCGGGTTCGACGACGACCAGCGTCCGGCTCATCACCCGCGCCACCCTGAGGCTCTGCACGTCCATCACGACTCACCCCGGGCATGGCGTGTCGTCGAACCCGGCACGGCGTCGTCACCGGCCCACCAGGAAGGCGAGCCTTCCGTACCCGCCACCACCTGCGCTGTCATCTTCTCCCCCTCCGCCTCTCCCCTCCATCAGACCGGTTCCCCACGTTCTCCGCAGTGGCCGAAAGACCCGCTCACCGGGGACTTCCGGCCCCCATCTTCGTACCCTGCCCGTGGTGGAATACCGGCTGAGGGGAACATCCCCCGCGAGGGCGATTCGCCCCGAGGCGGCCCGCCGCCCCGCCGGGTACTGTTTTCCTCTCGGAAGGGGAGAGGGGCGGTGGCCGAAAAACCCGCAAAGCCCCTGCACGGTCAGATTGACGATGCCAGATCTTTGCTCGTTCTGTTCTAATGGGAGATTTTGATGACCGAACATATGGCAACCCCGGGCGACCTGGGCCGCCGGCTGGCCAGGCGACGCGAAGAGTTGCAGCTGAGCCGCGAGCAACTGGCCGACCGGGCCGGCATCGACCCCGGATATCTCGGCTATCTGGAGGAGACCGCCGCCTCCCCCACCCCCGACACGGTGCGCAAACTGGCCACCGCCCTGAACACCGACGTTGAGGAGCTCCTCGGCGCGACGATGAACCTGCCCTCCGGGCACGGCCGCCCCGCCCCCCACGCCCACCTGGAGAAGCTGCAGCCCGAGGAGTGCCTGCGGCTGATCTCCCCCGGCGGTGTCGGCAGGGTTGCCTTCGAGGAGCCCGCGGGACTGACGATCCTGCCGGTCAACTACGTACTGCACGACAACTCGGTGATCGTCCGCACCGCGGTCGGCGGCCCCCTCGACAGCAACCTGCGCACCGGCGTCCAGGGGGTCGAGTTCAAGATCTCATTCGAGATCGACCGGATCGACGACGCCGCCCGCGAAGGATGGAGCGTGCTCATCCGAGGTGGCGCCCACCACGTCTCCGCCGACGAGCAGGCCGAGGCCGCCGCCTCGGGAGTCGAGCCCTGGGCGGGCGGCGACCGCGAGCTCTATCTCAGGATCTTCCCCAGCGAGATCACCGGACGGCGCATCCGGCACACTTCGTGACAACCGGCAGGACATTCGCCCGCCGACGCGGCGGCGGGCGGTACCTCCGTTTCCCCGGCGCCGCCTGACTGCTGCAGAGGCCGGGAACCCAGCACACCTGGTGATCGTTTGCTCTTCGGTCACGTTCAACGGACGAGCAGGAGAGGAAGCCGTGATCTTCAAACGGATGCTGGGAGCCTTCGGTGTCGGGGCCCCGTCGGTGGACACCGTCCTGTCCACCCCCCGCGTGCAACCCGGCGGGCTGCTGCGCGGCGAGGTAAGGATCAAGGGCGGCGACTTCGACGCCGACATCGAGTACATCACGCTTGGCCTGGTCACCCGGGTGGAATCTGAGCACGGCGAGGGTGAGCAGATCGGCCTGATGGAACTTCACCGTACACAGGTCTCTGGACCGTTCCGGCTGCGCAGCGGGGAGGACAGGACCGTTCCCTTCCAGTTCCCCGTCCCCTGGGAGGCGCCGATCACCGAGATCGCCGGGCAGCACCTGCACGGCATGGGCATGGGGGTGCGCACCGAGCTGGCGATCGCCGCGGCGGTCGACAAGGGCGACATGGACCCGGTCGAGATCGAGCCGCTGGCCTCCCAGGAGGCGTTCCTGCGGGCGTTCTCCCAGCTCGGCTTCCACTTCAAGAGCGCCGACCTGGAGCATGGCCACATCTACGGGGTGAGCCAGCAGCTGCCGTTCTACCAGGAGATCGAGTTCTACCCGCCGCCCGCCTACTCCGGGCAGATCAACGAGGTCGAGCTGACCTTCATCGCCAACCCCGGTGGGCTGGACATCGTCCTGGAGGCCGACAAGCGTACCGGCGGCTACGGCTCCGGCGGTGACGCCTTCGGCCGCTGGCAGACCAGCCACCAGGAGGCGGCGCACCGCGACTGGGCCTCGGAGATCAACGGCTGGCTGGCCGCGCTGTCCCAGTACTCGCACGGCGGCGGCCACTACGGCGGCCACGACCCGTACGCCCACCAGGGCGGCCACGCCCCGTACGCCCACGGCGGTGGCCACGACCCGTACGCCCACCAGGGCGGCCACCACGGTGGTCACGGCGGCCCGGGAATGGGAGCGGTGGTGGCCGCCGGCGCGGCCGGCCTGGTCGGCCCTTACAAGCCCGACCCCGCCAAGGTTCACGCCGTTCTCGACACCCAGCTGAGCTCCCTCGACGAGCCGCCCTACGACGGCCCTACCGGGGTCAC
>NZ_JBEOWJ010000028.1:0-150501 GCF_040295965.1 Streptosporangium sp. NPDC002544 | reverse complement strand
GCCCCGTCACCGAAGTTCTTCGGTGACGGGGCGGCACGCCCACCAGTGCTGTCCCGTCTCCTGGGCGTCAGCTCACGCCGAGCAGGTCCACGACGAAGATGAGCGTCTCGCCGGGCTTGATGCGGTTACCCGCACCGGCGTTGCCATAGCCGAGGTGCGGCGGGATGGTGAGACGGCGACGGCCGCCGACCTTCATGCCCGCGACGCCCTGGTCCCAGCCCGCGATGACCCGGCCCCCGCCCAGCGGGAACTGGAAGGTGTCGCCGCGGTTCCACGACGCGTCGAACTCCTCGCCCGTCGAGAAGGCCACGCCGACGTAGTGCACGGTGACCTGGTGCCCCGGCTTGGCCTCCGGGCCGTCCCCTACGACGATGTCGACGATCTCCAGCTCCGAGGGCGGGGCGCCTTCCGGAAAGTCGATCTCCGGCTTCTCCAGTGCCACGTGGTTCTCCTTGGTTGGATACGCGCCGGTCGATTTCCGACCGGCCGGACGACTCTACGGGGTCCGGCGCCGCCACGAGAGCCACGGGGACGGGATGGCTCCCGCGTCGTCCTTCGGGAAAGGAGCGTGGAGCGGGTGGGGAGGCGAGGCGCACGGGATTCACCACCGGAGTAACGGCGCGCATGGGCATGACGGGACGAGTCGTCGGGCCACCTGGTCCACCTGGGCCACAGTCGGCGGCATCCACGCCGCGGGTGGCCGGCGACGGGTGGAGCCCTGCTGAGAGTCACTGGGGAGCGCTCTCTGGTTGAGAGAGTGACCTGACTCGCGAGGAGTGTCAAGGGCGTGGAGCTGCATCGTGGAACACGATGGAAACGCGACCTTAATGTGACCTTTTATTGTGGGAGCGCTCCATCTACTGCTAAATCTAACTCTTAAACATGCTTGACCTGGGAAAACGCCCCGAAGTCCGGGAGAGCGCTCTCCAAGAAAAGCCGACTTTAGGGTGCAGGTCGGCGTTCGGGGGGCCGTTGACACACAACCCTGTTGGTATCAATCTGCTCAGGGAGCGCTCTCTCCATGATCATTTATGAGGACCCTAGGAGGGTTCCATGCGTAAGTCACGCCACCGGTTCCTCGCCCCGATGGTCGCCGTCTCCGCCCTGGCCCTGGGCCTCACCGCCTGCGGCGGCGGCAACGGCGGCGGTACCACCGCAGACGGTGGGGCGGCCTCCCAGCCGGCCGAGAAGATCAAGCTGACCGTCGGGCTGTTCAGCGACTTCCACTTCGCGCCGCTGTACGAGGAGTTCAAGAAGACCCACCCCAATGTGGAGATCGTGGAGCGCCGCGCGCAGTTCAACGACCACCACACCAACCTCATCACGCAGCTCACCACCGGGGCGGGCGCCGCGGACGTGGTCGCGGTCGAGGGCGGCTACATCGCCTCCTTCACGCCGGTGCCCGACAAGTTCTACAACCTCAAGGACTACGGCCTGGACTCGCGCCAGAGCGAGTACCTCGACTGGAAGTGGAAGCTGGGCGTCTCCAACGACGGCTCCTCGCTCATGGGACTGGGCACCGACGTCGGCGGCCTGGCCATGTGCTACCGCCCCGACCTGTTCAAGAAGGCCGGCCTGCCAACCGACCGTGACGAGGTGTCGGCGCTCTGGCCGACCTGGGACGGCTACATCGAGACCGGCAAGAAGTTCGTCGCGGCCAAGGTGGCGGGCGCCAAGTTCACCGACGGTCCCGGTGAGCACTTCCGCGCCATGGTCGAGCAGGCCCCCGTCGGTTTCTACGACGACCAGTACAACATCGTCGCCGCCACCAACCCCGAGGTGCGCAAGGCGTTCGACACGGGCGTGAAGATGATCAACGACGGTCTCTCCGCCAACCTCGCCGCCTTCTCGCCGCCGTGGAACACCGGAATCGCCAAGGGCACCTTCGCCACCATGGTCTGCCCGGCCTGGAAGACCGGCACGATCAAGGACCAGAAGCCCGGTGAGGGCACCTGGGACATCGCCGCGGTGCCCGGCGGCGGCGGCAACCAGGGCGGCACCCACCTGATGCTGCCCAAGCAGGGCAAGCACCCCAAGGAGGCCGCGGAACTGATCAACCTGCTGACCAGCAAGGAGAGCCAGATCAAGCTCTTCAAGGAGGCCAGCGCGCTGCCCTCGCTGCCCGCCCTGTACGACGACCCGGCGGTGTCCGAGTACGTCAACCCGTACTTCGGCAACGCGCCGATCGGCAAGATCTTCACCGACGCCGCCAAGGCGCTCAAGCCGCAGCCCGTCGGGCCCAAGGGCGGTGACATCCTGCAGGCGATCGGCAACGGCCTTCAGCGGGTCGACCAGGGCAAGCAGAACCCCGAGGAGGCCTGGAAGCAGGCGCTTGAGGACGTCGGCAGGATCAAGTAGCCGCCCCTTCGGCCGACTGGTCTCGCACCGGTCGGCCACCTGCTTGCCGCCCACCTGAGCCGCACGCCCGTCCTCCCCAACGAATCCTGGAAAGGAGCTGCCATGGCCACTCGGGCACCCGATCGCCTGGCGGCGGCCCCGGCGGGCAAGCCGACGGGGCCCCGCCACCGCCTGCGCCGCCACCTGGTCCACCAACTCGACGTCAAAGGCTCGCCGTACGCGTATGTGGCCCCGTTCTTCCTGCTGTTCTCCGCCTTCGGGCTGTTCCCCCTGGCCTACACCGCCTGGGTGAGCCTGCACGAGTGGACGCTGCTCCGGGACGAACAGCCCTTCGTCGGCCTGGAGAACTTCAGGACGCTGCTCGCCGACGACTACTTCTGGAACGCCACCTTCAACACCCTGTCCATCGGGGTGCTGTCCACGGTTCCGCAGTTGCTGCTGGCCATCTGGCTGGCCCACCTGCTCAACCGGCCGCTGCGGGCGCAGACCTTCTTCCGCGTCACGCTGCTGCTGCCCAACGTGACCAGCGTGGTCGCGGTGGTGGTCATCTTCAGCCAGCTCTTCGGCCGCGACTTCGGCATGATCAACTGGACGCTGTCGCTGTTCGGCGTCGAGGGTGTCGCCTGGAACGAGGGCGTGCTGAGCTCCCACGTCGCCATCTCCATCATGATCATGTGGCGGTGGACGGGCTACAACGCGCTGATCTTCCTGGCGGCCATGCAGGCCGTGCCGCGTGAGCTGTACGAGGCGGCCACCCTCGACGGTGCGAGCGACATGACCCAGCTCCGCAGGATCACCATCCCGATGATCAGGCCCACGATCGTCTTCGTCGTGATCACCTCGACGATCGGTGCCATGCAGATTCTCGCCGAGCCGCTGCTGTTCGGCTCCTACCTCATCACCGGAGGGGTGGACCGGCAGTACCAGACGCTCTCGCTGTTCATCTACGAGAACTTCACCAAGCTCGACTTCGGCTACGCCTCGGCCATCTCCTGGATGATGTTCGTCTTCATCGTCCTGGTCGCCGGTGTCAACTACCTGATCACCCGCCGCGCGAAGGGAGGGTTGACGTGAGCGCCCGTACCGCCGTCTCCGGAGCCCGGCGCTCCACGGCCGCCCGCAGGCTCACCTATCTCACACTGACGGCGGTGGCGTTCTTCTCCATGCTGCCGCTCTACTACAGCATCGTGGTGGCCTCCCGCGACAACGCGGCCCTGGCCGACGTCCCACCGCCGCTGCTGCCCGGCGGCAACTTCTTCGCCAACGTCGCCCGCGTCTTCGACACCGTCCCCTTCGCCCTGGCGATGGTCAACTCCGTCCTGGTCTCCGGCTCCGTCGCGATCGCGGTGATGTTCTTCTCCACGCTGGCCGGGTTCGCCTTCGCCAAGCTGCGCTTCCGCGGCCGCAACGCCCTGCTCCTGCTCACCGTGGCGACCATGATGGTGCCGACCCAGCTCGGCATCATCCCGCTGTACATGCTGATGGTGAAGCTGGAGTGGACCGGCACCATGTACGCGCTGATCGTGCCCGCGCTCGTCAACGCGTTCGGCGTGTTCTTCATGACCCAGTACCTCTCCCGGGCGCTGCCGACCGAGCTGCTCGAGGCAGGCCGGGTCGACGGCTGCAGCACCTGGGGCCTGTTCTGGCACGTCGTGCTTCCGACCGCCCGCCCGGCGGCGGCGGTGCTGGGCATGCTCACCTTCATGTCGGTCTGGAACGACTACTTCTGGCCGCTGGTCGTGCTGACCCCGGAGGATCCGACGGTGCAGGTCGCCCTGTCCACGCTGGCCAGCGGATACGTCAACGACTACGTGCTCGGCCTGGCGGGCACCACGCTCGGCACCCTGCCGCTGATGCTGGTGTTCGCTCTTCTCGGTAAACAGATCATCGGAGGAATCATGCAGGGAGCGGTGAAGGGATGACCGTCGTCGGCACTCGGGGGGCCACCCTTACGGAAGGGCGTGCGGACTTCCCCACCGGTTTCGTCTGGGGCGCGGCCACCGCGTCCTACCAGATCGAGGGGGCCGTGCGTGAGGACGGCCGCGAGCCCTCGATCTGGGACACCTTCTCGCGTACCCCGGGCAAGGTCGCCGGGGGCGACACCGGCGACGTGGCGTGCGACCACTACTTCCGTCACGCCGACGACGTCTCGCTGATGAGCGAGCTGGGCCTGGCGGCGTACCGGTTCTCGGTGGCCTGGCCCAGGGTCCAGCCGCACGGGAGCGGCCCTGTCAACGCGCGGGGCCTCGACTTCTACAGCCGCCTGGTGGACCGGCTGCTGGAGGCGGGCATCACGCCGTACGTCACCCTCTACCACTGGGATCTTCCGCAGGCGCTGGAGGACGCGGGGGGCTGGCCCGAGCGCGACACCGCCTACCGGTTCGCCGAGTACGCGGCGGCCGTGTACGCGCGGCTGGGGGATCGCGTCCACAACTGGACGACCCTCAACGAGCCGTGGGTGGCGGCCTTCCTCGGCTACGGCAACGGGGTGCACGCGCCCGGCAGGACCGACCCCGCGGCGGCCTTCCGCGCGGCCCACCACATGCTGCTGGGACACGGGCTGGCGGCACGGGCGCTCCGCGAGGCGGGCGCGCGGGAGATCTCGCTGGTCCTCAACCTGTCGCCGGTGATCACCCCGGCCCAGGTGGCCGATCCGGGGGCCGCGCCCTCGGCGGCGGACGCGGAGGCGGTCGGCCGGATCGACACCCTGCTGACCAGGCAGTTCATCGACCCTGCGGTACGCGGGGAGTATCCCGCCGAGTTCCTCGACATCGTCGGGCGCAACGGTGGCGTCGACCACATCCGGGACGGCGACCTGGCGATCATCAACCAGCCGATCGACCTGCTGGGTATCAACTACTACAACCCATGCGTGGTGGAGTCGGGTCCCGGCCAGGCGGCCGACGCGGCGTGGCCGGGCAGCGAGGACATCAGGTTCTGCCCGGCGGACGGCGTGCCGGCCACCGCGATGGGCTGGCCGATCGTGCCGAACGGGCTCTCCCGCCTGCTGGTGCGGCTCTCCGACGACTACCCGGAGGTCGGCCTGATCATCACCGAGAACGGCGCGGCATTCGACGACGTCGTGGAGGACGGCCGCGTTCACGACGCGCGCAGGACCGACTATCTGGACGGCCACCTGCGCGCCGTGCACGCCGCGATCGCGGACGGGGCGGACGTGCGTGGTTACCTGGTCTGGTCACTGCTGGATAATTTCGAATGGGCCGAGGGGTACCGGCGGAGATTCGGGATCGTACATGTCGACTTCGCCACCCAGCGGCGCCTGCTCAAGGACAGCGCGCTCTGGTACCGCGAGGTCATCGCGCGCAACGGACTGTAGGGGAACACGATGAAACGACCCACCCTGGAGGCGGTCGCCGCCCGTGCCGGGGTCTCCCGGTCGACCGTCTCCCGGGTGGTGAACGGCCAGACCACGGTCACCGCCGACATCCGAGAACTGGTCATGCGCGCGGTGAACGAGCTCGGCTACGTCCCCAACGGGGCGGCGAGGAACCTGGCGACCCAGCGGACCAACTCGGTCGCGCTGGTCGTCTCGGAGTCGCCGAACCGGGTGTTCTCCGACGATCCGATGTTCTCCACGGTCATCCGCTCGGCCAGCCTGGAGCTGGAGGCCGTCAACAAGCAGGTCGTGCTGCTGCTGGCCGGGTCGCCGGAGAGCCATGCCCGGGTGGAGCACTACATAGCCGGCGGTCACGTCGACGGCGTCATGCTCGTGTCGAGCCATGGCGCCGACCCGCTGCCGGTCGCGCTCACCCGGCTGCGCGTCCCGGTCGTCTCCTACGGCAGGCCGGCCGTGCCGGTCGCGATGCCCTACGTCGACAACGACAACGTCGCCGGCGCCGCCACCGCCGTGCGGCACCTGCTGGAGCGGGGCAGGCGGCGCATCGCCACCATCGCGGGACCGTTGGACATGATCGGCGGCCAGGACCGGCTGGCCGGATACCGAGAGGTGCTCCGCGATTCCGACCGCCGCTCGATCATCGCGGTCGGCGACTTCACCCGGGAGTCCGGGGCGGTCGCGATGCGGCAGCTGCTCGCCGACGACCCGGAGCTCGACGCGGTCTTCGCCGCCAACGACCTGATGGCGATCGGCGCCATGCACGCGCTCCGCCAGGCGGGGCGGCAGATCCCCGGTGACGTCGCGATCGTCGGCTACGACGACATAGAGGCCGCCCGCTACACCGACCCGCCGCTCACGACCATCCACACCCCGCACGCCGAGCAGGCCGCGGCCATGGTCCGTCTCCTGCTCGGCCTCCTCGACGGGGGGCCCGCCGAAAACGTGATCGTCTCCACCGAACTGGTCGTCAGGGCGTCGTCGTAGATCCCCGGACGATCAGCTCGGTGGGGAGCATCACCTGTGCCTTCTCCTCCAGGTCGAGCACCATGCGGGCGAGCCTCCGCCCCATCTCGACGGTCGGCTGCCTGACCGTGGTCAGCGAGGGCTCGGTGTAGGACGCGGCGGGGATGTCGTCGAAGCCGACCACCGCGACGTCGCCGGGGACCTGCCGTCCCGCCTGGCGCAGGGCGGTAAGCGCGCCCAGTGCCATCAGGTCGTTGGCCACGAACACCGCGTCGAGCTCCGGGTCGTCGGCGAGCAGCTGCCGCATCGCCGACGTCCCCGACTCGCGGGTGAAGTCGCCGACCGCGACGATGGAGCGGCGGTCGGAGTCGCGGAGCACGGCACGGTAGCCGTTGAGCCGGTCGATCCCGGCGATCATGTCCTGCGGTCCCGCGATGGTCGCGATCCGGCGGCGCCCCTGCTCCACCAGGTGCCGCACCGCGCGCTCGGCGCCGCCGACGTTGTCCATGTCCACGTACGGCAGGCTGCTGGGCACGCTGGGCCTGCCGCTGCACACCACCGGCACGCCGCGCCTGGCGAGGATGCCGGGCAGCGGGTCGGTTCCGTGCATCGAGGCGATGATCACGCCGTCCACGTGGCCGTTGGTGGCGTAGCGCTCGACCCGCTGGTAACCGCCGGCCAGGCCGGTGAGCATCAGCACGAGCTGCTTGTCGGCCTCCTCGATCTCCATGCTGACCCCCCGGATGATCCCGGAGAAGGTGGGATCCTCGGAGAAGACCCGGGTCGCCGGTTCGGGGAAGACGAGGGCGATCGAGTCGGCCCGTTGGGTGACCAGGCTCCGCGCCGCCTGGTTGGGCACGTAGCCCAGCTCGTCCACGGCGCGGTTGACCGCCTCGCGGATCTCCGGCGCCACGCGCGTGGAGCCGTTGACCACGCGTGAGGCGGTCGCCCGGGACACACCGGCCCGGGCGGCCACCTTCTCCAGGGTTGGACGGGCCCTCACAGTCCGTTCCGGCGTACTACCTTGCTGTACCACAGGGCACTGTCCTTGGGGGTACGGCGTTGGGTTCCGTAATCGACATGTACGACGCCAAAGCGTTTGCGGTAACCTTCGGCCCACTCGAAGTTGTCCAGCAGGGACCAGACGAGGTAGCCGCGTAGGTCCGCACCACCCTCGATGGCCGCGTGCGCCGCGCGCAGGTGCCCGTCGAGATAGGAGAGGCGGCCGACGTCGTGCACCTCGCCGTTCTCGACGACGTCGTCGTAGGCGGCGCCGTTCTCGGTGATGATCAGTGGGGTGCCCGGATAGTCGCGCGAGAGCCGCAGGAGCAGATCGGTCAGGCCGAACGGCTGGACCGGCCAGCCCATCGCGGTCTTCGGCGCGTCGGCGAGGCCGAAGGCGATGCCCTCGCTGCCCGGGTAGACGGGGTTGGCGGGCTCACCGGTGCGGGCGGCCACGGTCTGCGGGTGGTAGTAGTTCACGCCCAGCAGGTCGATCGGCTGGCTGATGGTCTCCAGATCCCCGTCCCGCACGAAGGACCAGTCGGTGAAACGGCGGGCCCGCTCCACGACGTCGGCGGGATACTCGCCGCGGAGCACCGGGTCCAGGAAGATCCGGTTCTGCAGGCCGTCGACGAGCTCGGTCGCCGCGACGTCGTCGCCGAGCACGGGGGCGAGGTTGAGCGTGATGCCGACCTTGGTGGCGCCCGAGGCACGCAGTGCCTGGACGGCCAGGCCGTGGCCGAGCAGCAGGTGGTGGGCGGCGGCGAAGCCCAGCGCGGGATCGGCGAGGCCGGGAGCGTGGATGCCCGAGGCGTAGCCGAGGAAGGCCGAGCACCAGGGCTCGTTCAGGGTGGTCCAGGTCTCGACCCGGTCACCCAGCCGGCCGTGCGCGATCGCGGCGTAGTCGGCGAAGTGCGCGGCGGTCTCCCTGCTGGTCCAGCCACCGAGATCCTCCAGGGTCTGCGGCAGGTCCCAGTGGTAGAGCGTCACGATCGGGGTGATGCCCGCGCCGAGGAGTTCGTCGACGAGGCGGTCGTAGAAGTCCAGACCGCGCGGGTTCACCGGGCCCGAGCCGTCGGGCTGCAGGCGGGGCCAGGAGATGGAGAAGCGGTAGGCCGCGAGGCCGAGGTCGCGCATGATGGCGACGTCCTCGGGATAGCGGTGGTAGTGGTCGCATGCGACGTCACCGGTGTGGCCCGAGTAGACCTTGCCAGGGGTCCGGGAGAAGGTGTCCCAGATCGAGGGCCCCCTGCCATCGTCCCGGGCGGCGCCCTCGATCTGGTAGGCCGCGGTCGCGGCACCCCAGACGAAGCCCTCGGGAAACCTCAGCACGCCGGAGTCCCGAAGGTGGTAGGACTTTTCGGCGGACATGGTCATGTCCTCACCGTCCCATTCTGTGTGGCTGTTCCGTGAGAGCGCTCTCACGAGCATCACGGTAGCGCACGGATCGTGTCAAGAAAAATGAGACTGTAACCGTAATATCACAGTTCTTGACATTGAGTGGTGTGCGGACAATTCTTCCAGAGAGCGCTCTCTCACTCCCCGGCAATGTACATATGGAGGAAGGTCCATGTCGCTCCTCTCTCGGCCCAATCGTGCCGTCCTGGTGGCGGGCACCATAGGGCTGGCGCTGGTCGCCACCGCATGCGGATCCACGGAGGCCAAGCCATCGGCGGGCGGCGGCAGCAGCACGTCCCCCGAATGCGCCGCCTTCAGCCAGTACGGTAAGCACGAGGGCAAGACCGTCAGCATCTACTCGCCGATCCGCGACACGGAGGCCGACCTCTTCGAGCAGGCGTGGAAGCCGTTCGCCCAGTGCACCGGCATCAAGATCACATACGAGGGCACCGGCGAGTTCGAGGCCCAGATCCAGGTCCGCGCGGACGGCGGCAACCCCCCCGACATCGCCTTCTTCCCCCAGCCGGGACTGCTGGAGCGCTTCGCCAAGGCCGGCAAGCTCAAGCCCGCCTCCGAAGAGGTCAAGAAGCTCACCGGCGAGGGCTGGTCTGCGGACTGGGCCAAGTACGCCACGGTCGACGGCACCTTCTACGGCGCCCCGCTGGGCGCCAGCGTGAAGTCCTTCGTGTGGTACTCGCCGAAGATGTTCACCGAGAAGGGCTGGGCCGTCCCCAAGACCTGGGACGAGCTCATGACGCTCAGCACCACGATCGCCGGCACCGGCATCAAGCCGTGGTGCGCGGGCATCGAGTCCGGTGACGCGACCGGCTGGCCGGCCACCGACTGGATCGAGGACATCCTGCTCCGGGAGATCGGCCCCGAGGGCTACGACGACTGGGTGGGCCACAAACTGCCGTTCAACGACCCCAAGGTCGTCGCGGCGGTGGACAAGGTCGGCGCGATCCTCAAGAACGACAAGTTCGTCAACGGCGGCTACGGCCCGGTCAAGTCGATCGCCAGCACCGCCTTCCAGGAGGGCGGCGTCCCGATCACCGAGGGCAAGTGCGCCCTGCACCGCCAGGCGTCCTTCTACGCCAACTTCTGGCCCGAGGGCACCAAGGTCGCCGAGGACGGCGACGTGTTCGCCTTCTACCTGCCGGGCAACGACCCGGCCAAGAAGCCGGTGCTCGGCGCGGGCGAGTTCGTGGCGGCCTTCGCCGACCGTCCCGAGGTCCAGACCGTCCAGGCCTACCTCGCCTCCGCGGAGTTCCCCGCCGCCCGGATGAAGCTGGGCACCTACGTCACCGCCCGCAAGGGTGTCGACCCGACCAACGCCCAGAACCCGATCGACAAGCTCTCCATGGAGATGCTGCAGGACCCGAGCACGATCTTCCGCTTCGACGGCTCGGACCTGATGCCGGCCGCGGTGGGCGCGGGCACCTTCTGGAAGGGCATGACCGACTGGATCAACGGCAAGGACACCAAGACGGTCCTCGACTACATCGAGGCCTCCTGGCCCAAGTCCTGACATAACTCGATAGGTCCGGTCCCGCGTGATGCGGGACCGGACCGTCGTTCCCCCCGGCCCGATCCTCCCGGGAGATCCTCCGATGGACTTCGACTTCGCCGCCGAACTGCCCAAACTCGTCCAACTGCTGATCGGCGTCGCCGCGTTCCTCGTGGTGGTCGCGGTGATACTGGTGCTGGTCGACCGCGTCCCGATGCGACGGCGCGCCTGGACCCACGCCGCCATCCTGCTGCTGCCCGCCATCCTGCTGCTCACCATCGGCCTGGTCATCCCGGCCGTGCGGACCACCCTGCTGTCGTTCATGAGCGGTGACGGCAAGCAGTGGGTGGGCATGGACAACTACGGCTGGATGTTCACCCAGCCGGAGGCGGTGACCGTACTGCGCAACACCCTGATCTGGGTGCTGCTCGTCCCGCTACTGGTGACCTCGGTCGGCCTGGTCTACGCCGTCCTGGTGGACCGCACCCGCTTCGAGGCGCTCGCCAAGTCGCTGGTCTTCCTGCCGATGGCGATCTCCTTCGTCGGCGCGGGCATCATCTGGCGCTTCGTCTACGCCTACCGCTCCGAGGAGCAGGACCAGATCGGCCTGCTCAACCGGCTCGTGGTCGCCGTCGGCGGCGAGCCGCAACAGTGGCTCCAGGAACCCCCGCTCAACACGCTCTTCCTGATCGTGGTCATGGTCTGGATCCAGGCAGGCTTCGCCACCGTGGTGCTCTCCGCGGCCATCAAGGGCATCCCCGCCGAGATCGTCGAGGCCGCCAAGCTGGACGGTGCCACCCCGCTGCAGATGTTCTTCAGGGTGACGCTGCCCTCCATCCGCTCGGCCATCGTGGTCGTGGTGGTCACCCAGTCGATCGGCACGCTCAAACTGTTCGACATCGTCCGCACCATGACCGGCGGTCAGTTCGACACCAGCGTCATCGCCAACGAGATGTACAATCAGGCCTTCCGGTACGGCGAGACGGGCAAGGGCGCGGCCCTCGCGGTCTTCCTGTTCGTACTGGTCACCCCGATCGTGATCTACCAGATCCGCCAGCGCAGGGAGGCCCTGAGGTGACCGGGCGAGCAGGCTGCGCGAGCACGCCCCGGACGAAGGAGGCCACGTGGCCACGTTGACCCAGACCGCGCTGCGGACCCGGGTGGAGAACGCGCCGCAACGCGTACGGCGGCGGTTGAGCGGCCGGGTCGCCAGTGCCGTCGCGATCGTCATCGCCGTCCTGTGGACCACCCCGACCTTCGGCCTGCTGCTCTCCTCGCTGCGCCCGGAGGACCAGATCAAGACCACCGGCTGGTGGACGTTCTTCTCCGACCCGCAGATCACGCTGGAGAACTACCAGCAGGTCCTGTTCGGCACCTCCTCGTCGTCCGGCCAGATGATGAGCTTCCTGATCAACTCGATCGTCATCACGATCCCGTCGGTGCTCTTTCCGCTGGCGCTGGCCACCTTCGCGGCGTACGCGCTGGCCTGGCTGCCATTCCGCGGGCGCGAGTGGATCTACATCGGCGTCTTCGCGCTGCAGATCGTGCCGCTGCAGATGTCACTCGTGCCGCTGCTGTCGTTCTTCTCCGAGGGCGTGGCCGTCTTCGGCGTCCAACTGCTGCCCGCCTGGGACCTGGAGGGCCCGGCCCGCTTCGTCCAGGTCTGGTTCGCCCACACCTGTTTCGCCCTGCCACTGGGCGTCTTCCTGCTGCACAACTTCATGTCCGAGCTCCCCGGCGAGCTCATGGAGGCGGCCAGGGTGGACGGGGCCAGTCACGGGAAGGTGCTGCGCACGATCGTCCTCCCGCTGGTCGGGCCCGCGCTGGCCACCTTCGCCATCTTCCAGTTCCTCTGGGTCTGGAACGACCTGCTGGTGGCCCTGATCTTCGCCGGCGGCACTCCGGACAGCGCCCCGATGACGGTGCGGCTGGCGCAGATGGCGGGCACCAAGGGCAACGAGTGGCAACGCCTGACCTCGGGCGCGTTCGTCTCGCTGATCATCCCGCTGATCGTCTTCCTGTCGATGCAGCGCTACTTCGTCCGCGGCCTGCTCGCCGGCAGCGTCAAGGGCTGACCGGCCCCGGGCTCTCCTCGATCCGGGTGTTCACACACGCGGTGAACACCCGGATAAAGAGAGCGAGATGTACAGGCATTTCCGACAAATCTGGAAAATGCCCTATTCTGCCGCACGTTCTCTTCGGAGTTTCGTGTCCGGGGTCAGCGAACGGGCTTCCATCGCCACCTGATGTCCCCGCTGGCCTTTATGCACCTATATTTCTTGTTCGTCACCTTCGCGTATCCGTATTTGCCGTGCGCGGCCGCCGGGCAGAACGCGCCCGGTGTGATGCATCGCCAGACCTGACCGTCGCGCCGGTAGGCGCATCCGGCAGTCGAGGTCGCGGCGGGCGCGGAAACCGTGGTGGCGGCGTGGACGGTACCGACCGCAGTCGGCGCGATCATGGCGCTGCCGACCAGGGCGGCGACGGCGAGCAAACGTCTCAACAAGCAGGGCTCCTGAAAAATGGGAATGTGCCGCTTGTGAGACGTCTTAGGCAAAGGACTGGTTGACCGGAAAATCAGGCTTTGTTGGAGTGCTTTCGCTGGGAATCCGGACCATTATGCTTAGCGAGTGAATTGCCGGGTTTGTCTGGCAGTTGAATTGCTCTCGTTGTGGTTCCGGTGTTCGAAACGGTCAGGGATCGGCCGTCGCCCACCTCACCGGAGGGAGGCGAGAAGCGGGAGCGGAGGGGGCAGGTTCGGATTCCCGGCGGACCTCCGGGGCGAAGAACGATGTGCCACGCGCCTTTTCCGCCGCCCCTGCGGCTCCGGTACGCCCCTGGTGCGGGCGTACCGGGTGTGTTTCAGGAGCGGGGCTGTTCCGGAGCGGGCCGGTCCTCGGTGCTCGGCGGCGTGGGGGCGGGGGCGTCCGGGGCGGAGGTGACCGGCCTGGCCGGAGGCGGAGTCGAGATGGCCGGGCGCGCGGAGAGGTCGGGAGTGACCGGCTGCGGGGGGAGGTCGGAGGTGACCGGGCGACCGGAGAGACCGGGGGCGGTCGGCTGCGGGGGGAGATCCGTGGTGAGCGGCTGCGCGGGGGTGGAGTGGCCGGGGGCGGTGGTCTGCGCGGCGGCGGGGTCGTACATGCCGGCCGACGGCGGGACCTCCACGACGACGGTGTCGGCCGGACCGGGGAGCGACGACTCCAGGATGGCGCGGGCGTGGTCCAGGTGCGAGGCCGTGACCAGCACGTCGTAGCGGCCGGCGACGATCGCGCTGCGCGAGGCGAAGTCCCGCTTGCCGCCGGTGAAGAGGTGGTTGATGAACCCGAACGCGGCGCCCATCACGGCGCCCCACAGGGCGGCCCAGAGCACGAGCACGATGAACGACAGCGTGGTCGAGGTGAACAGCCCGAGGAACATCCCGACCACGGCGCCGAAGGCCGCGCCGCTGCCCGCTCCGGTGAGGGCGGCCCGGCCGTTGGTCACCCTGCCGGTGACGGTCTCCTCGAGTTTCAGGTCGCTGCCGACGATCGCCACGTTCTCGACGGGAAATCCCGCGTCGGAGAGCCCGTCCACGGTTCGCTGCGCCGCGAGGTAGTTGTCGTAGCCTGCCAGGACCCTCCGGTCCACCACGACCTGCGTGTCCAGGCCGGTGGGCGTCTCGTTCATGGGTGCTCGCCTTTCGGGGGTGGGGGACGACTCGACGGTCGGACTACCCCGTGACCGGGGGAGGATGCCTGCCGGTATCGGCATCTTGTCGTGTGTGGCGACTCCGGGCGGGGCAGCGCGGTGCGAGCCCGGTGCCGGTCACCGGCGAGGGCGGACGGTGATGACCCACGGGGGACTGCGATTACCGCTACCGCTGGGGACGGGGGTGGGCGCCGCGGGGACGGCGGCGCCTCACCCCGGCGGGTGAACTACCAGCTCTGGTGGAGCGGCATGCCCTCGGTGTAGCCGGACGCGCTCTGCACACCGATCACCGCGCGCTCGTGGAACTCCTCCAGCGTGGAGGCGCCCGCGTAGGTGCACGAGGAGCGCAGGCCGGCCACGATGGCGTCGATCTGGTCCTCGACGCTGGGCATGGCCGGGTCGAGATACATCCTGGAGGTGGAGATGCCCTCCTCGAACAGTGCCTTGCGGGCCCGCTCGAAGGGGGAGTCCTCGGCGGTGCGCAGCATCACCGCGCGGGCCGAGGCCATCCCGAAGTTCTCCTTGTACTTGCGCCCGTCGGGGGCGGTACGGGTGTCGCCGGGCGACTCGTAGGTACCGGCGAACCAGGAGCCGATCATCACGTTGGACGCCCCGGCGGCCAGGGCCAGGGCCACGTCGCGGGGGTGGCGGACGCCGCCGTCGGCCCACACGTGGCGGCCCAGCCTGCGGGCCTCGGCGGAGCACTCCAGCACGGCGGAGAACTGCGGGCGGCCCACGCCGGTCATCATCCGGGTGGTGCACATGGCCCCGGGGCCGACGCCGACCTTCAGGATGTCGGCTCCCGCGTCGACCAGGTCGCGCACGCCCTCGGCGGTGACGACGTTGCCCGCCGCGACGGGTACGCCGGGGTCGAGCGCGCGGACCGCCCGCAGGGCGCTGATCATCTTCTCCTGGTGGCCGTGGGCGGTGTCCACTACCAGGCAGTCCACCCCGGCGTCGAGGATCTCCTTGGCCCTGGCGGCCACGTCGCCGTTGACGCCGACGGCCGCGGCGACGCGGAGCCTGCCCGAGTCGTCGACCGCGGGCTGGTACAGGGTGGCGCGCAGCGCGCCGGTCCTGGTCAGGATGCCGACCAGCCGGCCGTCGCCGTCCACGACCGGGGCGAGCCGGTGGCGGCCCTCGTGGAGGCGGTCGAAGACCTCGCGCGGGTCGAGCCCGGCGGGCAGGGTGAGCAGGTTGTCGGACATCACCCGGGAGAGCTGCGTGTACATGTCCACGCCGGAACAGTCGCCCTCGGTGACCACGCCGACCGGGCGGTTCTCCCAGTCGACGACGATGATCGCGC
Source organism: Streptosporangium sp. NPDC002544 (assembly GCF_040295965.1). NCBI lineage: Bacteria > Bacillati > Actinomycetota > Actinomycetes > Streptosporangiales > Streptosporangiaceae > Streptosporangium > Streptosporangium sp. NPDC002544. The sequence goes on along the minus strand of NZ_JBEOWJ010000028.1, from coordinate 134,922 downwards.
CGTGGGCCCGTTTGGGCAGCAGGTTGAGCGCCTCGCCGACGGTGTCGTGCGGGGTGAGCGTCAGCGGTGTGTCGTGGACCAGGTCGCGCTTCTTGACCCAGTCGACGACGCCCGCGACCACGTCGATCGGGATGTCCTGCGGGATCACGGTGATGCCGCCCCGGCGCGCGACGGTCTCGGCCATCCGCTTTCCCGCCACGGCCGTCATGTTGGCGACCACGACGGGGATGGTGGTCCCGGTGCCGTCCCTGCTGGAGAGGTCGACGGCGAGCCGTGAGCCGACGGAGGAGAGCGACGGGACCATGAACACGTCGCTGTAGGTCAGGTCGTAGGCCGGTGCCGACTCATTGAGAAATTTCACGTTATTCCACCTTATCCCGCGAATTGCCAGAGGTGAGCGTTCCCCCTTTCCATGCTCTCCAAGAGGATCCAGCAGGTCGGAGCGGAGGCTAAGATCCGGTTTGCGTGAATAATCGGTGGCCAAGAGGAGGCGTTGTGATCCTGGTTGATCGGCCCGAGATGCTCGTAGTAGGCCATGCCGTACGAACGTCGAACGCCGACGAGATGGAGCCGGGTCGGGGTAGGCTCCGCGCGCTGTGGGCGAGGGCGGGGGCCCCCGGAGCCTTCGCGCATGTGCCGGGACGGGTCGACGAGAACATCTACGCCGTGCTCACCGACTACGAGAGCGACCACAACGGCGCCTACACCCAGATCGTCGGGGTCGCCGTGCGCAGTGCCGCGGCGCTGCCCGAGGGCATGGTGGCGGTACGGGTGCCGGGGGTGCCCTCGCTGAAGCTGGAGGCCAGAGGGCCGATGCCGGACGCGCTGACCGAGGAGTGGCAGCGGCTGTGGAAGCACACCGAGTCGGGAGGAACCCCGCCGAGGGCCTTCACCACCGACGTGGAGGTGCACCACCCCGGGGGCGCGGACATCTACGCGGCGGTCCTGTCCCCGATGCGCTGAGCGGTTCGGTGCGGCTCCCGTCGTGCCGGGGCGGGTTCAGTCGTCGTCGTTCGGCGGGTCGGGCAGCCGCCAGCCGGAGATGATCAGTGGCAGTACGAAGTGCGTCAGGAACAGTGCGATCGTCACGGAGACGAGCGCGTCCCATGGCAGTGAGTGGTCGCGGCCCCGGGCGATGCCCACCCCGATGGCGACGGTGGCGAGCGCGATCAGGATGCCGGTCGTGACGCGGTGGGCGATGGCGACCGTCCGCAGGCGCTCGCCCACCTGACGCTCGTCCAGGTCGCGCTCGCGCAACTCGACGACACCACGGGTGGCGACGTTGAGCAGGCTGACGGCCGGTAGGTAGACGACCGTCGCGATCGCCAGCAGGGCGAGGCCGGCCAGGGCACCCCTGTCGTCCCGGGGAACGGCCCAGGAGATGGCCGCGTCCACCCACAGCAGCGATGTCGCGAGGACCACCGCCGAGGCGAGCAGCCGCCTGCGGCCCCGGGTGGCGTACCAGCCGGGCAGGTAGTCGCGCTGCATGATCTCAACGCGGGTCGGGAGCTTGCCTTTTTTCTGGGTGTTCATCACTCCACCTGACTAGTTGCTGCCGAGCCGCGGGAACGGCTTGAGGGAGAAGACGACTTCCAGCGGCACCTCGAAGTGTTCGGCGATGCGCAGGGCGAGGAACAGGCTGGGGCTGTACTCGCCGCGCTCCAGGTAGCCGATGGTCTGGTAGTGGACCCCCAGCGCGGCGGCCAGATCCTTGCGTGAGATCCCGCGCTCGGCTCTCAGCACCGAGATCCGGTTGTACACGTCCTCCGAAGGCATCCGGGCGGGTCTCCCGGCGCTCAGGAGACCCGCCCGGCCGATGGCCGGGCCTGGTCGTGGGGGACGAGGGGCTCGTTCCGGAGTCGCGGATCGACGCCCCGCGCCACCTCGGTCGCCTCGCACGCCGCCTGTGGTTTCTGATCGTTCGGTGCAGTACTCATGTGTGCGAATGTAGTACACCTACTACATTTGAATCAACACCTACGACGAAAAGCGGCACGTCTATGGCAGACGTGCCGCTGGTGGGGTGGCCGAGTCGATCGGAAGACGGTGGGCGGGGAGGCGCGTTCAGCGGGGTTTCAGGACGGCTGGGAAGGAGGCGACCACCGGGGGGCGTTCAGCGGGGTTCCAGGACGATCGGGAAGGAGGTGACCCCCCGGACGAAGGCGTTGGGCAGGATGCGCGGACCCCGCTCGTCCGCCCGGGCGGCCGAACCGATCCGGCGGACGAACTCCTCGAAGAAGATCCGCAGTTCCAGCCGGGCCAGTGCCGCCCCCAGGCAGAAGTGGGTGCCGAGACCGAAGGCGATGTGGCCGCCACCGGGACGGGTCACATCGAAGACGTCCGGGTCCGTGAAGACCGAGGGGTCCCGGTTGGCGGAGCCGTACATCAGCAGGACCTGACCGCCCGCGGGGATCCGCCGGCCGTGCAGGACCGTGTCGCGGGTGGCGCTCCGGCACATGTTGAGGATCGGGGTGGTCCAGCGGATGAACTCCTCGACGGCGTTTCCGATCAGCGAGGGGTCCTCGCGCAGCATCCGCCACTGCTCGGGGTGGTCGATCAGCGCGCCGATGGCGGTGGCGATGACGGTCCTGGTGGTCTCGGCGCCGCCGTCGAGCAGCAGCAGCGCCTCGCTGGCCAGGTGGTCGTCGTCGTAGCCGGCCTCCCGGCTCCAGATCGACGTCAGGTCGTCGCGCGGGCAGCCGCGCCGCTCGGCGGCCAGCTCCAGGACGACGGTGGCGAACTCCCCGGCGGCGACGGCGGCCTCATGAGTGACATAGCGCAGGCCGCCCCCGGCCGCGACCGTCGTCTCCGACCAGTGCACCAGCTCCGGCCAGCGTTCCTCGGGGAAGCCGAGCAGCCAGCCGATCATCCGGCCCGGCAGCGGCGCGGCCAGCGCGGGCACGGCGTCCACGGTGCGCCTCTCCAGCGCCTCGTCGATGAGTTCGGTGACGACGGCGCGTATCCGGCCGGCGTACCGCTCCGCCACGTGGCGTGGGGTGAAGCGCCGGTAGACCAGGCGTCGGCGTTCGGCGTGTTCCGGGTCGTCCATCCCGATCATCGACGGGTCGCTGGGGAGCTGTGGCCGGTAGCCGCCCGCGTTGGACCACAGTTTCGGATCGCGCTCGATCGCCGAGATGTCGGCGTGCCGGGAGACGCCCCACAGCGCGTTCTCCGCGTCGTGATAGACCGGCGCGTGCTCGCGCAGCCAGGCGTACACCGGTCCGGGGTCGCCGGCGTACATGTCGCCGTCGAGCAGGTCGATCCCGGCGGCACCGGGTGACTCGGGAGACGCGGGCGCCGCCGCGGCGCGGCGCCCGATCTCCTGGCCCACCTCTGAGAACGGGCTGGTCATCGAAGATCCCTCCCGAGCCCTTCGAGGCGTCCCGGGAGGGAGGCGGGGCCACCGGCGCCCGCCGCGGTGTGAATGGCGTGATCAAGCATGGTCAGCTCCGGAACATCGGGTGATTGTGCCGAGCCGCCCGATCGGTCGCGCCAACGCGTCCGGGCGAGGTCGTGCCGTCGTCGGATGGGCGGCCCCGCGCCGCCGGGGCTCAGTCCGCCGGCCTCCACAGGGGTTCGGAAATCTCGAAGCCCACGTCCTGGCCCCATTGGTTGCGGTAGCTCACCTCGTGCACCGGGCGGCGGGGCGCGACGCCCCATCGTCCGGTCGGGTAGCCGAAGGTGACCGTGGCGGCCAGGGCCCAGCCCTTGCCCTCGGGCACGCCGAGCACCCGCAGCGTCTCCTCCGCGTGAAAGAGGCCGAGCACGCTGGTCAGCGCGCTGCCCACGCCGTGGGCGCGGGCGGCCAGCTGCGCGTTCCACACCGCGGGGAAGATCGAGCCGCCGGACGGGTCGTTGCGGTTGAACGCGAACAGGAGCAGCGGGTAGCCCTCGAAGTGGTCGGCCAGGTGCTTCGCCGAGTTCAGGACGTTGAGCGTCCGGGTGTCGCCCTCGGCCTCGGCTCTCTCCCGCATCGGACGGTAGTGGCCCTCGAAGAGCTGTCCGAGCGCGTTCCGGTAGAGCGGCCCGAGCCGCTCCTTCACCGCGAGGTCGTCGACCAGCAGGAAGCGCCAGCTCTGTACGTTGCCGCCGCTGGGCGCGCGGATCGCGGCGTCCAGGATGCTCCGCTGGACCTCCTCGGGGATCGGGTCCGGCTTGACCCGGCGCATCGCCCTGGTCGTGTAGAGAGCCTCGAAGACGTCCATCAGGCCAGCACCCCCGCTTCGCGCAGTTCCGCCGCGGCCTCGTCGGACAGGCCCCAGGAGGTCAGATCCGTCAGCCGGGTGGCGGGGGAGAGGTCCTGCTCCGCCACGCCGAGCAGGCGCGGCGCGGGGGCGGGCTGCCGGACGCCGCCGACCTCGACGAACGTGCCCCTGGCCTTGTTGTGCGGATACTCGGCGGCCTCGCCCACCTCCAGGACGGGGGAGACGCACGCGTCGGAGCCGTCGAAGACCGCCTCCCACTCGGCGCGGGTCCTTGATCGGAAGGCCTCGGCCAGCCGCTCGCGAAGCGCGGGCCACTGCTTCCTGTCGTTGCGGTCGGGCAGGTCCTCAAGCCCCATCAGTTTGACCATCTCCGCCCAGAACTGCGGTTCCAACGGGCCGACGGCCAGGTGTTTGCCGTCGGAGGTCTCGTAGGTGTCGTACATCGGCGCGCCGGTGTCGAGCAGGTTCGTGCCGCGCGGGCCCCAGAAGCCGGTCTGCACCCCGTGGTAGAACATCGCGAACAACGTCGCCGCGCCGTCCACCATGGCGGCGTCGATCACCCGGCCCGCACCGGTCCGCTCCCGCTCGATCAGCGCGAGCAGCACGCCGTACGCGAGCATGAGGCCGCCCCCGGCGAAGTCGCCGAGGATGTTGATCGGCGGGGTGGGGCGCTCGCCGTCGCGGCCGAGCATCGACAGCACGCCGGAGACGGCGATGTAGTCGATGTCGTGCCCGGCGGTCGGCGCGAGCGGGCCGTTCTGGCCCCAGCCGGTCATCCGCCCGTAGACCAGGCGCGGGTTGATCGCGTGCAGGTCGTCGGGGCCGATGCCGAGGCGTTCGGCGACCCCGGGCCGGAAGACCTCGATGATCACGTCGGCATGGCGGGCCAGTTCCTTGAACGCGGCCACCCCCTCGGGGGACTTCAGATCCAGGCCGACCGTTCTCTTGCCCCGGTCCATCACGTCGGCGCGTGGGCTGTCGCCCGCCTTGGCGACGACGCTCGCGCGCTCGACGCGCAGCACCTCGGCCCCATGGTCGGCGAGCATCATCCCGGCGAACGGCCCGGGGGCCAGCCCCGCCAGTTCGAGCACGCGGACTCCGGCCAGCGGGCCCTTCCTGGTCACGCGCTCCATCGATATTCTCCTCGGATGCGGTATCGACTCTAGTCCGGTACGGCGCACACAAGCAAGCGCTTGGTGTGGCGTGCGGCCGTTCCCTCCGCTCAAGTAGAACAACATTCGGCTTTCCGTGGCAAGACACATCGCGATGAGTCATGTGGTGCCCGCGCGCGTATGGGAAACTTGCGCCTTCGCCGAATGGGACCTAGGGGTTTTGCGATGACATATCCGCACAGTGAACGGGTGGTCGCTGGGCGCTATCGACTGCTGCGGGAGCTCGGCAGGGGCGGCATGGGCGTCGTCTGGGAGGGCTACGACACCCTCCTCAACCGCTCGGTCGCCGTCAAGGAGGTGCTCCTGCCGCCCAACCTCTCCCCGGCCGAACACCAGCTCCAGCTGACCCGTACCTCCCGCGAGGCCAGGACCGCGGCCCGGCTCAACCACCGGGGCATCGTGGCGATCTACGACGTGGCGGAGCAGGACGGTCGTCCCTGGATCATCATGGAGCTGGTCAGGGCCCGCGGGCTGGACGAGGTCGGTCTGCTGCCGGTGCGCCAGGCCGCCGACATCGGCCGTCAGGTTCTCTCGGCCCTGCGCGCGGCACACGAGGCCGGGATCCTGCACCGCGACGTCAAGCCCAGCAACATCCTGCTGGAGGCCGACGGCCGCGCGGTGCTCTCCGACTTCGGCATCGCCACCATCGAGGGCGACACCTCGCTGACCCAGACCGGCATGGTGACGGGCTCGCCGAGCTTCCTGCCACCCGAGCGCGCCACCGGCACCGACGCGGGCCCCTGGTCCGACCTGTGGGCGCTCGGCGCCACCCTCTATGCGGCACTGGTCGGGCACGGCCCCTTCGAACGCCGAGACGCCATCGCCACCCTCGGCGCGCTCCTCACCGAGGAGCCCGACTTCGGCAGGGTGCCCCTGGAGATGCGCGCGGTGCTCACCGGCATGCTCCAGCGCGAGCCCGCCCACCGGCTGACCGCCCAGCAGGCCGACGCCATGCTGGCGGAGGTCCTTGACGACCCGTCGGCCGCGGCCCGGCGCACCGGGGAGAGGGCGATCCACCGTACGGCACGGACCGCTGAGAATCCGCGCGGCGCCGGGGAGTGGGAGAGGCGCGAGACCGAGACCTCGCCCGCGTCCGGCCGCCGGCGCGGTGCGGGGCGGCGCGGCGGCCGGATCCCACTGGTCCTGGCGGCCGTCGTGCTCCTGGCCGCCGGTGGCGCCGTCGCGGCCGTGGCGATGTCACAGCCGGAATCGCAGCCGGTGGCGCGCGCCGAGCCCGCTCCCGCGGAGGCGACGCCCGAACCGGTGGAGGAGACCAGGCCCCGGACGCCCACCCCGAGTCCCACCCCCACTCCCACCAGGACCAGAGCGGTGGTGCCCACCGGAGGGTTGAAGGTGTGGCGGGCCCGTCCGCCGGAGAACTGGTCCATCAGTTATCCGGCCGGCTGGAACGGCGACTGGGCGGCCGAGACGGGCTACACCCAGTGGCTGCGCAAGGACGGGGCCGCCCACCTGTCGGTGGAGGTGCTGGAGGCGAACGCCGACGGTCTGGCCTCCCTCCAGGAGACCGTCAAGGAGAACGTGGTCCAGTGGAGCGAGATCCACTCCGAGGACACGGCGAAGATCCCCCTGGCCTACGGCTCCGGACTTCAGTGGGAGTTCACCTGGAGCATGAAGGACAACGGCGGAGCCCCCTGGGCCACGGCCGGGGTGACCTACCACGAGGTGCAGCGTTTCATCGAGGTGGGCGATACGGTCATGCTGCTCAGCTGGACCACCCACGACGACGACTGGGATGCCCAGCGGTCCCTCATGAACCGGGTGTTCGGCAGTTTCCACCCCCGCGGAGGCGAGTGACATGACCTGGAAGGTGCTCGCGCTACCGCCGCTCCCCGAGGGGGCGGTGCGCAACCTGCTCGGCTCGCTGGGCGACCGGGTCGCGGTGTCGGTTCCCGCGGCCCGCGACCGGGAGTCGCTGCTCGCCGCGCTCGGCGAGGCCGAGATCGTGGTCGGTGACTGGAGCGGCGAGCTCGTCCTGGACGCCGAGGCGGTCAGGTCCGCCCCGAACCTGGCGTTCGTGCAGCAGCCGTCGGTGGGCGTGGACGGCCACGACCTCGCCGCGCTCGCCGAGGCCGGCGTGCCGCTGGCCAACACCGCGGGGGTGAGCGCGACAGGGGTGGCCGAGTGGTGCTTCGCGGCCGCGCTCGCACTGTCGCGGCGGCTGATGGAGGCCGACGCCGCGGTCCGCGCCGGCCACTGGCCGCAGCTGGATCTCGGGCCCACCGAGCTGTACGGCTCGCGTGTCGGCATCGTCGGTTTCGGCCCGATCGGCGAGACCTGCGCGCGGATGTTCGCCGCCCACGGGTGCGAGGTCTCCTACTGGACGCGCACGCCGCGCGAGGTGCCCTACACCTACCGGGGGCTCGCCGAGCTGGTCGCGAGCTCCCAGGTCCTCGTCCTGGTCATCCCGCTGGTGGAGGGGACCAGGAGGCTGATCGACCCGTCCCTGATGCCCGCGGGCTCGCTGCTCGTCAACGCGGCCCGGGGGCAGGTGGTCGACTCGGCGGCGCTGCTGTCGGCCCTGGAGTCGGGGCACCTGGGCGGCGCCGCGCTCGACGTGTTCGACACCGAGCCGCTGCCGCCGGACGACCCGCTGCGGAGCAGTCCCAGGGTCCTGCTCTCACCGCATGTGGCGGGGGTGACCCCGCAGTCGACCGGCCGCCTGATCCGTTGCGTGCTGGACAACCTGGAGGCCGCGATCGATGGCCGCCCGGTGACGAACGTGGTCAACGGGGTTGATCCGGTGGTCGGCCGCAGGTTCCTGGAAGGACAGTCGTAGAGTTTTCCAGTGTTTAACGCGCCCCGCCTGGCTCCGGAGACATCCGAGATATAACGTGCCTAGGGGCGATCTTTCCAACGATGGTCATGGGGGTGATTACCGTGCGACAGATGACAGAAATGTCGGCGCACCGGCAAGCGGTGGAGCAGATCAGGGATTCCTACGCCGCCATTCCCGGCGACGCGGTGCCCCGGCTCTCCAAGGCCACCACGAACCTGTTCCGCTTCAGAGAGGGCGCCCGGTCGGCGAAGCTTTCCGCCAGGGACCTGGACCAGGTCATCGCGGTCGATCCGGAGACGATGACCGCCGAGGTCCAGGGGATGACCACCTACGAGCACCTGGTGGACGCCACGCTCGCCCACGGGCTCATGCCGTACGTGGTGCCGCAGCTGAAGACGATCACGCTGGGCGGGGCGGTGACGGGGCTCGGCATCGAGTCCACCAGTTTCAGGGACGGGTTGCCGCACGAGTCGGTGGAGGAGCTGGAGATCCTCACCGGCGACGGAAGGATCGTCGTGGCCCGCGACGACAACGAGCACCGCGACCTGTTCCGGGCGTTCCCCAACTCCTACGGCACGCTTGGCTACGCCCTGCGGATCCGGATCAAGCTCAAGCCCGTCCAGCCGTACGTCAGGCTGACCCACATCCCGTTCGGGGACGCCGACAAGTGCATGCTCGCGATGCGCGAGATCTGTGACAGCGGCGAGTACGAGGGCGAGCGCGTCGACTTCGTGGACGGCACGTTCTTCGGTCCGGGCGAGCTCTACATCACCGTGGGACGCTTCGCCGAGCGTGCTCCGTACCTGTCCGACTACACCGGGATGCGCATCTACTACCGGTCGATCCAGACCAGGACCCGCGACTGGCTGACCGTCCGCGACTACCTGTGGCGCTGGGACACCGACTGGTTCTGGTGCTCGCGCGCCTTCGGCGTGCAGACCGCGCTGGTGCGCTCCCTGATGCCGCGTAAGTGGATGCGCTCGGACGTCTACCGCAAGCTCGTGGGCCTTGACCGCAAGTACGGGGTGATTGCCAGGATCGACCGCTGGCGCGACCTGCCGGTGCAGGAGTCGGTCATCCAGGACATCGAGGTGCCCGTCGAGCGCGGTGCCGAGTTCCTGAGTTTCTTCCACGACAAGGTCGGGATGGCGCCGGTCTGGATGTGCCCGCTGAGGTCCACCGGCGAGTGGCCGCTCTATCCGCTGGAGCCCGGTCGGCTGTACGTCAATTTCGGCTTCTGGGGAACGGTCCCGTTGCCCAGGGGGCAGTTCGACGGTTACCACAACCGTCTCATCGAGAACCGGGTCCACGAACTGGACGGCCATAAATCGCTGTACTCCACCTCGTTCTACCCAGAGGATGAATTCTGGCGGTTTTATAACGGAACCGCCTATTGGCCGGTCAAGCGGGCATACGACGGGGGTGGCCGGTTGCTCGACCTCTACGACAAGTGTGTTCGGGGGCGTTAAGAGAGGCTGATTCTGTGTTGCTCGCAGAGATCTTCGAAAAGGTGATGGGCCCTGAGGCGGATGTACGCTTCGTCGCCTACGACGGAAGTAAGGCCGGTCCGGCCAGCTCCGACATCAGCGTCGAGGTGAAGACCCCGGCGGCCGTCGCGTACCTGGCACAGGCCCCCGGGGAGCTGGGACTGGCCAGGGCGTACGTGTCCGGCCACCTCGATGTCCAAGGGGACATGTACACGCTGCTCTCCCGGATGTGGTCGCTCACGATCAACGACCTCCCGGTCGGGCAGAAGCTCGCGGCCGTCAGAGCCCTCGGGGTCCGCCCGCTGCTCACCCGGATGCCGCCGCCTCCGCAGGAGGTGCGGCGCAGCATGCTCGCCCGGATGGGCAGCAGGCACGCCAAGCAGCGCGACGCCGAGGCGATCCACCATCACTACGACGTCTCCAACAAGTTCTACTCGTGGGTGCTCGGCCCGTCCATGGCCTACACCTGCGCGGTCTTCCCCGAGCAGGAGTCCACCCTGGAGGAGGCGCAGCACGCCAAGTTCGAGCTGGTCGCCCGGAAGCTGGGCCTGAAGCCGGGGATGAGGCTGCTGGACGTCGGCTGCGGCTGGGGCGGCATGGTCATCCACGCCGCCCGTGAGTACGGGGTGAAGGCGCTGGGCGTCACCCTCTCGCGCCAGCAGGCCGAGTGGGCGCAGAAGGCCATCGCGGAGGCCGGTCTCGGCGAGCTCGCCGAGGTACGTCACATGGACTACCGCGACGTACCGGAGACGGGCTTCGACGCCGTCAGCTCGATCGGCCTGACCGAGCACATCGGCAAGGAGCAACTGCCCTTCTACTTCCGCTTCCTGTACGACAAGCTCGTCCCCGGAGGGCGGCTGCTCAACCACTGCATCACCCGGCCGACGGGCACCGAGAAGACCCTCAACGCCGGCGGCTTCATCAATCGCTATGTCTTCCCCGACGGGGAGCTGGAGTCGGTCGGCTATCTGGCCCGTCAGATCGAGGACACCGGTTTCGAGATCCGGCACGAGGAGAACCTGCGCGAGCACTACGCGCAGACCCTCCGCTACTGGTGCGCCAACCTCGACGAGCACTGGGACGAGGCGGTCCAGGAGGTCGGCGAGGGTACGGCACGGGTATGGCGCCTCTACATGGCGGCCTGCGTGGTCGGCTTCGAACGCAACAAGATCCAGCTCCACCAGGTTCTCGGGGTGAAGCTCAACGACGACGGCACGGCCGGCGTCCCGCTCCGCCCCTCGCTCGACTGGCCCTGACCCCCGGGACACGCTCACGCGGGACCCCGCGCGGGAGACGCTCATATGGGATGTTCCTATACGAGAATCCGCGCGGGCCCTCACGCGGACGCGTTCACGCCGGACCGACGGCCCCCGTCGCGGATATCTCGCGGCGGGGGCCGTACGGCTTCGTGGCGTAGGACGAGGGATCGATGGCCTTCACCCGCCTGCTCGCCACGGAGGTCTCCGGGGAGTCGGCCGCCGTCGCCGAAGCCCACCTCGGAAACCGCCGGTCACCGGTTCGTCGACTGTTCCCCCTCCTGGAACGGTCCGGCCCGCGGATTGTGAACGCAAATTCTTGCGTAGAAATGCCGCTAGATTTCATGAACGTTTCTGACTATTGCGTTTATGTATCTCGTCCTGTCAGGATGACGCAAGCGGACCGCTGTCGCGCCGGGGACGACGCGTGCCGCCCCGTGCCCCTGGTGTGCGGCTCCCTCCTGCCCGGAACGTGTTCCGGGCAGGAGGGAGCGGGCCGTGGTGCTCCTTGCCCCGGCCGACCCGGCGACCGATCTCCGTGTCGTGAGCCGGGGTCCGCCGCCGTCGCCCGGTCAGGTCCCGCTCCCTCCGTGACACGCGGGGGAGCGCCGGCCGAACGCGCAGGCCCACCGGCACGGCACCCCCCGCCCCCCGGATGGAGCGGTGAAGCACGGATGGCCGCTCCGGACGAAAGGAGTTCACGTGGCCGTCTCGCGTCGGAGGTTCATGACCTCCGTGGTGCCCGGGTCCGCTCTCGCCGCGGTGTCGTCGTCGCAGCTACTGTCCGCGCTGGGCAGCGCGGCCCGCGCCGACAGCCCCGTCGGGGACGTGGTCGGGAAGATCACCGTCGGCTACCAGGGCTGGTTCGCCTGCAAGGGCGACAGCGCCCCGATCAACGGCTGGTGGCACTGGAGCGACGACATGAGTCAGAGCCCCTCTCCCTCCAACACCACCATCGTCGCCTGGCCCGACATGCGCGAATACACCAACACCTACCCCACCGCGTACGCCAACCTCAACAACGGCCGGCCCGCCACCCTGTTCTCCTCCTACGACCAGCAGACCGTCGACACCCACTTCCGCTGGATGCGCGAGAACAACATCGACACCGCCGCCCTGCAACGCTTCAACCCCATGGGCGGCGAAGGCCCCACCCGCGACGCCATGGCCGCCAAAGTCCGCGCCGCCGCCGAGGCCAACGGCCGCAAGTACTACATCATGTACGACGTCACCGACTGGACCAACATGCAGCCGGAGATCAAAACCGACTGGCTCAACAAAATGAGAGCCCACACCACCTCACCGGCCTACGCCATGCAGAACGGCAAACCCGTCGTCGGCATCTGGGGATTCGGCTTCGACGACCCCAAACGCCCCTGGGGGCCGGCCCCCTGCCTGGAGGTCGTCAACTGGTTCAAGAACCAGGGCTGCTACGTCATGGGCGGCGTGCCCACCCACTGGCGCCGCGGCGTCGAAGACTCCCGCCCCGGCTTCCTGGACGTCTACCACGCCTTCCACATGATCTCCCCCTGGATGGTCGGCCGTATCAGAACCATCGCCGAGGTCGACAACTTCTACACCAACGTCAACCTCCCCGACCAAGCCGACTGCGACGCCCACGGCATCGACTACCAGCCCTGCGTCCTGCCCGGAGACATCACCAGCCGCCAGCGCCGCCACGGCGACTTCATGTGGCGCCAGTTCTACAACATGGTCCGCGTCGGCGCCCAGGGCATCTACATCTCCATGTTCGACGAGTACAACGAGGGCAACCAGATCGCCAAAACCGCCGAAACCCTCGCGAGCGTCCCAGCCAACTCCGGCATGCTCGCCCTCGACGAGGACGGTACCGCCTGCTCGGCCGACTACTACCTGCGCCTGACCGGCGACGGCGGCAGAATGCTCAAGGGCCAGATCGCCCTCACCGCCACCCGCCCCACCCCACCCGTGGTCTCCGGCGGGGGCGGCGACACCAACCTGGCGCGGGGCAAGGCGGTGACGGCGAGCAGCCACAACATGAACTTCATCCCGCAGAACGCGGTCGACGGTGATCCGAACAGCTACTGGGAGAGCGCGAGCAACGCGTTCCCGCAGTGGATCCGGGTCGACCTGGGGGCGGCGGTGTCGGTCGGCAGGGTGGTGCTGAAGCTGCCGCCGTCGGCGGCGTGGCAGGCCCGCACGCAGACGCTGTCGGTGCAGGGCAGCGTCGACGGGGCGTCGTTCACGACGCTCGCGGGGTCGGCGGGTCACTCCTTCAACCCGGCCTCCGGCAACACGGTGACGATCACGTTCCCCGCGACGTCCACCCGGTACGTCCGGTTGGACATCGCCGGCAACACCGGCTGGCCGGCCGCACAGCTGGGCGAACTGGAGGTGTACGGGGCGGCCACCGGCGGTGACACGCAGCCGCCGAGCACACCGGGCAACCTCACCGTGACCGCGAAGACGGCCACCAGCGTGTCGCTGTCGTGGTCGGCCTCCACCGACAACGTGGGGGTGGCCGGCTACCAGGTGCGCCGCGACGGCACCGTCGTGGCCACCGTGCAGGGCACCACGCACACGGTGACCGGGCTGAGCCCCGCGACGGCGTACGGCTTCACCGTCACCGCCTACGACGCGGTACCCAACGTCTCGCCCCCGTCGAACACCGTGACCGTGACCACGGACGCCGCCTCCAACGTCAACCTGGCGCGGGGCAAGGCGACGTCGGAGAGCGGCCACACGCAGAACCTCGGCTCGGCGAACGCGGTCGACGGTGACGCGAACAGCTACTGGGAGAGCCCGAACAACGCGTTCCCGCAGTGGATCCAGGTCGACCTGGGGGCGGCGATGTCGGTCGGCAGGGTGGTGCTGAAGCTGCCGCCGTCGGCGGCGTGGCAGACCCGCACGCAGACGCTGTCGGTGCAGGGCAGCGTCAACGGGGCGTCGTTCACGACGCTCGCGGGGTCGGCGGGCCACTCCTTCAACCCGGCCTCCGGCAACACGGTGACGATCACGTTCCCCGCGACGTCCACCCGGTACGTCCGGTTGGACGTCACCGGCAACACCGGCTGGCCGGCCGCGCAGCTGTCCGAGTTCGAGGTCTACCCGGCCTGACACCTTGGGGCCGGATTCCGGGACGGCACGTCGCGTGCCTCCCGGAACCCGGCCCCGCCGCCGTGGCCGGATCGGCCAGGCGGGTGCGGACCGCTCAGCGCAGCTCGCGCTTGAGGATCTTGCCCGTCGCGGTCATCGGCAGCGCGTCACGGAACTCGATGATCCGCGGATACTTGTACGCGGCCATGTTCTCCTTACCCCAGGCGATGAGCTCGTCCTCGGTGATCGTCGCGCCGGGGGTGCGGATGACGTACGCCTTGACCTCCTCGCCGTGCGAGTCGTGGGTGACTCCGACCACCGCGGCGAGGGAGACCTCCGGATGGGTGATCAGGACCTCTTCGAGCTCGCGCGGGTAGACATTGAAGCCACCCCGGATGATCATGTCCTTGGCCCGGTCGACGATGGCGTAGTAACCGTCCGCGTCGCGGGTGGCGATGTCGCCGGTGCGGAACCAGCCGTCCCTCATGACCTCGGCGGTCGCCTCGGGCCGGTTGTAGTAGCCCTTCATCACGTTGTGGCCGCGGATCGCGATCTCGCCGGGGCCCTCACCCTCGATCGTCTTCCAGTCGCCGTCGACCAGCTTCATCTCCACACCCCAGATCGGCGTGCCGATCGTGCCGGGCTTGGTGGGCCTGCCCAGCTGGTTGAAGCTGGCCACCGGGGAGGTCTCCGACAGGCCGTACCCCTCCAGGATCCCGATCCCGAAGGTCTGCTCGAAGTCCCTGAGCACCTCGACGGGTGAGGACGCACCGCCGGCCACCGCGACCCTGAGCGAGGTGGGCACCTCGTCACCCTCGGCGTGGATCTTCGTCAGCATGGCCCAGTACATGGTCGGCACGCCCGCGAACAGCGTGATGTTCTCGGCGCGCATCAGCTCCAGGGCGGGTCCCGGCTCGAAGCGCGGCACGAGCACGATGGTCGCCTGGCGCCGGAAACCGGCGTTCATGATGACGGTCTGCCCGAAGGAGTGGAAGAGCGGCAGCGCCGCCAGGTAGGCGTCGCCGCCCTCGGTGCGGGGGAACATCTCATCGGAGACCATGGCGTTGAGCAGCATGTTCTGATGGCTGAGCTCAGCGCCCTTGGGGTGGCCGGTGGTGCCGCTGGTGTAGAGGATCACGGCGGTGTCGTCGGGTGCGGTCTGCACGGTCTCGAACTCGCCGGACACGCCGTCGAGCGCCGCCCAGAGCGTCTCGCCGTACTCGGACTCGGTGGCGAACGCGGCGGCGGGCAGCACGAAGAAGTGCTCCGCCGACGATTCCTCGAAGCCCGCCTTGCCCCGCTCGCCGAGCGGCAGCTCGGGAGTGCCCTCGAAGCAGAACAGTGCCTTGGCCTGGGAGTCGTCCAGGTGGTAGGCGATCTCCCTGGACTGCAGCAGCACGTTGAGCGGCACGACCGTGGCACCGGTCTTGAGAATGCCGTAGTAGACGAAGGGGAAGTACGGCAGGTTGGGGCAGGCCAGCGCGACCTTGTCGCCCTTCCCGATTCCCCTGGAGACCAGTAGGTTGGCAACCTGGTTCGCGATGGTATTGACCAGGGAGTACGGCAGCCGCAGGTCACCGAAGACCAGTGCGGCGCGGTCGGGGTTCTCCCGGGCGCTGTCCTCCAGTGCGATCGACAGGTTGAGCATCGTGCGTCCTCCTCCGAGCGAGCTCTGACTCGCCCATACTGGCAGTCCCTAGATACCTACTGGTAGGTAACTTTGGTTACAAATTGACGGGCAAACCATGGGGGAGTAAGTAGATAAGAGCCCGCTACGGGGAGGCGAGCTGACCGTCTGTGCGAGGAGGGGTCAGTGAGCGTGGAGTACGACTACGTCATCGTGGGCGCGGGGTCGGCGGGGTGCGTGCTGGCCAACCGTCTCTCCGCGGACCCGGGCACGAGGGTCGTCCTCATCGAGGCGGGCGGTTCCGACAAGAGGCTCGAGGTCCGGATGCCGGCCGGCTTCGCCAAGCTGTTCAAGACCGAACACGACTGGAACTTCACCACCGCCAGGCAGCCCGAGCTCTCCGGCAGGGAGCTCTACTGGCCGCGCGGCCGGATGCTCGGCGGTTCCTCCTCGATGAACGCCCAGATGTGGGTACGCGGGCACCGTGCGGACTACGACGGCTGGGGCGTGCCCGGCTGGTCCTACGACGAGGTCCTGCCCTACTTCCACCGGATCGAGCGCCGCGCCGGCTCCAACCACGGCGGTGTGTACGGCACGGAGGGCCCGATCCACATCTCGGAGCTGCGCTCCCCGAACCGCGCCACCGCGCTCTTCCTGCGGGCCTGCGAGGAGCTGGGCATCGCCCGCCTGGAGGAGCTCAACGGCCCCTCCAACGAGGGCTGCTCGCCGACGCCCGTCACCCAGCACCGGGGACGCCGCTGGAGTTCCGCCGACGCCTATCTCGGACCCGCGGCCAAGCGGCCCAACCTCACGGTGCTGACCTCCTCGCAGGTGAGCCGGGTGCTCATCGAGGACGGGCGGGCGACCGGCGTGGAGTGCGGTGGTGACGGTGACGGTGCTGGGGGCACCGTGGTGCGGGCGCGCAGGGAGGTCGTGCTGTCGGCGGGGGCGATCGGCTCCCCGCACCTGCTGATGCTGTCGGGCCTCGGCCCGGCCGACGAGCTGCGGGCCGCCGGCGTCCAGCCGGTCCACGAACTTCCCGAGGTCGGCGCCAACCTCCAGGACCACCTGGCCTCGGGCGTCGTCCTGCACTGCCCCGAGCCGATCACGCTCGCCGGCGCCGAGTCGGCGGGCAACCTGCTCCGCTTCCTGGTCGGCCGCCGGGGCATGCTCACCTCCAACGTCGGTGAGGCCGTGGCGTTCATCCGCACCTCTCCCGAGGAGCATGCTCCCGACATCGAGCTGATCTTCGCTCCGGGCCCCTTCGTCAACCACGGCCTCACCTCGCCGCCCGGCCACGGCCTGACCATCGCCTCGATCCTGCTTCAGCCCGAGAGCCGCGGCCGCGTCTCGCTGGACGGCCGCGACGTCGTGATCGATCCCGGCTACCTGACGGCGGAGGCCGACGTCCGGCGGCAGGTGGCCGGGCTGCGGAAGGCCGGGGAACTGTTCGCCACCGAGGCGCTCCGGCCGCTCGCGGGGCCCCCGATGGACCCGTACTGGGGGGCGAGGAGCACCGAGGAGCTCGTCCGCTGGATCCGCGAGCGTAGCGAGACCCTCTACCACCCGGTCGGCACCTGTCGGATGGGTGAGGATCCCGAGTCGGTGGTGGACCCCGCCCTGAGGGTCCGCGGGATCGCGGGCCTGCGGGTGGTCGACGCCTCTGTCATGCCGGTCATCAACCGAGGGCACACCCACGCGCCCACCGTCATGATCGCCGAGAGGGCAGCCGACCTCATCGCCGCAGACCGCTAAGGGTGCCGACTATAAGCAGACAAAGTGTGCTATGGCTCACACTTGACGTAAGTAAGTACTTGCATGAATCTAGGGCAATGACCGTGAACATGGCGGATATCGACCTGTCGGAGATTCCGTTCTGGGGGCTTCCCCAGCGGGAGCGCATGGAGGCATTCCGGCGTCTCCGTGCGCTGGACCGGCCGGTGTTCACGAAGGAGAACAAGATCCCCTTCATCGGGCACGGGGCCGGCTACTACGCCCTGGTGCGGCACGCCGACGTCTCCGAGGCCAGCAGGAACGCCGGGGTGTTCAGCAGCGAGCCAACCGCCAACAGCATCGCCGACATGCCCCGCTGGCTGGCGGTGTACTTCGGCTCGATGATCAACATGGACGACCCCCGGCACGCCAGACTCCGCCGCATCGTCTCCAGGGCCTTCACCCCCAGGGTCCTGGCGAAGATGGAGGAGGATCTGCAGCGGGCGGCGACCCGGATCGTGGACGAGGCGATCGCCGAGGGGCCGGGTGACTTCGTCACCCAGGTGGCCGCCCGGCTGCCCGTCGAGGTCATCTGCGACATGATGGGCATCCCCCCGGAGTTCCATCACCGGGTCCTGCGCGCGACCAACATCATCCTGGGCAACGCCGACTCCGAGTACACCGGGATCGATCCCGGGTTGAACCGCTGGAACGTGGCCCGGGGTCTGGTCAAGCTACTGGCCGCCGGGCGCGAGCTGAACAGGCTGGCGGCCAGGCTCGGCCGCGAGCGCCGGGGCGCCTCCACGGGCGACCTGACCAGCATGCTGGTCAACGGCGACGAGCACCTCACCCCGCAGGAGCTCGGCTCGTTCTTCATCCTGCTGGTGGTCGCCGGAAGCGAGACCACCCGCAACGCCATCTCGCACGGCCTCAAGCTGCTCACCGACAATCCCGGGCAGCGCGAACTGCTCGTCGGCGACTTCGAAAAGCACATTCCCGGCGCGGTGGAGGAGGTCATCCGTTACTCCACCCCGGTCATCCAGTTCCGCCGTACGGTCACTCGCGACCACGAGATGAACGGGCAGCAGTACCGCAAGGGCGACAAGGTCCTGCTCTTCTACAACTCCGCCAACCGCGACGAGAGCGTCTTCACCGATCCCGACGCCTTCGACATCACCCGCCATCCCAACCCGCACGTGGGCTTCGGCGGCCCCGGCCCCCACTACTGCCTGGGCGCCCACCTGGCCCGCCGGGAGGTCACGGTGATGTTCCGCGAGCTGTTCACCCGCCTGCCCGAGATCCGTTCGGCCGGTGAGCCCTCCTATCTGCTCTCCAACTTCATCAACGGGGTCAAGCACCTGCCGTACACGACCTGACCGCCGGCGCCGGGCGAGGGGTTGGGGCGATCACCGCCGCGTCGGCCAAGCGAATGCTAGGTTCCGCCTCATGGACATCAGCACCGTCACCGCCAATGGCGTCGAGTTCGCGTACCTGTCGGCGGGGGAGGGGCCGCTCGCACTCTGCCTGCACGGGTTCCCCGACACCGCGCACACCTGGCGGCACCTGCTGCCCGAGCTCGCCGGGTGTGGCTACCGCGCGGTCGCGCCGTTCATGCGCGGCTACGCGCCCACCTCGATCCCCGCCGACGGCGCCTACGAGGGCGGGGCGCTGGTCGCCGACGCCTGCGCGCTGCACGAGGCGCTCGGCGGCGACGGCGACGCCGTGCTCATCGGCCACGACTGGGGCGCCTTCCCCGTCTACGGCGCCACCGCCTTCGCCCCGGAGCGCTGGCGCAGGGCGGTCGCGATGGCGGTGCCCCCGATGGGCGCGATGCTGGCTGCCTTCCTCGACTACGATCAGCTCAAACGGTCGTTCTACATCTTCCTCTTCCAGACCGGGCTCGCCGAGGCCGCCCTGGCGCGGGACGGGTTCATCGAGGGGCTGTGGCGCGACTGGTCGCCGGGCTACGACGCGGCCGAGGACGTCGCGTTCGTACGGCGCGCCCTGGGCTCCCCGGAGAATCTCGCCGCCGCGATCGGCTACTACCGGGCGATGCTCGGCACGGTGGCACCCACCGGCCGCTACACCGCCGAGCAGTCCGCGACCGGCGGGCAGGTTCCGATCCTCTACCTGCACGGGGTCCGTGACGGCTGCCTGGGGATGGAGCAGGTCGATCAGGCCGCGGCCTTCCTTCCGCCGGGCTCCAGGGTGGAGCATGTTCTCCAGGCAGGGCACTTCCTGCATCTGGAACGGCCCAGGGAAGTCAACGACATCGTTCTCGACTGGTTGCGCTGAGGATCCTGTGGCAGGATCGGTAAAACCGAATAGGATTCTAGTGGAGGCTGGTGTGACGGTTTCACTCGCGGACATCGACCTGTCGGACATCGCTTTCTGGGAGCGTCCGATGGCCGAGCGGGAGGCCGCCTTCGCGGTGCTCCGCGCGCAGCCGGGCCCGATCCTGTTCGCCGAGCCGGTGATCTCTTTCATGCCTCCCGGCCCCGGTTACTACGCCCTGGTCCGGCACGCGGACATCACCGAGGCCAGCCGCCACCCCGAGATCTTCTCCTCGGGCCGGGGGGCGACGTCCATCCAGGACCTCGGCCCCGACTTCAGCGAGTACTTCGGCTCGATGATCAGCATGGACGATCCCCGGCACGCGAGGCTCCGCCGGATCGTCTCCCGGGCGTTCACCCCGAAGATGGTCAAGCAGTTCGAGGCCGACGTCGAGGCGACCGCCGTGCGGATCGTGGACGAGCTGATCGCCCGGGGGCCCGGCTGTGACTTCGTGACCGAGGTGGCCGCCAAGCTGCCCCTGAAGATCATCTGCGACATGATGGGTATCGGCCCCGAGCACTACCAGACGGTCTTCGACGCCACGAGCATCATCCTGTCGGGCGGCGACCCCGAGTTCATCGCCGACATCAGCCTCGCGGCCGAGTCGCTCCTCGGTGCGGGGCAGCGGCTCCAGGACCTCGTCGTCTCCCTGGCCGCCGAGGGCGGAGAGAACCTCACCACCTCTCTGACCAGTGCCAACATCGACGGCGAGAAGCTGACGATGCAGGAGCTCGGTTCCTTCTTCATCCTGCTGGTGGTGGCGGGCAACGAGACCACCCGCAACGCCATCTCGCACGGCCTGCACCTGTTCACCGAGAACCCCGACCAGCGGGCCCTGCTGCTCGAGGACCTCGACGGGCGCCTGCCCGGCGCCGTCGAGGAGATCGTCCGCCTCGCCTCGCCCGTCGCCTGGATGCGCCGCAGCCTCACCCGCGACCACGAGATGAACGGTCACCTCTACCGCGAGGGCGAGAAGGTCCTGCTCTACTACTGGGCGGCCAACCGCGACGAGAGCGTCTTCACCGACCCGCACCGCTTCGACATCCTGCGCACCGAGGGCCCGCACGTCGGTTTCGGCGGACCGGGGCCGCACTTCTGCCTCGGTGCCCACCTGGCCCGCCGCGAGATCACCGTGATGTTCCGCGAGCTGTTCACCCGCCTGCCCGAGATCCGCTCGGTCGGTGAGCCCGACCGCCTGCGATCCAGCTTCATCAACGGAATCAAGCACCTCGACTGCGACTTCTGAGGTCCTGCCGCATCCCGCCGATGGTGACGGGCGAAACGAGACCGCCGGCGGGACGGCGGGCCCGGGCGACTCCAGCCCGGTCAGAACATGGAGTGCGCCCGCTGCGCCGTTCGAACCGGCGAGGTCACCGCCCCGGCACGCGGATCGACTTGAAGACCGTGTTGATGTCGGGGAGCAGTTCCTTCCTGCTGTCCGGCACCGACATGTAGACGATCGCCGGCAGGTCGGCGCCGGTGCTCACGGCCGCCACGACCATGGTCGTCTTCGAACCGCCAGAGGTGATCTCGTACGCGGCGAGCTGGCCGGGCAGGCCGTTCACGGACAGGGCCTGCTGGGCGGTCTTGCGGGCGGTGTTGTCCTCGGGGAAGAACCGCTTACGACCGGTGGAGGCCACCGCGTTGATCACCGGGGCGAGGTTCTCCGGCGAGGTGTACTTGCTCTTCAAACGAGGCGAGAGCGGGCCCGACATCAGCTGCGCGTACTGGGTTTTGCCCGTGGAGTCCGTACCGGCGGGGAGGTACTGGCGGGTTGTGAAGCCGTAGGTGGTGGGCACGCTGGGGCGCTGGTCCTGCCGCCACGGGGCACCGAGCTGGGCCAGGGTGATCCCCGCCGGTTGGTCGGTGAGCGTACCGGCCACCGGCGAGGGGTCGCCGGTGAATCGGGGCAGGCGACCGATGGCGGCGGGCTTGGTGGTCTTCTGGGGAGCCGCCGAGGGCTTGGGTTCGGCGATCTCCTCCTCGGCGGAGGCCAGCGGCCCGGCCAGGAACGCCCAGAGCACCGCGCCGACCAGCGCGATGATCACAGATCCGGCCAGCGCGAAGATCCAGACGGGCCGCCCCCGATCCTCAAGCTCGTCCTCGTCCTCGATGGCCTGGTAGTTGTCGCCGAAGACCGTGTTCCACAGCTCCTGCTGGCGCTCGGGCGGAGGGGTCTTCGGACCGCTGATCTGGCCGGCGGTGACGAACGGCTTGTTCGGGTCGGAGGGGTCGCGGCTCAGGTGATGGCCGGGCTGCCCAGGATGCGCCGGCTGTCCCGGCTGGGGCTGTGGCGGCTGGGGGCCGGCTCCGGGGTGAACGGGAGTTCCCTGGGGCGAGGGGGCCTGGGAGGCCGCCGCCGCGTTCGCCGCGGCCATGGCCCACATGGCGGGGTTGTCCGGCACGCCGTAGCTGCGCCGCGCGTTTCCGGCGCCGTTTCCACCGACCCCGTCAGGGGGGACGGTGCCCGCGGAGGCGTCGCCGAAGTGAGCGGCGGGGCCCTCGGCGGGAGGACCGGCCCAGGAGGAGGGGAACGTCGAGGTCTGTGCCTCGGCGAAACCCTGGTTGCCCATGGGGGGAGCGGGCGGCCAGGTGGCGCCGGACGCCGGAGGGGCGGGCGGCCAGCCGGCGTTCTCCGCCGGCGGAGTGGGCGGCCACACGCTGTTCTCCACCGGCTGAGCCGGAGGGCGGCCGGAGGCGTCGCGCGGCGGTGCGGCCTGCCACGCCTCACTCCCGCCGGGAGCCTGCTGCCCGCGCGCGTCCCCCTGCATGCCTGACGGGTGTGTCCGGCCGTCGTTCTGCGGGGTGGACGCCTGCGCCCAGCCGTCGTGCGAGGGTGCGGTGGCCTGCGCCCAGCCGCTGCCGCCCGGGGAGGCCTGGCCTCGAGGGTCCGACTGGGGAGTGGGGATGGACTGTGGCCACCCGTTGCCGGGAGAGGACGGATCGTGGTCGCCGGCGCCGCCCTGTGGGCCGGACGTCTGTGACCAGCCGCCGCCCTGTGACGAGGTGGGCTGCGGCCACCCGTTGCCGGGGGAGGTCTGGTGCGGGTCACCGCCGCCCTGCGGGCCGGACGCCTGTGCCCAGTTGTCGTTCCGCGGGCTGAAAGCCTGCCCCCAGCTGTCGTTCTGCGGGCTCGAGGCCTGTGCCCAGCCATCGCCGGGGGAGGTCTGCGCCCAGCTGTCGTTCTGCGGGGTCGACGCCTGTGCCCAGCCGTTGTTCTGCGGGTCGGAGGTCTGTGCCCAGCTGTCGTTCTGCGGAGCCAATGCCTGTGCCCAACCATCGTTCTGCGGGGCCGGCGCCTGCGCCCAGCCGTCGTTCTGGGGAGCCACGGCCTGTGCCCAGCCGTCGTTCTGCGGGGTCGACGCCTGTGCCCAGCCGTTGTTCTGCGGGTCGGAGGTCTGTGCCCAGCCGCCGCCCGGGGAGGTCTGGCCGGGCGAACCGGCCTGCGGGTCGGAGACGCGCTGCCCCCCGCCGGGCGAGGTCTGCCAGGAGCCGTTGCCGCTCTGCGGCTCCTCCTGCGGGCGGGGGAGCCGGGGGCCGGTGCCAAGAGGGTCGTTCGTCCACGAGGGTGACGGTTCGGCAGCCTCCGGCCATGCCGGAGGCAGGTGGGACTGGCTGGACTGCTCCGAGGCCATGCTTTCCTTACCTCCCGCGTGGGTGCCCGAATTAGGCGTATTGGGCATGATCTCACGTGAGACGGGGGGGCTCGCAGGGAAACTGGAGAACGCCCCTCTGAACTGGAGTCCGGTTGGGTCGGTCGGTGGGTCCTGCATGGGCAGGCCGACCTCCAACGGATCCGGGCCCCGCCCCGGCTCTACTGAATGTGCCACGGTGAAAAGAGTAAACGCGAAGGACGTACGAGGTCACAACAGGTGCATAGCCATCGGGTCTCGTTCGCTCCGGAGAGTGCGGAGATCCTCATTCTGCCGACCCGCTCGGACGGCTGTCTCCTGTTCGCCGTGATCGGGCCTGTTTCCCCAGGCCACGAATATGCCTTGCGGGCTGCGATAGTCTTGCTCTATGCGTGCCGCGAGCCTGCTTACCGGGCCGCATCGGCCTCTCCGCCCCTGAGCGCCCTGCCGATGCGGCCGCCCTCCGCGTGAGCGGGGGGTTTTTGCATTGGGCCAGGCGGGTCAGACCATCCACGCAGACATACCCGAGGGAAAATCGACGTGAGCGAGCGAGCCGACATGCAGAGCGACGAGCAGCACTATGACCCGCAGGCCCTGCAGGTCAAGTGGCAGCGCCGGTGGGAGGAACTGGACCCCTTCCGGGCCTCCGACGACCCCGCCGACCCGCGTGAGCGGCGCTACATGCTCGACATGTTCCCCTACCCCTCGGGCGACCTGCACATGGGACACGCAGAGGTTTTCGCCATCGGTGACGTCGTATCCCGCTACTGGGTGCAGCGCGGCTACAACGTGTTGCACCCCATCGGCTGGGACTCCTTCGGCCTGCCCGCGGAGAACGCCGCGATCAAGCGCGATGCCCACCCCGCCGAGTGGACCTACGCCAACATCGAGACCCAGGCCAACTCCTTCAAGCGCTACGCGATCTCCTTCGACTGGTCCAGCCGCCTGCACACCAGCGACGCCGAGTACTACAAATGGACCCAGTGGCTGTTCATCCGCTTCTTCGAGCGCGGCCTGGCCTACCGTAAGGGCGGCCTGGTCAACTGGTGCCCCAACGACCAGACCGTGCTGGCCAACGAGCAGGTCAAGGACGGCAGGTGTGAGCGCTGCGGTGCCGAGGTCGTCCGTCGTGAGTTGACCCAGTGGTACTTCAAGATCACTGACTACGCGGACCGGCTGC
The DNA here is from genome assembly GCF_040295965.1 of Streptosporangium sp. NPDC002544. Taxonomy (NCBI): domain Bacteria; kingdom Bacillati; phylum Actinomycetota; class Actinomycetes; order Streptosporangiales; family Streptosporangiaceae; genus Streptosporangium; species Streptosporangium sp. NPDC002544. The sequence goes on along the minus strand of NZ_JBEOWJ010000028.1, from coordinate 110,444 downwards.
TGGACGACATGGCCCAACTGGAGGGGGGCTGGCCCGAGCGCGTGCTGACCATGCAGCGCAACTGGATCGGCCGATCCGAGGGCGCCGACGTCAACTTCGTGATCGAGGGCCGTGACGAGCCGGTCACCGTCTACACCACCCGTCCCGACACCCTGTACGGCGCCACCTTCTTCGTGGTCGCCCCGGACGCGCCGCTGGCCGAGGAGATCGTCGCCGATGACCGGCGCGAGGCGTTCGAGGCCTACCGGGCCGATGTGTCCAAGCTATCCGACATCGACCGGCTGTCCACCGAGAAGGAGAAGACCGGCGTCTTCCTGGGCCGGTACGCGATCAACCCGGTCAACGGGGAGCGCATGCCGATCTGGGCGGCCGACTACGTGCTGTCCGACTACGGTCATGGCGCGATCATGGCCGTGCCCGCACACGACCAGCGCGACCTGGACTTCGCCCGCGCCTTCGACCTGCCGGTACGGGTCGTCGTACACACCGGCCTGGCCGACCCCGGTGAGACCGGCATCGCCACCGCCGGTGACGGTGCGATGGTCAACTCCGGCCCGCTGGACGGCCTGACCAAGGCCGACGCGATCCGGAAGATCATCGAGGTGCTGAGCGAGCGGGGCACCGGCCGCTTCACGGTCAACTTCCGGCTGCGCGACTGGCTGCTGTCCCGCCAGCGCTTCTGGGGTTGCCCGATCCCGATCATCCACTGCGCCGACTGTGGCGAGGTCCCCGTCCCCGATGACCAGTTGCCCGTCACCCTGCCCGACCTGCGAGGTGAGGCCCTGGCACCCAAGGGGGTCTCCCCGCTGGCCTCGGCCGAAGACTGGGTCAACGTCTCCTGTCCCAAGTGCGGCGGCCCGGCCAGGCGCGACACCGACACGATGGACACCTTCGTCGACTCCTCGTGGTACTTCCTGCGCTATGTCAACCCCTCCTACGAGGACGGCCCGTTCGACGTCGAGGGCGTCCGCAGGTGGGGCCCGATCGACCAGTACGTCGGGGGTGTCGAGCACGCCGTGCTGCACCTGCTGTACGCCAGGTTCTTCACCAAGGTCCTGCACGACATGGGAATGGTCGACTTCGTCGAGCCCTTCACCCGCCTGCTGAATCAGGGGCAGGTCATCAACCAGGGCAAGGCGATGTCCAAGTCGCTGGGCAACGGCGTCGACCTGGGTGAGCAGATCGACGCCTACGGTGTCGACGCGGTCAGGCTGACCGTCGTCTTCGCCGGCCCGCCCGAGGACGACATCGACTGGGCCGACGTCTCGCCGGCCGCGTCCCAGAAGTTCCTGGCCCGGGCGTTCCGCGTGATGGCCGAGGCGGGGGCGGCCTCCGCTCCCGGCGTCGACTTCGCAGGTGGGGACCTGAACCTGCGCAAGGTCGTGCACCACACGATCGACGAGGTCACCAGGCTGGTCGACTCCCACCGCTTCAACGTCGCGGTGGCCCGGATGATGGAGCTGACGAGCGCGGCCCGCAAGGCCATCGACTCCGGGCCCGGTGCCGCCGACCCCGCGGTCAGGGAGGCCGCGGAGACGCTGGCGGTCATGCTCTCCCTGGTCGCGCCGTACGCGGCCGAGGAGGGCTGGGAGCGGCTGGGACACAGCGGCTCGGTCGCGGTCGCGGGCTGGCCGGCGGTGGACCCGGCGCTGCTCGTCCAGGACTCCGTCACCTGCGTCGTCCAGGTCGCGGGCAAGGTGCGCGACCGGCTGGAGGTCTCTCCGGAGATCTCCGAGGCGGACCTGAAGGCGCTGGCGCTGGCGTCGGAGAAGGTCCAGGCGTTCCTGCCCGGTGGTGCGCCGCGTAAGGTCATCGTGCGCGCGCCCAAGCTGGTCAACATCGTCCCGTAGACGTTCGAGAGGGGCGCGCGTCCAGCGTGCGCCCCCGAACGTTCATGGGCCGGCCGACGTTCGGCTCATCCGGCTCCGGCACTGCCCGCCGCTCGTCGTACCGTCATCCGAAAACACGCAGGGCGACCGGCACCCCGACGTCGGGGTGCCGGTCGCCCTGCGTGGCGTGCGTTCTTGGGCGTGTGGCCCGGAGGGTTGAAGGCGCGTGCCTCAGAGCTTGCGGAGGACCGCCACGACCTTGCCGAGCACGGTGGCCTCGTCACCCGGGATCGGGTCGTAGTTGGGGTTGTGCGGGACCAGCCAGACGTGGCCGTCCCTGCGCTTGAAGGTCTTGACCGTGGCCTCGCCGTCGATCATCGCCGCGACCACGTCACCGTTGTCGGCCACCGGCTGCTGGCGTACGACCACCCAGTCGCCGTTGGCGATGGCGGCCTCGATCATCGAGTCTCCGGTCACCTGGAGGAGGAAGAGCGTGCCCTCGCCGACGAGTTGCTTGGGCAGGGCGAAGACATCCTCGATGCTCTCCTCGGCGAGGATCGGGCCACCGGCGGCGATCCGGCCGACGAGTGGCACATAGGCGGCGGTCGGGCGGCTGACCGGGGTCTCGTCCTCGCCGGAGTCGGGATCCACCCACAGCACGGGCTCGCCGGGAAGGCGCACCTCCAGAGCACGGGGGCGGTGCGGGTCACGCCGCAGGTAGCCCTTGCGCTGCAAAGCCGTCAACTGGTGCGACACGCTGGAGGTGCTGGTGAGCTGCACCGCCTCACCGATCTCCCGCATGGACGGCGGGTAACCGCGCTGCTGCACGGAGTCGCGGATCACTTCAAGGATCTTCCGCTGCCTGGGGGTGAGGCCAAGGGAGTCACGCCTTCGCACCGCCAGATCGCTGGCGGCCGAACCGTTCTCGTTGTGCTGGCTCATACGAACTCCTCGCCTCCCGGCCTGTATCTGATATGTCGCACACAGCGACCATACAACGGCCGAAGATCATATTCAAACAATTGTTCGAATGTCCTCGATATCGGCGGCGCCGTGGTGTACAACATCGTACGGGAGTTCGATCGACATCGTGTTCGATTCACCGATCTTTCTTCGACATGTGTTCGGCCAGGTCGAGGGGATGGGGGCCACCGTGAAACCGACCGCGACGACACCACGATCCATGGCCGTGCCGAGATCCCGGACCGTGCGGCGATCGCCGGGGGCACCGCTGCTGCGCCTGGTGCCGCCACCGAGATCGGAGCCCGCTCCCGCGCCGGAATCGGGCAGGGGGGCCGGGGCGGGGCGGAGCCCGGAAGGCGGAAGGGTGCCGGGGCGGCCCGGGCGCGAGCGGGCGGCCGGGCGGCCTCGGGAGCCGGAGGCCGGGTGTGAGCCGAGGCCGAGACTCGGGCGTGGCGCGAGGCGTGGGCATGGGCCGGAGCCTCGGCGGGGGCTTGGACATGGGGTGCCGGGACGGGTGCCCGGGGCGGGAGCGGTTCGTGCCGGCGTCCGCCGCCCGGGTGCCGCCCGGCCCCGGACCGCCGGGCGGCCGCTCCGGCTCACCCGGCGTGGGAGGATCGTGGTGGTGACGGTGCTCGTACTGTTCACCCTGGGGATGCTCTGGGTCGGCGGGCGCATCGACACGGCCCTGGCGGGCGAGCGGACGGGTCACGGGGGGCTGCCCCGGATCACGGTGCACGTGGGTGACACGCTGTGGGAGATCGCGGACGCGTTGACGCAGGAGGGCGACGCCGGTCGGGCGGTCCATCGCATCATGGACCTCAACGGGCTGGCCGACTCCGAGGTCCGGCCCGGAACCCGGCTCTATCTCCCCGAGGACCTCATCCGCTGAGAAGAGGCGCATTCCGTGGGGTGCGTGGGATTTGGCCGGTGGGGTTCGAGGAAGGTGTGGGCGAGCCGCGCGGGAGGGTCCGATGAGGGTCCTGCCTGACATATCGTCTGGGACGCATGTGAGGGAAGGGGTGCGGAGTGCGTCGCCCGAGGGGCGACACGCCGAGGCGTGACGGCTGATCAGCGACTTCGTGTGGCGAGGGCCTTTCAACTTGCGTTCATGGTCGCGCACTTCTACCGTTAGACCACAACATCTAGTGGCTGCACCGCAACACTTCACCACAGATTGTGTTTCCATTACCGCATCTCGACTATTCGAGGGGCGTGCGCGAGCGTCTCGACATGCGCGCCATGGGGCAGGTGAGGTGGGTGAGCCGCTCTCGCAGCTCAAGGAGGCGACGCGCGTGCACTGTCCGTTCTGTCGTCATCCGGACACGCGAGTCATCGACAGCAGGGCCACCGAGGACGGCGGTGCCATCCGCCGCAGGCGCACGTGCCCGGAGTGCGGGCGCAGGTTCACCACACAGGAGACGGTCCTGCTCATGGTGAGCAAGCGCAGTGGCGTGACGGAGCCGTTCTTCAGGGACAAGGTGATCGCCGGGGTCCGGCGGGCCTGCCAGGGGCGGCCCGTCGGCGAGGACTCCCTGGCGCAGCTGGGCCAGCGGGTCGAGGAGAGCATCCGGGCCACCGGATGCGCCGAGATCGCGGCCCACGAGGTCGGGCTGGCGATCCTGGGGCCGCTCCGCGAACTGGACGAGGTGGCGTACCTGCGGTTCGCCTCCGTCTACCGGGGGTTCGAGACCCTGGCCGACTTCGAGGCGGAGATCGAGCAGCTCCGGGCGGGGCGCTCCAGCGGGCAAGACTGAGAAAGACCCTGGGCGCCGGGGGTGAGCGGCGTGTTGGTGTGGTCCGATATGAGGGCTCGCGGAGCCCCAGGAGGGGGAAGTCATGACGGAGACCGCCGGCGCGGTGGCACGTGGGAGCAAGCGGCCGCGCAAGGGCCTGAGGATGAAGCGCATCTTCACCACCCCAGGTGTGCACCCCTATGACGAGCTGTCCTGGGAGCGCCGTGACGTCGTCATGACCAACTGGCGCGACGGCTCGGTCAACTTCGAGCAGCGCGACGTCGAGTTCCCCCAGTCGTGGTCGGTCAACGCCGCCAACATCGTGACCACCAAGTACTTCCGCGGCGCGGTCGGCACCCCGCAGCGGGAGTGGAGCCTCAAGCAGCTGATCGACCGCGTGGTGGGCGTCTACACCCGTACGGCGGTCGAGCACGGCTACTTCGCCGGCGAGGAGGACGTGGAGATCTTCGACCACGAGCTCAAGCACGCTCTGGTCAACCAGGTCTTCAGCTTCAACTCCCCCGTCTGGTTCAACGTCGGCACGGCGTCGCCGCAGCAGGTCAGCGCCTGCTTCATCCTGGCCGTCGACGACCAGATGGAGTCGATCCTCGACTGGTACAAGGAAGAGGGTGTGATCTTCAAGGGCGGTTCCGGTTCCGGCGTCAACCTCTCCAGGATCCGCTCCTCCAAGGAGCTTCTCTCCAGCGGCGGCACCGCCAGCGGCCCGGTCTCCTTCATGCGCGGAGCGGACGCCTCCGCGGGCACCATCAAGTCCGGCGGCGCCACCCGCCGCGCCGCCAAGATGGTGGTCCTCGACGTCGACCACCCCGACATCGAGGAGTTCGTCGAGACCAAGGCGCGCGAGGAGGACAAGATCCGCGCCCTCCGTGACGCCGGGTTCGACATGGACCTGGGCGGCAAGGACATCGTCTCGGTCCAGTACCAGAACGCCAACAACTCCGTGCGCGTCTCCGACGAGTTCATGCGCGCGGTGGAGCAGGGCGAGGAGTTCGGCCTGCGTGCCCGGCTCACCGGCGAGGTCATCGAGAAGGTCGACGCCAGGAGCCTGTTCCGCAAGATGGGCAAGGCCGCGTGGGAGTGCGCCGACCCCGGCGTCCAGTACGACGACACGATCAACGACTGGCACACCAGCCCCGAGACGGGCCGCATCACCGCCAGCAACCCCTGCTCGGAGTACCTGCACCTGGACAACTCCTCGTGCAACCTGGCGAGCATCAACCTGCTGAAGTTCCTGAGAGACGACGACACCTTCGACATCGCGAACTTCGTGAAGATCACTGAGCTGATCATCACCGCGATGGACGTCTCCATCACCTTCGCCGACTTCCCGACCGAGAAGATCGGCGAGACCACTCGTGCCTACCGCCAGCTCGGCATCGGCTACGCCAACCTCGGCGCGCTGCTCATGGCCACCGGCCACGCCTACGACTCCGAGGGCGGCCGCGCCCTGGCCGGAGCCATCACCTCGCTGATGACCGGCGCCTCCTACCGCCGCAGCGCGGAACTGGCCGCGGTCGTGGGCCCGTACGACGGCTACGCCCGCAACGCCGACGCGCACAAGCGGGTCATGCGCAAGCACAACGACGCCAACGAGGCTCTGCGCACGTTCGAGAAGATGGACGGCGACATCCACCACGAGGCCTCCAAGCAGTGGGCCGAGTGCCTCAGGCTCGGTGAGAGGAACGGCTACCGCAACGCCCAGGCCTCGCTGCTCGCGCCCACCGGGACCATCGGCCTGATGATGGACTGCGACACCACCGGCATCGAGCCCGACCTCGCCCTGGTCAAGTTCAAGAAGCTCGTCGGCGGCGGTTCCATGCAGATCGTCAACCAGACGATCCCGCGCGCGCTCCGGCAGCTGGGTTACCAGGAGGAGCAGATCGAGGCGATCGTCGAGTTCATCGCCGAGCACGGCCACGTCGTCGACGCCCCCGGCCTGCGCCACGAGCACTACGAGGTGTTCGACTGCGCCATGGGCGAGCGCGCGATCGCCCCCATGGGGCACGTCCGGATGATGGCCGCGGCCCAGCCGTTCCTGTCCGGCGCCATCTCCAAGACCGTCAACCTCCCCGAGTCCGCCACCATCGAGGACATCGAGCAGGTCTACATGGAGGGCTGGAAGCTTGGCCTGAAGGCCCTCGCGGTCTATCGCGACAACTGCAAGGTCGGCCAGCCCCTCTCGGCCGCCGGCAGGAAGACCGAGGCGAAGGAGGCTGTCGCCGAGCCGGAGATCCAGGTCGTGGAGATCAGCCGCCCGACCCGTCGCCGGATGCCGAACCAGCGTCCCAGCACCACCACCCGCTTCACCGTGGGCGGCGCCAAGGGCTACATGACCGCCTCCTCCTACCCCGACGACGGCCTCGGCGAGGTCTTCCTGAAGATGTCCAAGCAGGGCTCGACCCTCGCGGGCGTCATGGACGCGTTCTCGGTGGCCATCTCCATCGGCCTGCAGTACGGGGTGCCGCTGGAGACCTACGTCGGCAAGTTCGTCAACATGCGCTTCGACCCGGCCGGCATGACCGACGACCCGGACATCCGGATAGCGGCCTCGGTGATGGACTACATCTTCCGCCGCCTGGCCCTGGACCACCTGCCCTACGACGACCGTGCCGCCCTCGGTATCTTCTCCGCCTCCGAGCGCGCCGCCCAGCAGCGCGGTGAGGACCCGGCCCCGATCCACGCCGACGAGGTCATCGCCGAGCTCGCCACCTCGGCCCCCATCGAGGAGCCCCAGACCCGAGCCGAAGCGGTGCCGGTGGAAACCCCGCGGCGGGCCGGCTCCCTGGAGTCCCACCAGGGCCGCACCGCCGACGCGCCGCTCTGCATGACCTGCGGCACCAAGATGCGCCCCGCGGGCAGCTGCTACGTCTGCGAGGGCTGCGGCTCCACCAGCGGCTGCAGCTGATTCCGGGCAGAAAAGCAGCATTGGATACAGAGGTCGAATCTGCATAGTCCCTGGTGATGAAGGGGGTCGGAATCACGTCCGGCTCCCTTGCGGTGTTTTCGTGGCAGTGAACTGTTCGCTGACCTGGAGAAGCCGGAGTTCTTCCGTCACGGCTCGACAGGCTTTTCCGCTACCCACGATGAGGTGCGCCTTGCTTGGGCGAGCCATGCAGGCCCGAGGTTCGATTGAGGTCAGGGAGCTATGGCCGACACGTTCAATTCGCTTTTCGATGGGGTTGTCAACTTCCGGCGAGCAGGCTGACTCGTCGATGTATCGCTAAAAGCGGGATCCCTGCCCACGATGTGGTGGGCGGGCCCATTGCGCTCTGGCGGCCCATCTCGTCGGGTTGGCGGACTGCCAGGCATGGTCGATACTTCCGATCATGAGCGAATCATCGGGTCGGGCCTCTCTGGCCAGGAGCGCTCTGGTAGGGCTCGTCGTCGGTGTGGTGGTCGCCGTCATCTGGACCGACGACGTAATGGGCCGCAGAGGGCTGGGCCGCTTCGTTGTCAGTGCCGTCTGGCCTAACAAGTCGGCACCCTCCGAAGGACTGGGCGGCGTCATCAACGGTATCGCGATCATCGTGGTCCCGATCCTGCTCAGCGGGATCTTGGCGCGGTCGGCCAAGATCTCCCGGTGGTGGCCGGTGGCACTCGCCGGATCCGCGGCCTTCGGGGCGCTGGCCTCGGGGCTGTTCGCGCTTGTCCCTTTCCACAGGGCGGCCTATGGCCTGCCCGAACCGCTCTTCGGGATCATCTTTCTCGTGGCCGGTGTCGCGGGGTACGCCGCGGCTGCCTGGATGGTCATGCCGCGTACCGCCCTGCCGCGGATCCTCCTCGCGGGAGTGATGATCGCCTTTCCGGTCGGTGCCGCCCAGGTCTCGGATCGCGTACAGCACTGGCACCGGGTCTGGGACCTGGGCACGATGGGAGTGTCGCTGGTCTCCCTGGATATCCCCGGCCGTCGGTACGTGGCGGGTTTATGGCGGCTCGGTCCAGAGGGTGGAGGCCCGGCAGTCGAGCTCTCCTATCGCCTGGACACCCCCCGCACTATCATCCATCGCTTCTACAAACCCAGCTTCAATCTGCGGGAGGAGTGGGAGATGCAGGTGTTCATCCGTGCCACGGCGGCTACCCCCGGCCAAGCGTGCGCCGCACGGTATCTGAAAGCCACGCGGCATCTGAAACCCGCCTGGGCTGTTCACGTCAGCGCCAGCGACACCTGCCGACCGCTGTCCGATGGTCGCGTCCTGTGGATCATTGATGACAGGCCCGTGGCCCTGTTCGCCAGACACGGCGATGTGCTGCTTCAGATCAGCAGTCTCGTCGTGACCGAGGCGGAACTACTCGCCACCACCGACCATGTCCGGCCAACGACCGCCCGCGAGTTGCTTGGCCGAACCGGAGGGCGTCGCTAGATCTCGCCCTTTCGTTGTACTTTGCCGAGGCTTCGGAATCTCCACACGACCACCCGTTCGGCGCCGCTTCGGACATCACGCTTGAAGGGGGCATGGCTGAGGCATACTTTCCCGCGGACGCGCCCATCGCCCTCGCACTGCTCGCACTGTGGGGCGGTACCCGGCCGGTGGCGCCGAATACCGCACCCTCCGAATAAGTACGCTGCCCCAGTATTCTGGGCAGAAAAGCAGCGTTGGATACGGAAGCCAAACCTGCATAATGCTCCCTAGGAAGGGGGGCCGGAGTTGAGTCCGGCCCCCCTTCTGGCGTTTTCAGCAGGTCGTAGCGGCGAAAGAAGAGGCAGTCGATGGCCGATGTGGACGGTCGGCGAGAAGCGCGGACGGTCGAGCAGGTGCGAGAGTACCTGTTCGCTCAGATCAATTCGGCTCTTCGTCGGCCAGGCATGTTCGGCGGAGAGATCGCGCTAAGAATTTACTTCGACGCGATGGCGTTCACGGACGATCGTGAACAAGCCTGGAGTGAGGAACAAGATTCCCTGCGTGCTCGGAGGGCTTTTCTCTCCACGGGAGTTCGGGGAGCCTTCGAGTCTCTCTGGGGTGCCGGAACCGATGACATGGCCGCGTCCGTCTATGCCGAGTTCGCCCATCGTCACGGATGGCTCCGGCTGGACCGTATCCTGTCGCGGGACGGGTACGACAAGCTGATCGGTGCCAACAAGGCTTGGTGTGAGCGCGATCGAACCCTCGGACAGACCCTCGCTATGTTCGGGCCGCCGTCTGTCTACTGCGGTGGCACGAACCCGTACTTTCCCAAGACCCTGGTATATGCGACGGGGCACCCTCAGGATTCTTTGCTCTGCTTCCATTTCTGGAACGAGTTCCTTCATTTGCGTACGGATCAGACCGCATTGTACGGCGAGCCCATGCTTCTGGCCGTCCGCGGCGAGGGTTCCGACTTCGCCGATAGCTTCACTTTCACGCCTGTCGGCACGAACCAGTGCCAGGGAGCCCGGAGGAGCGATCAGCTTTCCGAATAGGTGTCCTATGTTCCAAGCGGATAGGCGGTAGTCGTTGAGGAGGGCGATATGGCATGAGACGGCTATCCATGGCGAGTGTGGTCGAATGGCGACTCCTGGTGAACTACCAGGTCGATCCAGAAATCGCCGCACGCTTGCTGCCGATGCCAATGCGGGTTACGGCGCCGGACCGCAGGCACGCCGGAAACGCCGAACCTTCCGAATAAGCGCACTCCCTCAGTACCCTCGGCGCTGCCGAGGAATGAAATGCCTGGTCAAACGGGACCTGTTGAGTTCCACTCCTGGCTTCGGCCGATATGACCTCCCATTGTTAATGTGATTGATGCCGCTAGTGCTTGCCTGGTGAAATCGGCAGATGATCGGAAAGACGCTGTGGGAGCGGCAGCTTCATCAGAGGGGGTCCGCTTCGGCGTTGGCGGTGACGGAGGACCGCGTCGTCCTCCATGAGCGCCACACTCGGCTTGTCTGCCTGGACCGCCACGACTGCTCGGTCCGCTGGGACGTTCCGATAGGGACCTGGCCGCGTGCCGTCGTGGTCGCCAGTGATCGTTGCCTGGTTCTGCCGCAGGACACCGATCAACTGTTCTGTCTCGATCTCACTACGGGATCTGTGGCGCGCCGGGTTGCCGCAATACTCAGGGCATGTCGTAGCTATTGCGGAGACGGTCGTCGTCGGCGGCTGGCGTGGTTACACACCCATGTCCGCTTTCGACCTGAAGGACGGACGGTCTCTGTGGCGGACACGGCGGCGTATGGCTACGGTGCTTCCTCTGCCCTGGGATGGCGGCGTGCTGTTGGGAGACGGCTCAGAAGCGTGGCTGATCGATCCACGAGATGGCAGGGAACTGGGCCGCTGGCGGTTGCCGGAGCCATTGGTCGAAACCGACGATCGTCCGGCGTTCACCATGATCAGCCCTGACCGTTGCCTGGTGCCGTGCGGCCCGCGATCCGTTGCGAGCATTCGATTGTCATCGGGTCTCGTCGAGCGGTTCTTCCGTCACGATGCCGACCTCTCGTCCTCGGCCGCCCAGTTCACCGGCGGTGTGGTGTGGCTGCGAGAACGAGGGGCCGGTTATCTCGTCGTCGACCCCGAAGCCGGATCGGTGTTGTGGAACGTGGACGTCAGGCAGCCACTCGTCGGTGAGGTGGTCCGAGACAGCGAGGGGTTCGTAGTGGCCGGCGCGGGCGGCCTGCTCTTCCGCCTGCGGTCTGATGGGCACGTCCTGGAGCGGTCCTCATCGGTCACCAGGGTGGCCGCATTGCGAGACCTTGGAGCAGGGGAGATGCTCATGGTGACCAAGGGAACCTTGAGGATGATCGCCATCGACCCGTACCGGCGAGGTGAATGACGCAGGAATACCGCAGCCCACGAATAAGTGCTCTGCCCCAGTATTTTGGGCGCGCTTCGGATGTGAGGCACCCGGTCAGAGGCGGGGCGTCGGCGGAGGTCCGGTGCCCCGCCTCCGGCTGTCTGTGGGCTTTGCCGCCTCGGACCCGCACCGCTCGCGCCGCGACTTGGGTGTCCCGCAACCGGAGGAGCCGACCTCCCGTGCGGTGAGGGCTCTGCGGCTGATCGGACAGGTATGACGGACCCGGGCGTCGTCATCCCGGCGCCGAGGGGCGCGACGATCATTCCCGAGATGACGCGCGGGCCGGGTTCCTCGTCGAGCACCGTCGTTCCCGGCAGCAGGTATCCGACGACGGCGGCGCTGGTCGTGCCCTCGTCCGAGATGAGCCGGTAGTTGAGGTAGAAGGTGACCGACCTATGAGCCGGGCACACCGAGCGGCTGGCGATACGCTACTTCGCCACGGCGGGCGCCACTCTGATGGCGCCCGCGCTCGCCCGGCTTCGCCAGGAGCATCCGGGCGTGCGAGTCGGCCTCGGGATGACCGACCCCGAAGACCCGCTGGGGGAGGCGATGCGGGGCCGTGCCGACCTTGGCCATCGCGATCCGATCCCATAACCGGCTGCACGAGGGCGTCCACACATCCAAGTCCGAAAATGAACGTTAAACCCATTTTGGGATTGACCATAAGGATTCATAAGAAGACGTAATTATTTGATAAGGCGCGCCGGTCACTCTCTGCCTTATGCAACCGCTCGGTTCCCGCAAGGATCCGGCGGTAGTGCTCTATCGAGCTTCTTCTCGCATTGACCAGGAGGTTTTGTGAAGAAGGTAGTTGGGCTGGCGGCATTCGCCCTGGCCGCCACCCTGATGGGTGCTGTAGCGCCGGCGACGGCCGTGGCCGATCCGCTGCCCCCCGGCCAGTCGGCCAAGCTCAAGGCCGAAGAGTCGGCCGCCACCATGGACGGGCTCAAGCGGACGCTCGCCGAGCAGATCGCCCGCAGGCTCGACAACGGTGAGTTCAGGGCGGTGCTCAACCGCGAGCTGGCGGGTGACGGCCAGGCCGACCTGGCTGCGTTGTTCGCCTCCGTGCCAGGCGCGCAGGACCTGACCGACTACACCCGCCAGGCTGACAGCAAGATCCTGCAGTTGAAGGGTCTCCAGGCCGAAGGCGAGGGCGAGTCGCTGCTGGAGGTCTCGGCCGACCCCGCCACGGTCAAGCGGGTCGCCGCGGGCGAGAAGCCACTGGTCATGTTCACCCCGTCCAAGGACGAGAAGTTCGTCCGCACCGTCACCGCCTACGACTCGGCCGGTCGCACTTACGAGCTCGATGCCCGCCGGGCTCCCAGGCAGGCGGTGCTCGTCGTGGGCCTGAACGAGCGCAAGACCGCCGAGCTGGGCCAGAAGGTCATCCGCAAGGCTCTCACCGAGGCCGGCATCACCGGAGTCGACCGTAAGGCCGATGAGGCCCAGCAGCCTACGGCGCAGGCCGCGGGAACGCCCCGCTGGGCAGCCCAGATCCATCGCATCACCAACTACAACGACCACGAGCCCTGGTACAAGGGCGGACCGGAGATCTACGCCTGGACCATGGGCGCCGGGACCGACGGTAAGGCTCGGGTCGACACCATCGAGATGCCCTACATCACCGACGAGGGCACGACCTACAGCAACGTGAACCAGGTCCTGATCGAGTGGTCCAACTTCAGCTGGACCGCCGTCGACGTCGTCTTCATGGAGCGCGACGACAACGCCGACCTGTCCGGCCTGGCCAAGGCCATCGTCGAAGGTGTGCTCGTCGCCAGCGGAAACGGCCAGTACGTCGCGATCGCCGACAAGGTCATCGGCGCGCTGCCCAGTGACTGGGTCACCGACAGCGACGACTGGGTCGACTCCTGCTACAGCGTCCAGGCCGGCCGCGCCGGACAGATCAAGTCCATGCCCTGCGCCGCCCGCCCGGTCGGCATGGAGGTACGCCTGATCTCCAACTGGATCTGACGAGTTCGGCTTCGGCCCGACACGTTGACCGCCGCGGCCCCGGTGACACACCGGGGCCGCGGCCTGTGTTCCCGGCCATGCCGCGGAGGCTGTGCCAGGGTACGAAGATGATCATAGATCGGGGTGCCCGGCGGAGTCCGATGGATGTCCTCATCGGCCGGCCGTGCTCAGAGGCGTGGTCCCGTGCCCGCCTCCGGGACATCGGGTCACATCACCCAGCGGCTCTCGGCCTTCCTGCCCGCCCCGGTCACCACCGTGACACGCCCCGTCGGCGATCCAGGCGTGGATGTCGGCACTGCCTCCCGAAGGGAACCTGACAACCGGCGGCGTGGGACCGTCGGGACTGCCGTACACCATCCTGCGCACGACGCGGTTCCACAACCTGCTGGTACTCGTGCTGGGGCAGCCGGCGAGGTCCGGGATCCTGCTGGTCCCCGCGGGGACGGACTTCCAGCCGGTGGAGGTCGCCGAGGTCGCCGCACGGCTGGTGGAGCCGGCGCTGGGCGCGCCCGCCGGGTGGGTGCCCGACATGGGTGGTCCGGAGATCGTGAGCGCGGCCGAGCCGGCGCGGACCTATCCGCGGGTCACCGGCGGGCGCGGGCCCGTCGTACCGCTGCTCGTACCCGGCAGGATCGCCGCCGCCTTCCGGTGTGGCGTGCACCTCGCACCCGACCGCCCAGCCGGGTGCGGGACCTTCGCGGACTTCGTCTCCGTGGCCGCCGGCCCGAGCGGATACGAGGCGGCGGGGTCTCCGCTCCGTCTGGCACCCTGATCAGGTGATCGAGGAGTTCGAGGCGGAGCGGCCGAAGATGTTCGGCCTGGCCTATCGGATGCTCGGTTCGGCGGCTGAGGCCGAGGACGTCGTCCAGGACGCCTACCTGCGCTGGAGCGGTGCCGAGCGTGAGCACATCGGTTCCCCCGGAGCCTGGCTGGCCAAGGTGGTCACCAACCTCTGTCTCAACCGGCTGACCGCCGCCCGTGCCACCCGCGAGCGCTATGTCGGCTTCTGGCTCCCCGAGCCCGCGCCGACCGGCGCGCTCGGCCCGATGGAGACCGCCGAGCAGCGCGACGCGGTGTCCATGGCCTTCATGCTCCTGCTGGAGCGGCTCACCCCGGCCGAGCGGGCCGTCTTCGTGCTGCGGGAGGCGTTCTCCTACGGCTACCGCGAGATCGCCGACGTGCTTGATCTGTCCGAGGCCAACTGCCGCCAGTTGTACGGCAGGGCCCGGCGCAGGGTCGGTGAGCGTCCGAGGTTCGACGCCCCGGGCGAGCAGCGGCGAAGGATCGTGGAACGGTTCCTGGCGGCCGCCAGGAGTGGCGACCTGGCGGGGCTGGAGCGGCTGCTCGCCGACGACGTGATCGCCTGGGCCGACGGCGGTGGCAGGGTGCGCGCCGCGCTGCGGCCGATCACCGGCAGGGAGAAGGTCGTCCGCTACCTCACCGGGATCGCCGGAAGGTTCGGGCAGGCGGCGGAGTTCACCCATGCCGATGTCAACGGTCAGGACGCGGTCCTCGTCCGGCGCGGGGGAGAGGTCATCGCGATCTTCGTGATCGAGGTCTCCGCCGAGACCGTCGTCGGCCTGCGTGCCGTGTTCAATCCGGAAAAGCTGTCACATTTGCAGGGAGTCGCCGGTTCGTAGGGGTATGACAGAAAACATCCTGGTAACCGGTGGTACCGGGGTCCTCGGGCGCCATGTCGTGGACCGTTTCGCCAAGACCGGTCATCCCGTCCGAGTGCTGAGCCGCACCCGCGAGCCCTACATCGGAGACCTGAGGACGGGAGCGGGACTCGGCCCCGCTCTCGAAGGGGTCGATACGATCGTGCACCTCGCCAGTGATCCGCGCGACTCCTCGGCGGACGTCGAGGCAGCCCGGCGGCTGATCGCCGCGACGCCCCCCGAGACCCACCTGGTCTACGTCTCCATCGTCGGCGTCGACCGGCACCCGTACACGTATTACCGGCGCAAGCACGAGGTCGAGAGGTTGATCGAGAACTCGGGGCTGCCGTACAGCATCCTGCGCACGACGCAGTTCCACAACCTGGTGGTGCTGATGCTGGGGAAGCTGGCGAGGTCCAGGGTCCTGCCGGTCCCCGCGGGGACGAACTTCCAGCCGGTGGAGGTCACCGAGGTCGCCGAGCGGCTGGTGGAACTGGCGCTGGGCGCGCCCACCGGGCGGGTGCCCGACATGGGCGGCCCGGAGATCGTGAGCGCGGCCGAACTGGCGCGGACCTATCTGCGGGTCACCGGCGGGCGTGGGCTCGTCATGCCGCTGCCCGTACCCGGCAGGATCGCCGCCGCCTTCCGGCGCGGTGTGCACCTCGCGCCCGACCACCCCGAGGGGCGCGGGACCTTCGCGGACTTCGTCTCCGTGGCCGCCGGCCGGAGCGGGTACGAGGCGGGGACGGAGGGGCGATGAACGAGACGGTCTCCACCGCGCGCGTGCCGTTCCGGACCGCGACCTGGTCGCGCGTCCTGCTCGCCGTCCTGGCCGTGACCGAGGCGGTCGTCGGTGGCTGGGCGCTGCTCGTGCCGCGCGGGTTCTACGACGGCTTCCCGCTGCCGGGTCATCCCTGGGTGGCGCTGCTGCCGCCCTACAACGAGCACCTCCTGCGGGACTTCGGCGGGCTCAACCTGGGCTTCGGCCTGATGCTCGCGGTGGCGGCGGTGACGCTCGACCGCCTGCTGATCCGTACGGTGCTCGCCGGATACCTGCTCTACTCGGTGCCGCACCTGACCTTCCACCTCGGTCACCTGGGGCACTTCGACATGGTGGACGCGGTGGGGCAGGTCGTCGTGCTCGCCTTCTGCGTGCTGACCCCCGCGATCCTGCTGTTCCTCACGCGGAAGGCACCGGGCGGCGAGTAGGCCCGAGGTCGCCGATGGCCGGGCCGTGCACGTGCGGACGGTCGGTGCCCGGGCACGGGAAGGGGCCGGAAACGGAGAAAGACCCGCCCGGGCGGGTCTTTCGCGATGGAGGTCAGGCGGCGGAGGTAGGGCCGCTCGTCTGTGGAAAGCGCAGAACGTTGCGGCCCGTGTAGGCGCTGAGATCGACCACCTTGGCGTCGCCGGTCACTCCACGGCGTGTCGCGGAACGAATATCCCTGATCTTGAGCCGTGCGACATATGGTGGCACGACCACAAGTCTCTTCATTGAGCCCCCCGGCGTGATGGTTCCGTTATATGAAATATCTACAGATCGCCGCATAAGACTGCCGTAAAGACCAGGTCAATAGGGGAGTGGGCGACCCGAGGGAGACCTCAGATCCAGGCCGGAGATGCGGGCGGGGCGGCGTGCGCCCCGCTGCCGGATGATCCTGGCGCGTCGAATGATCTTCCTCCCTCCTCGGGCTCGCCGTGCTATGCGTCGCCTGACACCGGCGTGCCCGGGGCTGGTGGGCCCGGCACGCGCGAAAGTCCGTGCGAGCCAACCTAGCCCGCCCCCGCCCTCTGGATCAACCGGTTTGGCTACGGAGGGACTCCGAAGACATGCGTACGGTGACGGCGGCTCGGGACTGGGCGCTGATCGCCGGGATCGTCACGACCCGTGCCGCCGGCACCTCCGGCCGACCACGGCGGCTCACTCCCGGCCGCCACGGCACGACGTGTTTTTCGCGGCGTACGCGCGCCGAACGCGGCACGTCCGGTGCGGGCCCGGCTACTCTGACGACCAGTCGGCCCGTGGCGTCTCCGATCTCCGAACGGTCCTCCCCGACCGGCCGGAAGCAGGCATCCTGGTCGGTGTTCCCGGCCTCGTCGAGGCCGCCCAGTGGGCCACGGGCCATGCCGGCCGCGAGAGTTTCGTCACCGTTCACTCAAGGAGGGCGAGACGTGTTCGGAATGTTCGGCACTCCGCGAACTTCGTCGTCCTCGGGGGCGTCCAACCTGCCGTTGAACGGAGTGTGAGTTGAGCACGACACTTATCGACGGTGATCCGCAGCGGTTGGGCGGTTACTGGCTGGCCGGGCGGTTGGGTGCGGGTGGTCAGGGTGTGGTCTACGAGGCGTACGATGCCGCGGGTAGGCGTGTGGCGGTGAAGGTGTTGCACGGTGACGCCGGGAGTGATCCGGAGTTGCGTGAGCGGTTCGGTCGTGAGGCCGCCGCGGCTCGCCGGGTGGCCTCGTTCTGCACGGCGGGGGTGCTGGACGCCGATCTGGACGGGCCCAGGCCGTACATCGTCAGCGAGTACGTCGAGGGCCCCAGCCTGCGCAGGGCCGTCGCCGAGGGGCGCCGCTTCACCGGAGGCGACCTGCACCGTCTCGCGACGGCGATCGCCACCGCGCTGACCGCCGTGCACGAGGCCGGGGTCATCCACCGCGACCTCAAACCCGACAACGTGCTGCTGGGTCCTGACGGCCCCCGTGTGATCGACTTCGGCGTCGCCCGCACGGAGGACATGTCACTGACCGCGACCGGCATGGTGGCGGGCACCCCGACCTACATGGCCCCCGAGATCTTCATGGGCCAGCGCGCGAGCACCGCCGTCGACATCTTCGCCTGGGGCGGGATCATGGTCTTCGCCGCGACGGGTGCCGACCCGTTCCGGGCGGAGAGCCTGGGCGGGATCATGCACCGCGTGCTGTCGGTACAGCCCCAGCTGGACATGCTCCCCGAGCACCTGCGGCCGTTCGTCGCCGCCTCACTCGCCAAGGACCCCGCCGCGCGGCCCACCGCGAGGGACCTGCTGCTCGCCCTGGTCAGCGGGGACGGTGCCATCGACACCCCGAGACTGCTGGCGGCGGGCAGCGACGCCGGGGCCCAGATCCGCGCGGCCTCCGCCGACCCCGCGCTCGGCACCCTCGCCGAGGACGCCTACGTCGCGCTCGGCCCGGCCGAGCGCGAACTCGCCCCCGAGATCTTCCTGCGGCTGGTCACCGTGACCGACGACGACCAGCTGGTCGTACGGCAGGCGCGGTGGGCCGAGCTCCTCGACGGGCGCGAGGAGGGCGAGGCGACAGCGGTCCGGCGCCTGGTGGAGGTGTTCTCGTACCTGGTCGCCCACGACGAGGAGGAGGTCTGGCTGTCGCGGCCCGCGCTGCCGCAGGCCTGGCCGCGGCTGCGGATGTGGGTCCAGGCCAACCGGGACGGCCTGGCCGTGCACCGCGGCATCCTGACCGCGGCGCGGCGCTGGCAGGCCCAGGGGCACCGGGACGGCGACCTGTTCCAGGGCAGCAGCCTGGAGAACGCCATGCGCTGGGCGGCCACCGGGCGCCGCAACATCACGCTCAGCCCGGTCGAGCGGGACTTTCTGGAGGCGGGTGCCGCCCTCACCCGGCGCCGCGCCCGCCGGGGCCGGGTGCTGTCCGGCACGATGGCCGTGCTGCTGGTCGTCGCGCTGGTCGCCGGGGTGCTCGCCGTGCAGCAGAGCAGGGTGGCCGACGCGCGCAGCGCCGTCATCGCCTCCCAGCGCGACCAGGCGACGGCCGCCAGGCTCGCCGCGACGGCCGACGCGCTGCGGATCGCCGAGCCGGTCAGGGCCATGCTGCTCAGCGTGGCCGCCTGGCGGCTGGCGCCGGTGACCGAGGCCAGGGCGAGCCTGGCCGGTTCGCTGACCCAGCGGGAGACGGCCGCCTTCCACGACCCGGCCGCGGGAATTCAGACCCTCAGGGCGCTGAGCGCCGACGGGCGCACGCTCGTCAGTGCGAGCGACGGCGAGGCACGACTCTGGGACGTGCGGACCGGCCGGCGCATCGGTGGTCTCACCGGGATCGGCGACGACCTGCGCGTGATCGCGCTGAGCCCGAGCGGCAGGCTGCTCGCCGTGATCAGCGGTGTGAAGCTGAAGGTCTGGAATGTGGCGACCGGCAAGCCGACTGGCGCGGTCCTCACCGTCCAGGGGCGCAACGCGGGTGGCGACACCGGGGCGTTCTTCGGCCGGTCCGATGACTGGATCATGGTGACCCAGGGGGAGGGGCTCACGGTCTGGAACCATCTGGACGGCAGGAAGCTGTATCCGCCCGCCGCAGGTGTCGACTTCGACATCTCCGCTGACGGGAGCGGGATCGCCGTCGGCGGGCTGGACGGTGAGCTGGCGGCCTTCACCCTGGACGACCTGCGCAAGATACCGCTGGGCACCCGCTGCAACGGGTGCGGACTGCGGGTGGCCTACAGCCCGGACGGCAGGACCGTCGCGGTCTCCCGGGGCAGGAAGCTCGAACTGCGCGACGCGTCCACCGGGGCCGATCTCGACCGTTTCTTCGAGGGGAGCGTCAGCGGAGATCTGGTCTTCAGCCCCGACGGGCGCTTCCTGGCCGTGGTGACCGACACGGCCCTGCGGGTCTGGCGGGTGGGGGACGGCAGGCTCCTGCTCACCCAGAGGATCGACGGGTTCATGCCCACCGTGGCCTTCGATCCGGACGGACGGGCGCTGCGCTACCTCACCGAGGACTCGGTGACGACCCTCGACGTCGGCACGCTGACCAGGCCCGCCCCGCTGAAGGGCCCCGGGACCAACTGGGCCGCGCTCAGCCCCGACGGCCGGCTGCTCGCGTCCAGGGACGAGGGAGCGAGTGAGATCGTCATCCGTGACGTGCGCCGGCGCACCCGGACCGGCACGCTGAACGTCGGGCCCGACGGCGCCGACGGTGCCTTCGCGATGGGCTTCAGCGCGGACGGCGGACGACTGGTGGCCAACACCGGTGGTGACAGCTCCCGGCTGACCGTATGGGACGTCGCCGCCGCCAAGCGGATCGCCGCCGTCGAGACGGTCCGCGAGGGGCAGGTGTTCGCCCTGGCGATCAGCGCGGACGGCACCGCGGTGGCCTCCTACACCCTCTACTTCGAATCGGTGGGCGACTCGGACGGGGAGATCGCCGTGTGGGACGTGCCCAGCGGCAAACTCCGCTGGTCAAGGCCACAGCAGTCGGTCGAGGGGTTGGTCTTCACCCCCGATGGCAGGATGCTGGCGGTCGCGGGGGGAGAGCACCGGCTGCTGGACGCCTCGACGGGCGAGCCGCTCGGTGAGACGTACGGCGCGCCCACCCTCACCATCCCGACCACCGCGATGGCCTTCGACAGGAAGGGCACCCGTTTCGCCACCGCCGACCGGGTCGGACGGATCTCGGTGTTCGAGGCCGAAAGCAGGGACCGGGTGGGAAACCTGATCAGGAGCGAACCGGCGACGAAGGCGGCCCTGGCCTTCTCGCCTCGCGGAGACGTCGTCGCCGGCGCGGTGAACGACCGTTCGGTGGGGCTGTGGGACGTGGCGACCGGACGCCGTCTCGGCCCGCCGATCGCCGCGCAGAGCGGTGAGTTCCGGTCCCTGGCGTTCAGCCCGGACGGGGCCCGGCTGGTCGTCGTCGACTCGGCCGGCACCCTGGACGAGTATCCGGTCGAGCCGGAGGCGGTGGCGCGGGCGGTCTGCGAGCGCGCGGGCCGCACCCTCTCGCGCGAGGAGTGGCGCACCTACCTCGGTGGCCTGCCCTATCGCAACGTCTGCCCCGGTTAGCAGAAACTTTTTCTCCGGAGATCGCATCAAACACCCCATGAGAGTGGCGCGGGAACTGATCGTGGGTGATCCGCAGCGGTTGGGCGGTTACCGGCTGGCCGGGCGGTTGGGTGCGGGTGGTCAGGGTGTGGTCTACGAGGCGTACGATGCCGCGGGTAGGCGTGTGGCGGTGAAGGTGTTGCACGGTGACGCCGGGAGTGATCCGGAGTTGCGTGAGCGGTTCGGTCGCGAGGCCGCCGCGGCTCGCCGGGTGGCCTCGTTCTGCACGGCGGGGGTGCTGGACGCCGATCTGGACGGGCCCAGGCCGTACATCGTCAGCGAGTACGTCGAGGGCCCCAGCCTGCGCGGGGCCGGCCGGATCTTCGGCGGTGACGACCTGCACGCCCTCGCGACGGCGATCGCCGTCGCGCTGACCGCCCTCCACGACGTCGGGGTCGTCCACCGCGACCTCGCACCCGACAGGGTGTTCCTCGGCCGGAGCGGACCCAGGATCGTCGGATTCGGGGTGAGCCCCGGCCTGAGAACCGCGCTGACCGCCACCGGGCTCAGGCCACGCGCGCCGTCGTACACGGCGCCCGAGGTGTTCACCGGCGGTGAGGCGGGTCCCGCCGCCGACGTGTTCGCCTGGGGCGGGATCGTGCTGTACGCCGCGAGCGGCGAGGATCCGTTCGCGGCGGGCAGCCTGGGCGCGGTGATGCACCGGATCCTCTCGCTCGACCCCGACCTGAGCCCGCTGCCCCGCTCGCTGCGGCCCCTGGCCGCTGCCGCGCTCGCCAAGGAACCCCGGGCCAGACCCGCCGCCCGCGATCTGCTGATCGCCCTGATCGCCGCCGACCCGGCCGTTCCCCGGACGGATGCGCCGGAGTCCGAGACGGCCCCGCTGCTGCGGGCGGGTACCGAGGTCGCGGCCAGGGTCCGCACGGCCTGTGACGATCCGGGGCTGGGCGCGCTGGCCGAGTCGGCGTTCGCCGCGCTGGACCCGGCGGACCGGGAGCGCGTGCCGGAGGTGTTCCTGAGGCTCGTCGTCATCGACGCCGACGGGCAGGCGGTCGCCCGAGAGGCCAGGCCCCCCGCCGGGTCCGAGGGCGTCCTGCACGGCTTCGCGGGGCTGGTCGGGCACCGGGGAGACCGGGCGTGCCTGGTCCACCAGGCGCTGCCTTACGCCTGGCCCCGCCTGGGGGAGTGGATCGACGCCAACCGCGCCCGTCTCGTGGCACGCGAGAGATGCGCCCGGCTACTTCCCCCGCTGCTGGCCGCCTCGGCGGTGTTCGCGCTGGTCGCGGTGGTGATCGTGGTGGGAAGGATTGTCTGACTGGCGGCTACCTGGGTAGGACTTAACCGGAAATGCCGAGTTTTCGGGGGGAAACATGGCGACTTGTGAAACGTGCGGTAACGACTACGACATGAGCTTCGAGGTGCACACCCAGGCTGGGGTGCACGTCTTCGACAGCTTCGAGTGCGCGATCCAGCGGCTGGCACCGATCTGCGAGCACTGCGGGGTCCGCATCGTCGGGCACGGCGTCGAGGCCGGTCGGCGCTGGTTCTGCTGCGCCAACTGCGCACGCCAGGAGGGGGCGACCGCGATCGTGGACCATGTGGGGGCGATGGCGTAAGGCGGTAGCGACACGGCGTGGCGGCATGAGGCCGCCACGTGGGGAGACGCTCGCCCTGAGACGCGGTCACAGGGCGAGGTACCGGAGGAGACGGCGGCCGGCGGAGGTGTCGGCAGGGCCGCCACGGTCCGGACCGCTCATCATGTTCGGCGCCGGAGGAGGGTGAATCGCCTCCTTGCCGCGCTGCCGGTGTTCGAAACGGTCAGGGGTGCCTTTACCGGTCGGGGGAGGCGAGAAGCGGTTTCCCTCGGTGAGCGCGGGAGTCACAGGTCTGGTTGAGATCGTCCCGTGCCTTCACACTGAGCCCTATGTGGGATTTTGATGTCATCGTTCTTGGTTCCGGGCCGGGTGGGCAGAAGGCCGCGATCGCCGCCGCGAAACTCGAACGGCGCGTCGCGCTCGTCGAGCGGCGCAACATGCTCGGCGGAGTATGCATCAACACCGGCACCATCCCCTCCAAGACGCTGCGTGAGGCCGTCCTGCACTTGACCGGCCTCAACCAGCGCGGCATGTACGGCCAGAGCTACCGGGTGAAGGATGAGATCACCGCGGCCGATCTGGGCATCCGCACCCAGCACGTGATCGGCCGGGAGATCGACGTGATCCGCAGCCAGCTGTCGCGCAACCACGTGGCGATGCTCAGCGGGATGGGCCATTTCGTCGACCCGCACACGGTCGGAGTCGTCGACGAGCACGGCCACGAGACCAAGGCGACCGCCGACAAGATCATTATCGCCACGGGTACCCGGCCGGCCCGCCCCGACACCGTGGAGTTCGACGACCACGCCATCATCGACTCGGACGGCATCCTGAAGCTGCAGGACATCCCCGACTCCATGGTGGTCGTCGGGGCCGGGGTGATCGGCATCGAGTACGCCTCGATGTTCGCCGCGCTGGGCACCAAGGTGACGGTGGTGGAGCGCCGTGACCGGATGCTCGACTTCTGTGACCTGGAGATCGTCGAGGCGCTCAAGTACCACCTGCGCGACCTGGCGGTGACCTTCCGTTTCGGTGAGACCGTCGCCGCCGTGGAGCGCCGCTCCCGGGGGGCGCTGACCGTGCTGGAGAGCGGCAAGAGGATCCCCGCCGAGACGGTGATGTACTCGGCCGGCCGCCATGGCATGACCGACGAGCTCGCCCTGGAGAACGCGGAGCTGGCCGCCGACGCCCGAGGCCGCATCCAGGTCGACGAGCACTACCGCACCACCGTGCCGCACATCTACGCCGTCGGCGACGTCATCGGCTTCCCGTCCCTGGCCGCCACCTCCATGGAGCAGGGCCGCATCGCCGCCCACCACGCCTGCGGGGAGCCGCTGCGCGGTATCCACCACCTGCAGCCGATCGGCATCTACACCATCCCCGAGATCAGCTTCATCGGCCACACCGAGGACGAGCTGACCGCCTCCCACGTCCCCTTCGAGGTCGGCATCTCCCGCTACCGCGAGCTGGCCAGAGGCCAGATCATCGGTGACACCTACGGCATGCTCAAGCTCCTGGTCTCCCCGGAGACCCGCGCCCTGCTCGGCGTGCACGTCTTCGGCACCGGCGCCACCGAACTGCTCCACATCGGCCAGGCGGTCATGGGCTGCGGCGGCACCATCGACTACCTGGTCGACGCCGTCTTCAACTACCCCACCCTGGCCGAGTCCTACAAGGTCGCCGCCCTGGACGCCATGAACAAACTCCGCCGGGTGGCCCGCTTCGAGCTCTGAGTCCCCTTTCGAGGACCACCGGGCGAAAGTAGCAGCGGGTCAGGCGCGCACCGGTGGAGCGGCCCTGCGCGGTGGCTCACCCGGGCGCGGTCATCCGGCCGGTACGCGCGCGCCGCCATGATCTTCGGGGGGACGGCTCACCCGGGCGCGGTCATCCGGCCGTCGTGGGGCCGCCGAAGGCGTACTCCAGGGGTGGCGGTACCGCCTGGGCATCCGCGCCGCCGACCCAGAGGTCGATCACACGCGCATCCGTCCTCCTTGGCCCGACCGGTGCGGGACGAATCCGGCGAGCTCGTCAGGCACCGTTCGGTGCGTGACGCACCGAAGGCGGATCGCGGGGACCTCGACGGCACATCCGCGTCGCCGATGGGGTCCCGTGCGGGGGAGGGGCGCTGCGATCATGGCGGTATGACGCAGCAGGTTCCGGATGGTGACGAGAGGCTGAGCCGACGGGAGATCTCCGACGCCGTCGGCGATCTCGGGTGGCGCTATGTCCTGGACGTGGTGC
Source organism: Streptosporangium sp. NPDC002544 (assembly GCF_040295965.1). Classification (NCBI taxonomy): domain Bacteria; kingdom Bacillati; phylum Actinomycetota; class Actinomycetes; order Streptosporangiales; family Streptosporangiaceae; genus Streptosporangium; species Streptosporangium sp. NPDC002544. Next base: position 85,877 of record NZ_JBEOWJ010000028.1, on the reverse strand, counting down.
GCACGTCGGTGACCGTGGCATCGCCCGCGCGGGCGGTCGAGGTCGTCGCGCGCGCGGTGGCCGTGGCCGGCGCGGACGGAGAGCGAAGCCTGGAGATGGACGTCCGCCCCGGCCGGGTGGTCCTGACCCTGCGCTCACCGGTCACCGGTGCGGTGACGCCGGTCGAGGTCGAGCTCGCCGGTCGGATCTCCGCGGTCGTGAGCGAGCTCGGGCTGAGCACCGGCCCCGACGTGGGCGGCCGGGAGGTGCGGTCGGTCCAGGTCCTCGAGATCGCGATCGACGCGATCGACATCGCCGCCGTCCGCCCGTTCTGGAAGGCGGTGATGGGTTATGACGACGAGCCCGGAGCGTCCGGCGGCGAGGGCGCGCTCGTGGATCCCGTCGGGCAGGGTCCGGCGATCTGGTTCCAGCGGATGATCGCGCCCCGGGCGCAGCGCAACCGGATCCATCTCGACGTCTCGGTCCCCCACGACGAGGCGTCCCACCGGGTCGAGGCCGCCCTCGCCTCGGGCGGGGTCCTGCTGTCCGACGCCTCGGCGCCCTCCTTCTGGGTGCTGGCGGACGTGGAGGGCAACGAGGCGTGCGTGACGACCTGGCAGGGAAGGGACTGACGGCCGACCGGTGTCAGGCCGTGATGGTGCCGAGGCACCATCCGCGCGACCGCGGTGAGTCGTGCGAGGGCCGGCAGTGGCCGAGCGGGACCGGGCGTCCGGGATTCGTCCGCTCAGGTTCCGGAAGGCTCGTCCTTCTTGCCCGCCACGAGGGTGTCGCCGGCCTTGCCGGGGGCGGGCGGCGCGGGGGGCGCGGCGGGTGCGGTACCGGAGGAGGGTTTGCGGGTACGCGTGCGCGGACGGGGGGCGGCGGGGAACTCCGCGGTGTCGGTGGTGCTCTCGGCGGTGGCCGGAGCGGGCTTGTCGGTGCCGGCGGGCTTCTTCCCGGCGGCGGGCAGGGCGGGCGCCGGAGGGGTCTCCGGCTCGCGCAGCGCGGCGATGACGTCGTCGGCCTCGGTCTCGGCGGCGAAGTCCTCGGCGGCCTCGGCCTCACGGCGCTTGATCACCACCATGTGGTCGACCGACAGGCGGCCCGCGCCGCCCACCGCCAGCAGGATGGAGGCGGCCCCGAGCGCCACGATCAGCTTGGCGTCGCCCCCGGTGAGCGGCAGGCCCGTCTCGCCACTGGCCAGTACGAACACGGCGAGGGCCTCGGCGAACAGCAGCAGCCCGCACGCGGATACGGCGAGCCCGGCCACCAGCAGCGCGCCGCCGATGAGCTCCGTCAGCATGGTGGTGGCGGCCCACACGCCTGGCGCGGGGGCACCCAGGGTGGTGAACTGCCCGGCGGTGGCGGTCAGGCCCGCTTCGAGCTTGTGCCAGCCGTTGGCGAAGAAGATCCCGCCCACCCCCAGCCTGGCGGCCAGGGAGGCAAGATCATGGAGGGTTCGTCGCACGGTTCCTCATTCTGGTTAGATTCACCGTTCCTGCCCAGACTTGACCGATAGATGACCGAGCGAGAGCCTGTCAAACCCCTCACGAGGAGTCACTCCCCTCTCTGTCTCCCTCGGGGCGGTGGGGCACCAGGAGCATCACGGCCAGTGCGGTGCAGCCGAGCAGCAGCACGCTCACCACGATCGTCGTGTGCAGGCCCGCGACGAACGCGACGCGGGCCGCGGAGAGCAGTGCGTCTCCCACGCCGCCGCCGATCTCCTGCGCCATGTGCGCGGCGGAGGCGAGCGACTGGCGGGCCTGGTGCATCGTCTCGGGAGCGACGCCGGGGACCGGGCCCAGTGAGGGGGCGTACACGACCGTGGTGATCGTGCCGAGCACCGCGACCCCGAGACCGGCACCCAGCTCGTAGGCGGTCTCCTCGATCGCGGCGGCGCCGCCCGCGCGCGACTCGGGCGCGGCCGACATGATCGTGTCGGAGGCGGCCAGCAGGGTGACCTGGATGCCGAAGCCGATGCCGACGAAGCAGAACGTCAGGGCCACCGGATGCCCCTCGGTGCCCCAGGCCAGGGTGGGGGCGAGGGACAGGGCGGTCAGCGCCAGCCCGCCGCTCATCGTGGCGCGCAGCCCGAACCACCGAAGCAGCCGAGCCCCGGCCAGGCCGCCCGCGATCGCGGCGATCATGAGCGGGAGCATCCGTACGGCCGCCCCGAGCGGGCTGTCGCCGAGGACCAGCTGGAGGTACTGGGCGAGCATGAGCTCCAGCCCGACCAGGGCGAAGACGGTCAGCAGCACGCCGCCCACCCCGGCGCAGAACGCCCGCCGCCGGAACAGCTCCAGGTCGAGCAGGGGGAAGGCCAGTCGCCGCTGCCTGCGGACGAACCAGGTCAGCAGCCAGACCCCGCACAGCAGGACCGCCACCCCGCCGAGATGCCCGGCGCCCGCCTCCTTCAGGCCGAAGGCCACACCGAGGATGCCCAATACCGACAGCAGCGCGCTGAGCGCGTCCCACGGCCGGTCGGAGCGCCTCGGGATCTCGGGAAGAAGCCTGACCGCGGCGGGCAGCAGGACCATCAGGATGGGGACGTTGATCAGGAAGACGGCGCCCCACCAGAACTTCTCGACGAGCAGCCCGCCGATGAGCGGGCCGACCGCGGCCCCGGCCGCCGCCACCGCGCTCCACACGCCCAGCGCGATCGCCCGCTCGTACCGGTCGGTGAAGACCTGCCGGATGATGGAGAGGGTGGCGGGCATGATCATGGCACCGCCGACGCCGAGCAGTGCCCGCGCCGAGATCAGCGCGAGCGGGGTCGGGGCGAACGCGGCCGCCGCCGAGGCGACGCCGAAGACCACGTATCCGGCCAGCACCAGCCGTTTACGCCCGTAGCGGTCACCGAGCGTGCCAAAGGTCAGCAGCAGCGGCGCGACCACCAGCGAGTAGACGTCGATGATCCACAGCAGTTCCACGGAGGTCGGCTCCAGAGCCGCCGTCAGCGTGGGCACCGCGATGTGCAGCACCGTGGCGTCCACCGCGATCAGCAGCAGGCTGAAGCAGAGCAGGGCGAGGATCGACCACCGGCTGGCTCCGGGTGCCGGTGAGCCGCCGTCCCCACCCCTGGCTTTGGCCATGATGGTGGTCATGGGCCGCTCAGGAGTTGTCAGCCTGGACGAACATACGTCGCAGCCTAGGCGAAGTGCGGCAGTGCGCGGGGTGGCATTCAATGATGGATTTACATGGATATGTGCACCTTGTGTCTCGCGGTCGATCGGCGATCCGTGTTTTCGGTGACACTGTGCGTGACCTCTCTAGAGAGATACAGGCATATACCGTTATCTAGGCAAATGGTGATCTCCCACGGAGCATGGCGATCGTGGGGAGTCAGTGTGAGGCCCGTGAGCCGCCGTGGTGAGCGGGTCCGGCGGGCACGACTCGGCCCCGGTGCCGCCGCCCCGAGATCCCGACGACCCCCGGCAGTGGTGTGCCGTGGCCGCCGCATTGCTGGGCCGTGACCATCCCGAGGCCGCGCTGGAGGCCGCCCGCAGGGCGCTGGACCTCGACCCCCGATCCGAGTCGGGAGCCGACTGGGGATACCGCCTCGCCAGCCTCGCGTTCGAGCGGCTCGGCCGCGACGCGGAGGCTGTGGCCGCCGCCGAGGAGGCGGTACGCCTCGCGCCGGGCTCCTGGGCCGCGCGGATGCGCCTGGGGGCGGCACTGCGCAGGGTGCCGGGCCGCTGGCGCGAGTCGCGGGCACAGGCGGCCAGGGCCGTCCGCTACGCGCCGGAGGAGCCGGACCCGCATGTCCTCACCGGTGACCTCGCGCTGCTGCGCGGTGAGTACCCCCGCGCGCGGGCCGCCTACCGCGACGCGCTGCGCCGCCTGCCCGACCATCCCGGCGCCAGGATCAACCTCGGCCTGACCTGGCTGCGCTGGGAGCGCCCACGCGCCCACCACGACCCCGCCTGGCCGGTCGACCCCCGTGAGACGGGCCGGGCCAGGCGCGCCCTGGAGACGTGGTCGCGGCAGATCCGCATCCTGCTGGCCGTCGCCCTCGTCGCGGTCTGCGCGGCGGAGTTCGGGTTCGGCCTGGCAGGCGTGGCGAGGATCGGTGGCGGGCTGGTGCCGCTCGCCGTCCTGGTGATCACCCTCAGGCAGGCGCACCGGGTCGGGCTCTGGTCGTACGTGCCCGGCATGCTCGCCCGCGACCTCTGGCTCGGCACGTCGATCCTGATCACCCTGGTCGTCGTGGCCGCGTACGTCGCGGTCGTCGCCACCCTCCCACCGGAGGTCCCACCGCTCCTGGCCGGACCGCCGCCGGACGCCACGGGGGTGCTCTGGGCGGGCCTCGCCGGGCTGGTGCTCCTCAACGGCGCCGTACTGCTCGTCCTGCGCGTGCTCGTCGATGCCTGGCGCGGGCGGCCGGTCAGGGCGCTGGCCGAGTTCGCCGCGGCCGGTGACGACCGTACGGCCAGGCGGGACGTCAACGTGACCCTCTGGCTGGTGGCGGGCCGGGTCTGGTCGGTGCCGGTGGCGGCCGTGCTGGCGGCGGCGGTCCTGGACGAACGGCGTTGGGCGCTCGCCGCGCTCGCCGTGCCGCTCGTGCTCGGCTGGGCGTACCGCGGGGCCGGTCCCGCCCTGGGCCTCGGCAGGGTGCTGGCAGCGGACCGCGGGCTGGCGGCGGCGCTGGCCCTGTCCGCCGCGGCGGCGCTCCTGCTCGGCATGGCGGCGGCGGTCACCACGTTCGGGCTCGCCCAGGCGGGCGAGTGGGCCTGGCGGGCCGGGACCGTGCTGCCGGCCGTCTCGTCGGCGGTGTTCGCCACGAGGTCGGTGCGGGCGTGGTGGCGGGGTGCGCCGGGTCCCTGGCGCGCCTCACTGGTCATGTGCGACGGCTGCGGCGGCCGCCTGCCCGGCGATGCCTCCCCGCCGGTGGGGCTCAGCGGGGAGGTGCGCGCGGCCTTCACCCACGCGCGGGGGGTGATGCTCGCCTACGCCGACCCCAGCGGCCCGCGCGCGCTGGCCGTCGGCGCGGTCGGTTCGGTCGGCCCGAGCGGCGAGTTACGCCTGATCGCCGCCTCCGACGCGTGGGAGGCCGCCGAGCGCGACCCCAGGGTGGCGGTCTTCGTCGCGGACCCGCAGGGCCGCAGCTTCTGGGCCGAGGTGCGCGGCATCGCGATCGGCGACACCGAGGCCGGCCTGCTGAGGATCACCCCCAAGCAGGTCGTGGTCGGCGAGTATCCCGGCCGGCACCAGGGCCGTGCCCGCCGAGGCTGAGCGGTCGTCGGGAGCGCGGACCGCCTTGCCCGGCGGTGACATTCCCATGCCCGTCACCTGGCCGGTTCCCGGGGAAGGACGGGCGCGGGGACCGGGTGCTCCCACCCGGCGGGAACACGGGCGCGAACCGCCGCGCGCGGGGCGCGGAGGCGGCACAGGGAAGGGTGTGGCCACCGGTGCGGCACCGGTCGCAGCTCGCTACCTCGAACGTGGATTTCATCCGTTCTCGTCCACATATCTGATCGTGCCCGCGCGGCGGCGTGGCGCGACGCCCAGGCACGCGCAAACGTCCCCCCGGTGCGGTATAACCGGGGGCGGACCGGGGAGGCGTGATGCGGGAATCCAGCAGGGCCCAGCCGGCGGGGCGCGCGGCCGCACGGGATCTGTTCGAGCGGGTGCGGCTGGGCTACTTCCGGCTCTCGCCGCCTCTGCGCAGGCTGATCTACGTCGCGGTGCTGGTCGGAGCGGTCGGGTTGGCGTTCGGCCTCGGCTGGCCGGTGCTCAACACATTCTTCGTCACGCTGACGCTGCTCGGCTTCGCGGCGCTGACCCTGAGCTTTCCCCGCGCCGCGGCCACCCTGCTCGTGGTGCTCGCCTGGCTGTCGGTGCTGATGATCTTCCAGGGCGCGTCCGGCTGGAACTCGCCGATCCCGACCGCGCTGATGATCCTCGCCGCCCTGGTGGCCGGCGCGGCCCACCTCATCCGCTGGGTCACCCCGTGGGTGAGCACGGCCATGGCACTGGTGCCCGCCGGACTGGTGGCCGTCCTGCTCGGCGCGGTCATCCCCGGGATCGCGCCGGTCACCGCCATCTGGGCCGCGTACGCGGTGGCGGCCGGGGTGCTCGTCCAGCGCTTCCTCCAGGCCCGCCGGGTGCGGGCGGCGTCGGCGGTGGGGGAGCGGAGCCAGGTGGGGCTCAGGGTCCGCGGGGGCGGTGCCCCCGCACCCGCCGCCGTGACCGGCGAGCGGGAGGCGCCGCCGCCCATCTCGGTGGAGGAGGCGCTCGGAGAGCTGGACGCCATGATCGGCCTGGCCCCGGTGAAGGAGCAGGTGCGCTCGATCGCCGCCTCGATCGAGGCGGCCAGGCTGCGCAGGGAGGCCGGATACTCCACCGAGCCACCGATGCGGCACTTCGTGTTCGTCGGCCCCCCGGGCACCGGCAAGACCAGCGTGGCCAGGACCGTCGCGAAGATCTTCTACGCCTTCGGCCTGCTGGAGACCCCCTACGTGGTCGAGGCCCAGCGGGCCGACCTGGTGGGGGAGTTTCTCGGCGCCACCGCGATCAAGACGAACGAGCTGGTCGACCGGGCGCTCGGCGGGGTGCTCTTCATCGACGAGGCGTACAGCCTGATCAACTCCGGTGACGGCCAGCCGGACAGGTTCGGCGCGGAGGCCGTGCAGACGCTGCTCAAGCGGGCCGAGGACGACCGCGACCGGCTGGTCGTCATCCTGGCCGGATACGAGAAGGAGATGGCCGCCTTCCTGTCGTCCAACCCCGGCCTGTCCAGCCGGTTCGCAAGCCGGGTCCGCTTCCCCAGCTACGCCCCCGATGAGCTGCTCCAGATCACCGAGTTGCTGCAGAGGCGCCGGGGAGACCGGATGTCACCGGAGGCCGCGCCCGCGCTGCTCGCCCGATTCGAGGACATCCACCGGCGCTCGATGGTCGACGACCTGGGCAACGCCCGGTTCGTCCGCAGCCTCGTGGAGGCCGCCGCGCAGGCCAGGGACGTGCGCGTGGTGGGGGCGGGCGGCGCGCCCACCACTGAGGACCTGGTCACCACGGCCCTGGAGGATGTCGTCAAGGCCTTCGACGAGCTCACCGCCCGCTACCGGGGCTACCAGGCCACGCCCTCCCTTGAGGAGGCGCTGGCCGACCTCGACCGCATGGCGGGTCTCGAACCGGTCAAACGGCAGGTGCACGCGATCGCCGCGCAGCTCAGAGTGGCCAAGATGCGTCAGGAGCGGGGGCTGCCGACCCCGTCGCAGATGCGGCACTTCGTCTTCGCCGGGCCGCCGGGCACCGGAAAGACCACGGTGGCCCGCATCCTGGGCCGTATCTTCGCCGCGCTCGGCCTGCTCGCCCAGCCCGACGTGGTGGAGGCCCAGCGGGCCGACCTGGTCGGCCAGCACCTCGGCGCCACCGCGATCAAGACGAACGAGCTGGTCGACCGGGCGCTCGGCGGGGTGCTCTTCGTCGACGAGGCCTACGGCCTGGTCAACTCCGGCTACAACGGGGGCGACGCCTTCGGCACCGAGGCCGTGCAGACGCTGCTCAAGCGGGCCGAGGACGACCGCGACCGGCTGGTGATCATCCTGGCCGGATACGAGCGGGAGATGAACACCTTCCTGTCGTCCAATCCCGGCCTGGGCAGCAGGTTCAGCCAGCGGGTGCGGTTTCCCTCGTACTCCGCCGAGGAGCTCACCGAGATCGCGGTGCTGCTCGCCGACTCCTCGGGTGACAGGTTCGACGACGCCGCCCGGCGTGACCTGGCCGAGGTCTTCGCCTGGGTCTGCGACGAGGGCCTGATCGACGGCCTGGGCAACGGCAGGTTCGCGCGCTCGCTCTTCGAGCGCGCGGCGATGCGCAGGGACGTCCGTCTGGCCGCCCTGGGCGGTGCCACCGCCACCGCCGCCGACCTGACCACCATCACCAGCGTTGACCTGCGCGCCGCCGTGGACGAACTCTCCGGAAAGTGATTCCGGGTCCGACCGGCGCCATCGTCCACTGAGATCCCTCCGATTCGGTACGCTATGCAGCCCATCGGTCGCTGAGTGTAGCAAGATGGTCACTGACAGCGGTGGGGCTCCGGAGGAGGAAAGATGGCGGGATTCCTTGCCCGCAGGCTGCTCAACTATCTGGTGCTGATCGTCGTGGCCACCAGCCTCGCCTACATGCTGGCCGCCTCCGCGCTCGACCCGCGATCCAACTACGAGGGCCGCAACCCGCCGATCCCCCCCGCGGTCGTCGACGCCCGCCTCACCGACCTCAACCTCAACGACCGCACCCCGCTCTTCGAGCGCTACCTGACCTGGGCGGGTGCCCTGGCGCGCGGCGACTTCGGCAGGACGGTGGCCGGCGGCTCGGTCGGCGACGACCTCGGGCGCCGGATCGGCGTCACCCTGCGCCTGATCACGGTCGGGCTGGTCGTCGGCAGTGTCACCGGCGTGCTCGTCGGCGCCTACGCCGCGGTCAAGCAGTACGGCGCCTTCGACCGGCTCTCGACAGGTCTCTCCTTCGTCGTCCTCGCGGTCCCCACGGTGGTGCTGGCCAACATCCTGATCATCGCCGCGGTCCGGTTCAACGAGGCCGTCGGCGCCCAGATCCTCCTCGTCAGCGGAGAGGCGACCCCCGGGCTCCAGGGCGGGTTCGTCGCCGCCGGGATCGACCGGATCCAGCATCTGCTGCTGCCCACGCTGTCGCTCTCGCTCGGCCTGGCCGCCGTCTACAGCCGCTACCAGCGCAACATGATGCTCGATGTGCTCGGCGCCGACTTCATCCGCACGGCCATGGCCAAGGGGCTGAGCCGCCGCGCCGCGCTGACCCGGCACGCGCTGCGTACCGCGCTGATCCCGGCGGTCACCTACTTCGCCTTCACCTTCGGGGCGCTGCTGGTCGGCACCACCTTCACCGAGAAGATCTTCGGCTGGCACGGCGTGGGAGAGCAGCTGGTCGACTCGATCTCCACCAACGACATCAACACCGTCGCCGCGATCAGCTGCTTCGCCGCGCTGGCGGTGCTGCTGGCCGCGTTGGCCTCCGACGTGCTCCACGCCCTCCTCGACCCGCGCGTCCGGGTGGGGTGAGCCGGAGATGACCATCGCCGAGGAGGAGCTCACCGAGCAGCGGGCGTCCGTGGACAGGATCAAGGCGCCCTCACGGCTGCGGGTGGTCATGGGCCGCCTCCTGCGCTCGGGCCGGGGCCGGACCGGCTCCGTGCTCCTCCTGCTGATCTTCCTGCTGGCCTTCGCCGGCCCCTACCTCACCCGCTGGACCTACACCGCCAAGGACTTCACCGCCTTTCTCGCGCCGCCGTCGACCGAGCACTGGTGGGGGACCCTGCAGACCGGCGCCGACGTGTACGCGGTCACGCTGCGCGGCATGCGCAGGTCCCTGGTCGTCGGCCTGCTCGCCGCGGTGGTCGGCACCGCGCTCGCGGCCGTGGTGGGTGCCTTCGCCGGATACTTCGGAAGCTGGACCGACCGTTCACTGACCTGGGTGACCGACCTGCTGCTCGTGCTTCCCGCCTTCCTGATCCTGGCGATCATGTCCCCGCTCTTCGCCGGGGGACAGTGGCCGATGTTCGTGCTGGTGCTGGCGCTCTTCCTCTGGATGGTGACCTCGAAGATCGTCCGGAGCATGACCATCTCGCTCAGGGAACGGGAGTTCATCCAGGCGGCCAGGTTCATGGGCGTGCCGCCGACAAGGATCATCTTCCGGCACATCATTCCCAACATGTCCTCGCTGCTGGTCGTCGACGCCACGCTGAACGTCAGCGCCGCGATCCTCACCGAGACGTCCCTCTCCTACTTCGGCTTCGGCATCCAGCCGCCGGACGTCTCGCTGGGCAGCCTCATCGCGGACGGCGCCCAGACGGCGCTCTACGCCCCCTGGACGTTCTGGTTCTGCGCGAGCCTGTTGATCGTCACCGTGCTCGCGGTGAACCTGGTCGGCGACTCCCTGCGCGACGCCTTCGACCCCACGGCCCGCAGAGGTGGGTGAGCGGATGACAGGCGAGCGAACCGCGGACGCGAGATCCCGGAGCGGCCGGACCGGCGGGCGCGGCGCCGGGGCCGGTCCCCTGCCGGTGAGGGCCGGAACCGACCTCGTGCCCGCCGACCCCGTGCTCGAGGTGCGCGACCTCGACGTCACCTTCGGCCTGGGCCCCGGCGCGGTCCGCGCGGTCAGGGGAATGGGTTACGCGGTCCGTCCGGGCGAGGTGCTCGGGATCGTCGGTGAGTCCGGCTCCGGCAAGTCGGTCACCTCGCTGGCCGTGATGGGCCTGCTCCCGCCACACGCCCACGTCACCGGGTCGGTGCGGCTGCACGGACAGGAGATCCTGGGCGCCCCGGAGAGGACACTCACCGCGTTCCGCGGCAAGACCATCTCGATGGTCTTCCAGGACCCGCTCTCCGCGCTCACCCCCGTCTACCGGGTCGGCGACCAGATCGCCGAGGCGGTCCGCGTCCACCGGCGGATCGGCGCCGCGCAGGCCGCCAGGCGCGCCGTCGAACTGCTCGACCTGGTCGGCATCCCCAACGCGGCGCAGCGCGCCAAGGCGTTCCCGCACGAGTTCTCCGGCGGCATGCGCCAGCGCGCGGTGATCGCGATGGCGATCGCCAACGACCCCGACGTGATCCTCTGCGACGAACCGACCACCGCGCTCGACGTGACCGTCCAGGCTCAGGTGCTGGAGGTGCTGAAGACGGCGCAGCGGGAGACGGGCGCGGCGATCGTCATCATCACCCATGATTTGGGGGTGGTGGCCGGGTTCGCCGACCGGGTTCTCGTCATGTACGCCGGGCGCCCCGTCGAGGTCGGCTCGGTGGACGAGGTCTACTACCGCACCCGCATGCCGTACACCATGGGCCTGCTCGGTTCGATCCCGCGCCTTGACCGCGGCCGGGAGCAGCCGCTGGTGCCCATCGAGGGCAGCCCGCCGTCACCGGCGGCGCTGCCGCCGGGCTGCCCGTTCGAGCCGCGCTGCCCGATCGCCGTCCCGGCGTGCGCCGAGTCCGAGCCCGAGCCGGTACGGGTGGGCTCGCCCGGCCACCTCGCGGCGTGCATACGCTCCGGTGAGATCGAGGCGGGGGGGTGGTCACCCGCCCAGATCTACGGTGTGCGCGCCATCGCGGGGGAGGCGACCGGCCCCGGTCCCGCCGTCGGTCCCGCCGTCGGTCCCGCTGCCGGTTCCGTCGCCGGGGAGCGGCCACGGCCGCGTGGCGGGCGTGAGGTGGTCCTGGCGGTCGAGGGCCTGGTCAAGCACTATCCCCTGGTGAAGGGGAGGCTCCTGCGGCGGCGGGTCGGCACGGTCCGCGCGGTGGACGGTGTCAGCTTCGACATCCGAGAGGGCGAGACGCTCGGCCTGGTCGGGGAGTCGGGCTGTGGCAAGACGACCACCCTGATGGAGATCCTCGAACTGACCGCACCGCAGAGCGGCGGGATCACGGTGCTGGGCCGCGACACCGCACAGATGAGCACCCGTGACCGGATGGCCGTCCGGCGCGACATGCAGGTCGTCTTTCAGGACCCGCTGGCCTCGCTCGACCCGAGGATGACCGTCTACGACATTCTCGCCGAGCCGCTGCGCACGCACGGCAGCCGCGAGGTGGGGCCGAGGGTCCGCGAGCTGCTCGGCATGGTCGGCCTGGAGGCCGGTCACGCCGCCCGCTATCCGCAGGACTTCTCCGGGGGGCAGCGTCAGCGTATCGGCATCGCCCGCGCTCTCGCCCTGGAACCCCGGCTGGTCGTGCTGGACGAGCCGGTCTCGGCACTCGACGTGTCCATCCAGGCCGGGGTGCTCAACCTGCTGGCGGAGCTGAGGACCCGCCTGGGCCTGTCGTACCTGCTCGTGGCGCACGACCTGGCCGTGATCCGGCACATCGCAGACCGGGTCGCGGTCATGTATCTCGGCAGGATCGCCGAGATCGGGCAGGCCGGCCGGGTGTACGACACTCCGATGCATCCCTACACGCGGGCACTGCTGTCGGCCGTCCCGCTGCCGGACCCGGTCATGGAACGCTCCAGAAGGCGGATCCTGCTGGAGGGAGACCTGCCCAGCCCGGCCGATCCTCCCTCCGGCTGCCGCTTCCGCACCCGCTGTCCCCTGTTCAGGTCCCTCGACGAGACCGTCAGAAGGCGTTGTGTGGAGGAGGAACCCCAGGTGCGCCGGCTCGGAGACGACCACGGAGTCTCGTGCCACTTCGCCGAGAGGTTCGGCGCCGGATGATCCAGCCGAGTGCCCTTCTGTTCGCCCAGTCGTATCCTCCGGGAGGAAAACAGTGACATCGATCCGGCGCGTGGGCGCGCTCGCCACCGCGCTGGCCGTGGTCCTGGCGGTCTCGCCGGTTCTGACCGGCTGCGGTGGCGGGGGCGGGACGGGGAGCGGGTCCATCTCGGCGATCAAGGCCTACGACGTCAACCCCGTCGCCCGCGACCGGGTCGTGGACGGAGGGGTGCTCCGCTGGGGGCTCAGCGAGTATCCGGCCAACTGGAACCTCAACCATGTCGACGGCAACCTGGCGACGGTCAAGAAGGTCATGGACGCCCTCATGCCCTCGCCGTTCCGCTCCGACGCCAAGGGGCAGATCTCCCCGAACACCGACTACCTGTCGGCGGGCAGGGTCACCTCGGACGGCCCCAGGCAGGTAGTCACCCTGACCCTCGACCCGCGTGCCAGGTGGTCCGACGGCACTCCGATCACCTGGGAGGACTATCAGGCCCAGTGGCAGGCGATGAACGGCCGCAACGGCGACTACCGGGTGGCGAGCACCACCGGCTACCAGGACATCGAGAAGGTGACCAGGGGCAAGGACGACCACCAGGTCGTGGTGACCTTCGCCAAACCCTTCGGCGACTGGCAGTCGCTGTTCGCGCCGCTGTACCCCCGAAGCACCAACGCCACCTCCGAGGCGTTCAACAACGCCTGGCTGAACCGCATCCCGGTGACCGCCGGCCCGTTCAGGTTCGTCTCGTTCGATCCGACCGCCAAGACCGTCACCATCGCCAGGGACGACCGCTGGTGGGGAGAACGGGCCAAGCTGGACCAGATCATCTACCGCTCCCTGGAGAGCGACGCACTGGTCGGGGCCTTCAGCAACGGTGAGCTCGACACCTTCGACATCGGTCCGTCCGCGCCCGACTACGCGCGTGTCAAGGCCACCCCGGGCGCGATCGTGCGACAGGCGGCCGGGCCCGACTTCCGGCACATCACGATGAACGGCGAGAGCGCCCTGCTGTCCGACCGGAGGGTACGCAGGGCCGTGGCGATGGGCATCAACCGCCAGGCCGTCGCCCAGTCCGACCTCCAGGGCCTCGACTGGCCGATCGTCCTGCTGAACAACCACTTCTTCATGAACACCCAGGAGGGCTACCAGGACAACGCCGGTGAGATAGGTATTTACAACCCCGTTCAAGCCGGGCGGGAGCTGGACGCCGCAGGCTGGAAGCTGGAGGGGCGGATCAGAAGGAAGGACGGCAGGGAGCTGAACCTGCGCTTCGTCCTGCCGTCCAGCCTGCAGCTCACCAAGTCCGAGGCCGAACTCGTCCAGGACATGCTCGCCCAGATCGGTGTCGGGGTCACTCTCCAGTCGGTACCCACCGATGACTACTTCACCAAATACATAATTCCCGGCAATTACGACATCACCGCCTTCGCATACATGGGCACGCCGTTTCCCGTCTCCAGCGCCTACGGTCAGTACGCCGACGCCACCAGGCGCCCGGACGACACCGGACAGTGGAACGCCAACCTCGGCCGCATCGGCTCCCCGCAGATCGACGCCGCCATGAACAAGGCGACCGCCGCCCTCGCCCCCGGCCGGGCCATCGCCGACACCAACGCCGCCGACAAGCTCATCTGGCAGGCGGTCAACGTGGTGACGCTCTACCAGCGACCGCAGAACGTCGCGGTCAAGAGCACGGTCGCCAACTTCGGCGCCCGCGGCTTCTACGACCTGAGGTACCAGGACATCGGTTTCACCCGATGACGCGGCCGTGCGGGTGGCCCGGTCGGGCGGGGCGTCTCGCGGTCCTCAGGCGGCCGAATACCCGAGGAGCCCGGGAGGCACCCGGCAGCGGGACGGGCGCGCTTTCTGTCGGGAGCGGAGTGTAGAAGTGGGCCATGGTTATCTCGGTTACCTGGCCCCAGGTGCTCGCGTGGCGGTTGAAGCGGCAGTTCGTGGACCCGGCAGACGGGCCGGACACGGTCTCCGTCGTGCGCAGGCTCACCGGGGTGCAGGCGCAGGTGGCCTCCTCCGCCGGCCTGGCGGTGGCCGTGCGGAGCGCGCGGCCGAGACCCGATGAGATCGACGATGCCCTGTGGCGAGACCGCAGCCTGGTCAAGACCTGGACGGCACGCGGCACCCTGCACCTCGTCCCCGCCGACGAGCTGGCCTCCTACGCCGCCGTCCTCGGCTCGTTCCGCAACTGGGACAAGGGCTCCTGGCAGCGGGGCCACGGGGTCACCGCCGCCGAGGTCGCCGCCATCCTCGACGCCGTGCCCAAGGCGCTCGCCGGCCGCGCCCTCACTCGCGAGGAACTGGTCGACGGGGTCATCGAGATCACCGGCGACGCCCACCTGAAGGAGGCGCTCACCTCCGGCTGGGGCGCCCTGTTCAAGCCGCTGAGCTTCCTCGGTGAGCTCTGCTACGGCCCGCCACGCGAGGGGAGGGTGACCTTCGTCAGCCCCCGCGACTGGGTGCCCGGCTGGCCGGCGGAGCTCCCCTCGGCCGCGGAGGGCGGCGTGCGCCTGCTCCGCTCCTTCCTCGGTGCCCACGGCCCGGGCACCCCCGAGACGTTCGACGGCTGGCTCTACCGCGGGGCGGCCCGCAAGGCGACGCTGCGCGGCTGGTTCCGGGACCTCACCCCCGAGCTGGCCGAGATCGAGGTCGGCGGCAGGCCGATGGTCATGCTCGCCGAGCACCTCGACGACCTGGCCGGCACCCGGCCCGCCACCGGGGTCCACCTCCTGCCAGGCTTCGACCAGTACATCCTCGCCGCCCCTCGTGACCTGGAGCCCCTCCTGCCCGCCGAGGCGAAGGCGAGGGTCAGCCGGGCCGCCGGCTGGATCTCCCCCGTCGTGATCCACGAGGGCCGGGTGGCCGGGATCTGGGAGGCCAAGGACAAGAAGATCGTCGTCGACCTCCTGGAGGAGGTGCCCGCCGCGGCCCTCGCAGCCGAGACCGAGCGGGTGTCCGAGCTGCTGCGCTGACGGCTCCGGCTTCGAAAGCCGTCACGACCGGGGCTCCCGTGCCCGAAGTGCCCTCCCGCCGGCTCCGCTGAGGAGCGGTTCAGCCGCGGCGGAAGCGTACCCGGTCGCCGGGGCGGAGCTGGGCGGCCCTGGCGAGGCTCGCCGAGGTCAGCACGGCGATGACCGGGTAGCCGCCGGTCGGCGGGTGGTCGGCGAGGAACACGATCGGCTGGCCGCCGGGCGGCACCTGGACGGCCCCGGCCACCATGCCCTCGCTGGGCAGCTCCTCGTCCCGGGCCCGTTCCAGGCGGGCGCCGCGCATTCGCACGCCCACCCGGTTGCTGTCCTGGCCGACCTCGTACGGCTCCGCGCACAGGGTGGCCAGGGCTCCGGGGACGAACCAGTCCTCCCGGGGACCCGGCAGGACAAGCAGGACGCCGGCTCCAAGCTCCGGCGAGGGCGCCGCGTCCACGGTGATCGGCGGCAGGCCGTCCGTCGGCCCCATGGGCAGGACCGTTCCGGCGCGGAGCGGGGCGGGGCCGAGCCCGGACAGCGAGTCGGCCGACCGGCTCCCCATCGTGACGGGCGTGTCGAGGCCACCACGGACGGCGATGTAGGTGCGCAGGCCGGTTTCCGGCGTCCCGGTGCGCAGCTCGCCGCCCGCGGGCACCCAGAAAGGCGCGCACATCCCCTGTAGGGCCGGCACGCCGGGAGCCGCGTCGTCGGCAGTCCCGCGCGCTCGCAGGAGCTCCAGCGGGCAGCCGGCCCCGGTGACGGCGACCCAGGTCCCGGTGGTGAAGCGCAGCCGGGCGCCGCCGAAGGTCAGCTCGATCCCCGCGGCGCCCTCCGGGTTGCCGACCAGGCGGTTGGCCAGCCGCAGGCTCGGCTCGTCCGCGGCACCCGAGCGGGGCACCCCGAGATGGGCGTACCCGGGCCGGCCAAGATCCTGCACCGTGGCGTACGGCCCCGGCGCGATCACCTCGATCATGGCCCGCCGACCGCCAGGAAACGCACCCGCGTCCCCGGCGTGAGCAGGGTGGGCGGGTCGGCGGTCACGTCCCAGACCGCCGTCGTGGAGCGGCCGAGCAGCCGCCACCCGCCGGGGGAGGCCGAGGGGTAGACCGCCGAGTAGGGGCCGGCGACCGCCACGGATCCGGCGGGCACCGAGGTTCGCGGGGTGTCCAGCCGTGGCACGCGCAGCGCGGGATCCAGCCCTGTGAGGTAGGCGAACCCGGGGGCGAAGCCCAGCCAGCCCACCACCAGCTCCCGCCCGGTGTGCCGCTCGACCACCTCCCCGGGGGAGAGGCCGCTCAGCGCGGCCACCTCGTCGAGGTCCGCGCCGTCGTACACGACCGGGATGGTCACGGCCGGCGCCGGCGAGGCGGTACCCACGCCGATCGTGGCCCCCGTCTCCAGCAGGTGAAGGAGCCGATCCCGCAGGCGCGTCAGGTCGGCCCCCGGCGCGCTGACGAGGACCGTGGTGGGGCCGGGCACGATCTCCACCACCCCGGCCGGCCGATCGGCCCGCAGCAGGGCGTCCAGCCGGTGGGAGATCTCCAGCGAGCCGGTCTCCACCAGTAGCGACCGCTCCCCGGCCCGCCGGATCACCACCGGCCCCTCAAGTGAAGGACCTCAGCGTCACCCCGGCGTCCACCAGGCCGTCGCGGACGGCTCGGGCCACCAGCACCGCACCGGGGGTGTCGCCGTGGACGCAGATCGAGCGCGCCTCGACGGGGACCAGCGAGCCGTCCACCGCCTCGACCACTCCCTCGGTCACCATCCGCACCATACGGGCGGCGACCGTACCGGGGTCGTGCAGCACGGCGCCGGGGGAGCGGCGGGAGAGCAGCGTTCCGGCACCGGTGTAGGCGCGGTCGGCGAAGGCCTCGACGACCGTGGTGACCCCCTCCCCGGCGGCGATCTCGTGGACGGCGGAGCCGGGCAGGGTCAACAGAGGCAGGTCCCGGTCGTAGTCGGCCACCGCCGCCACGACGGCCCCGGCCTGCTCGGGGTCGCGGCAGATCCGGTTGTACAGCGCGCCGTGCGGCTTGACGTAGGAGACCCGGCCGCCCATCGCCCTGGCGATGCCGTCCACCGCCCCCAGCTGGTAGAGCACCTCGGCGCAGAGCTCCTCCGGGTCGACGTCCATCTCACGGCGGCCGAACCCGGCCAGGTCCCGGTAGGACACCTGGGCGCCGATCGCGACCCCCCGGTCGATCGCCGCCGCGCACGTGCGGCGAATGGTCAGCGGATCGCCCGCGTGGAACCCGCAGGCGATGTTGGCGCTGGTCACCAGTTCGAGCAGGGCCGCGTCCTCGCCCAGCCGCCAGATCCCGAAGCCCTCGCCCAGATCGGCGTTGAGATCGATCATCATGACTCACCTACACCGGAGGCTCATCGGGAATGTCCGCGATGTCGTCGAGGGCGATGGCCAGCTCCTCGGGGTCGTCGCCGATGCGCTCGGCGATCTCGATCAGCACATGCAGCACGTCGTGCCGGTCGTGGCCCAGGTCCAGCAGCCGCTGCGCGGCCTCCCAGAGCTGTGGCGGATCGCCCTCCCACAGCCGGGCGGCGATCTCCTCGTGCCAGGCGAGATGCTCGTCGTGGTCGGGCCGGGTGAGCTCGCCCGCGTGGTCGATGCCCAGCAGGATCCGCCGGTCGGCGTCGTCCGCGGGGTTGAGCAGGCCGAGCTGGATCTCGCCGTGCGTGCCCTGCAGGAAAGGGAACGCGAACACCCGCCTGGCCAGTGCCGACAGGTCGCCGTCCGGCAGCAGCCGGTCGAGCAGGTCGCGGTCGAGCCCGAAGGTCGTCGGATCGCGGTAGGACTCGGCGAACTTGCCCGTCGCCTCCCAGACCGCGTCGAGCGTGGCTCGCAGCCCCTCGTCCGGCAGCCCGGTCCGGCCCGCGGCGAAACGCGCCCAGGCACCCAGCACGTGCGGCACCGCCTCCTGCTCGGCGGTGCTGAGCATCACCTTGCGCGGCAGCCAGTCGAGCAGGAAGGTCTCGCACTTGGTCGGGCTGACCCGGAGTGGACGGCCGAAATCCTGGTCGCAGCCGTAGTCGATGATGTGATCGGCGCATCGGGAGGCCGCGGAGGGGTCGGACAGGTGCTCGGCCGCGTCCGAGGAGAGGAACTCGGCGGCCAGCATCGCCCGGCGGTCGCGGCTGTAGGGGGCCTCGCTGTGCAGCGGGGCCGGCCGCTTCCGGCCGGGCGGCAGCGCCTTGATCCGGGACCTGGCGAAGGCGTGGTAGGCGCTGTAGCTGTCGCTGACCGGCGCGGCCGTCCTGCGGTGGCCGTACTCCGCGGTGGCCTTCATCGCCGATTCGAGCAGCGCCCTGGCCTGCTGCGGCTCGATCTGGCCGAACCTGAGCATCGGGTTGTCCTCGGCCTCGGCCCTGGCCTGTTCCAGCAGCTTGTCGACGTGCGATGAGACCCAGGCGTCACGGGCGATGCCGCGCATGTTGTAGTCGACGATCACGACCAGCGCGTGCCGGTCCTCGCCGCTGTCGGCGCCCCGGTAGCCGAAGGTGCACACCACCGTGTCCTGATCGCCGTAGGCGTCGCGGGAGACGAAGCAGCCGGTCGTCTTGACCGCACCCAGCCGGTCGGCCCAGCGGGGCCTGGCCACACCGCGCTCCATGAGCGCCAGCGCGGCGCCCTCCGCCTTGGCGGCCTGGCGGGCCGTGCCGAGGTAGGCCAGCGCGATCAGCAGGGTGAGCGCGGCGGGCGAGCCGGCCTTGGCCGCGTAGTCGACCAGGCCCTCGCCGAGGACCTGTTCGGCGTCCCCGCGTTTCAGCCGGCGCCCCCACCAGGCTCCGACCATGTCGGAGACCATGAGCTCGGCGTCCAGCGGGCTGCGTACGGCCAGCAGCTCGCGAGCGGCGAGCAACATCTCGGAGAAGACCGCCTCAGGGGACTGGCTCTCTCTGGGGTCTCGACGGTGTCGCCGGCTCAAGCAGTCTCAGCCTCCCCCGTCGGCCGCGTGAGCTCAGCGCGGCCGTCGCCGTGCGGATCGGCCCGCTCGCCTCGCTCGCTCACGTCCCAACCTTCTCGCATTCCCGGTCCAAACGGTGCGTAGAGACGGCCGGGTTCCCCGATGCTACCGGGGACCGCGGGGCGGCGGCGCGGAGTTGACAAGGGCGAGTAGATGCTCGCGGGCGACGCGCTCGACGACCTCGGGCGTCGCCTCGATGCCGAGGTGCTCCGCGCAGGCACAGACCTCTGTCACGCACCTGCCGACGGTCTCGACGGGAACGGTCAGGAACTCGGCGGCCAGGTGAGATGTCACCGGCTCGTGATAAGTCGTTGAAGGCCCGGTGGAGCGGGTGGCGAGAACGGGCATGGATGTCGCATTCCTCCGGAGTTTCCCGGGAGCATCCCCCGGATATGTCGGCGGGGACGTGCGTTCTCATTCCACAACTTATCTCGGGAGTGTCAACCCTTGGCGCCCTGATATGGGAAGCTGACCCCGTATCTTGACTGAATCCTGCAACAGCGGAGTAAGCGAGTGTTCCCGAAGAGGGAGCCGAATTGACGGCGAGTCAGTAGCCTGATCTCGCCTGCAAGCCCGACGGAGATGAGGTGGGCAGTTGCCGGGACGGTCCGGCGCGATCCTGCTAGGGTCCTGGCCGCAAACGTTCGAAGGCGCAACGCCGACTGGTCGCCGCCCGTACGGGAGCCCCGGCGTGTCGGCCCGGGGATCCCGGTCATCGGAGCGGTGGCGTTCCCGGGGTGTGCTGACCGCATCTTGGGCGGGGCTTCCGTCCGCGCCTGCCCATCGCCGATGATGTACTCCAGGATCCGGTCCCCCGGAGCCGCGCTACGCCAATTCGCAAGTTTGGAGATGTGCCTCGTGGGAGACCCTGGCACGCGACGGAGGTGCCGACCATGAGCGCCGAAACCTCCGTGCCCCGTCCCCGGGAGTCGGGTGTGGACATCTCAGACTCCGGCCTGCTGCAGGGCCTGCTGTCACAGTCGCCGTTCGCCTTCGCGTTCTTCGACCCCGGAGGTCGCTTCGAGCGTGTCGACGAGGTCTTCGCCAACGTGGTCGGCCTGCCCGCCGAGCGCCTGGTCGGCCGGGCCCCCGGTGAGTTGCTCTCCGCCGACCTGACCGCCCTGATCGAGGGCTCGGTGCGGAGCATGGTCGCGGGGGCCTCGGTCGACGGCGACCAGCGGATCCGGGTGCGCACCGCCGGTGGTGAGACCCACCACTGGTCGCTGACCTTCTCCCCGATCCACGACGACAAGGGCGCATTGCGCGCGATCTGCCTGGTCGGCGTCGACATCACCGACAGCAGGCAGGTCGAGGAGGATCTCAGGCGCAGCGAGGAGCGATACCGCTCGCTGGTCGAGGCCCAGTCCCAGCTGGTCTGGATCACCGCGCCCAACGGCGTCGTGGAGGAGGACGCGCCGCAGTGGCGGGCCATCACCGGCCAGGGGCTGGAGGAGTACCTGACCCACGGCTGGCTGGAGGCCGTCCACCCGGACGACCGCCCGCACACCGAGGAGGCCTGGCGTGAGGCGCTGCGCGGCCGGATCATGTTCGAGTGGAGCTACCGGGTCCGCACCCGGGCCAGCGGCTATCGGCACTTCGAGGTGCGCGCCGTCCCGATCATCCGGCACAACCGGGTCGTCGAATGGGTGGGGGCCAACACCGATGTCACCCCGCAGCGCGAGGCCGAGGAGATGCGGGGCCGCCTGACCGATCAGCTCGGCGCCGCGGCCCTGCGGACCGCGCGCCTGCAGGGCGCCACGGCGCTGCTCGCCGAGGCGCTCACCGTCGAGCAGGTGGTCCAGGTCATCATCGACGTGGGTCGTACTGCGCTGGCCGCCGACCGGTCGGCGGTGGCGCTGCTCGACGTCGACCGGGCCGCGCTGAAGCTGGTCAACAGCGGTGGTATCCCCGACGTTCCGGGCGCGCCCGGCGAGGAGATCCCGCTGTCGCACTCCAGCGTGATGACCATGGCGGTCAACAGCCGGCGCCCGGTCTTCGCCGAGTCGCCGGACAGCCTGCGGTCCCAACTGGTCGACGCGGGCGGCGACGACGACAGCATCACCGGTTTCATCGCCCACAGTGACGAGCGGGCCTGGGTGGGCCTGCCGCTGCTGGCCGCGGGTCGCGCGCTCGGGGCACTGAGATTCTCCTTCACCCGCCCGCAGAAGATCTCCCAGGAGGACGGGGTGTTCCTGGAGGCGCTCGCGGGTCAGTGCGCCCTCGCCGTGGAGCGGGCCACCCTGTTCGAGCGCGAGCACCGCACCGCCGAGACGCTCCAGCGCAGCCTGCTGCCCGATCGCCTGCCGGTGGTCAGGGGGCTGGTCCTGGCCCAGCGGTTCCGCTCGGGAAGCCGCCATGTGCAGGTCGGCGGTGACTGGTACGACGCGTTCGTGCTCCAGGACGGCCGGGTCGCGGCGGTGGTCGGCGACGTCATGGGCAAGGGCGTCAAGGCCGCGGCGGGGATGGGCCGCATCCGCAACGCCATGCGGGCCCTGGCGTTGACCAACCCGCCGCCCGCGGCGGTCCTCACCGGCCTCGACCGGGTCTTCGAGGCGACCGAGGAGGAGGAGCAGGTCACGACCCTCGCCTACATGGTCGTCGAGCCCGGGACCGGAGAGGGCACGCTGGCGCTGGCCGGTCACCCGCCGCCCCTGCTGGTCTCCCCTGAGGGCGTGCCGATACTGTGTGACGGCGAGCCGGGCACCCCGCTGGGCTGGCCCACGAGTCGCAGGCAGTTCAGGTTCTGTGTCCCGCCGGGCCACACCGCCGTCCTGTATTCGGATGGTCTGGTGGAGAACCGGAAGCGTGGTCTTGATGCCGGACTCGCTGATCTTTGCTCTGTTGTGACCGAAGCGCCGGCCGAAGTGGTCGGAAGCCCCCACATGTTGCTAGATTTCCTTGTCGACCGGATGTTGTCTGGGTATGAGCAGGATGACGACGTCACGGTGCTCGCGATTCACGTTCCCGCTGCCACGAAGAGTGACTGAATGAAACAGTCATAACGGTTGCTTTCGGGTATCGGTGCCTCGCTTCCGTACGCACTACTCTCTTGGTCGGCCTAGGGTGGAGGGCAACCGCCAGGAGGCGGCCGTATGGATCACGGTGTCATGCCACAATGCTGGACAGGTGCGTCGCGGTTCGCGCGGCCTCGCTAACCACAACTAGAGGTAGAAGTGCCCCTAGTTGGGCATCTGGGTCCATTCTCGTCTCGCTTTCCTTCGAGAGGTGTTCGTGTCGCCTGCAAGTTCGACTCGCTCGAAGCCATCCGAGCTGAACGAGCCCGTCATTCAGCAGCTGATGGAGCGGGGGCGCTCGCAGGGGTTCCTCGAGTCCGAGGATGTCCGCAAGGCCGTCGAGGAAGCGGACATTCCGATGGCGCAGGTCGCTGGAATCCTGCGAAGCCTCAGCAAAGAGGGCATTACCGTACGGCTGACTGCCGAGGACTCCGCGGCTCCCAAGAAGTCCCGGACTCCGGCCAAGCGCCGCACTGCCCCGGCCGCGCCCGCCGCCGTCAAGAAGACCAAGACCGCCGCAGCGGCCAAGGAGCAGCCGGAGACCGTCACCGCGGTCGTCGGCGGTTCTGAGCCCGCGGCAGCGGCCAAGAAGCCCGCTCCCGCGGCCAAGAGGCCCGCGGCGCCGGCCAAGAAGGTCGCCCCGGCTGCCAAGAAGCCGGTTCCGGCCCCGCCGAAGAAGGCCGGTCCCGAGGTAGCCGCTCCGGCTCCCGCGTCCGAGTCGAAGTCGCTCGCCGGCGATGACGACGAGGTCATCGAGCTCGAGGACGTCGAGCTCGAGGACTTCGACCTGGAGACCGTCGCCGAGGTCGAGGTCGAGGTCGAGGTGGAAGCCGAGGCCGAGGCCGAGGAGGAGCCCAAGGCCGAGGCCATCGAGGTCAACGAGGACGAGGTCCTCATCCTTTCCGACGACGACGATGACGCCCCGGTGCCGCAGGTCGCCGCCGCCGGCGCCACCGCCGACCCGGTCAAGGACTACCTCAAGCAGATCGGCAAGGTCCCCCTGCTCAACGCGGAGCAGGAGGTCGAGCTCGCCAAGCGGATCGAGGCCGGTCTGTTCGCCGAGGAGCAGCTGGGAACCGACGGCGAGAGGCTTCCGGTCGACGTCCGCGCCGAGCTGGAGTGGATCGCCGAGGACGGTCGCCGGGCCAAGAACCACCTGTTGGAGGCCAACCTCCGTCTCGTGGTCTCGCTGGCCAAGCGCTACACCGGCCGCGGCATGCTCTTCCTGGACCTGATCCAGGAGGGCAACCTGGGCCTGATCCGCGCGGTGGAGAAGTTCGACTACACCAAGGGCTACAAGTTCTCCACCTACGCCACGTGGTGGATCCGGCAGGCGATCACCCGAGCCATGGCCGACCAGGCGCGGACCATCCGCATTCCGGTCCACATGGTCGAAGTGATCAACAAGCTGGCCCGCGTCCAGCGGCAGATGCTTCAGGACCTGGGGCGTGAGCCCACTCCCGAGGAGTTGGCCCGCGAGCTCGACATGACCCCCGAGAAGGTCGTCGAGGTCCAGAAGTACGGTCGCGAGCCGATCTCCCTGCACACCCCGCTGGGTGAGGAGGGGGACAGCGAGTTCGGTGACCTCATCGAGGACTCCGAGGCCATCGTCCCTGCCGACGCGGTCAGCTTCACGCTCCTGCAGGAGCAGCTCCACTCCGTTCTGGACACGCTGTCCGAGCGCGAGGCGGGCGTGGTCTCGATGCGTTTCGGCCTGACCGACGGCCAGCCGAAGACGCTGGACGAGATCGGCAAGGTTTACGGAGTGACGCGCGAGCGTATCCGGCAGATCGAGTCCAAGACCATGTCCAAGCTCCGCCACCCGTCCCGGTCGCAGGTCCTGCGTGACTACCTTGACTGAGGCTTTCTGACAGAGGGCCCGCACTGTCCGGTGCGGGCCCCACGTCATTAACGCCGGTGTAATAGGCCGGTAGCACGGGGTGTGAAACGAACTTCTAGGCTCCCGCCTCATGGGTGTGGCCGAAGTTGACAGGATTCGCGCCCGGAGGCTGCGGGTGATCGTCGATCGTCCGTGGGCGGACGTGATGCTCGACGACGCGGTCGCCGCGGTGCGCCGGAGGGTGTTCGAGAGCGGTACGTTCACGCTCGGCGCGGCCCGTGGCGATCCGGAGAGACGCGCGCTCAGGGTCGAGGCGCTGGCCAGGGCGGCCGTCGGCCACAGTGGCGCCATTGAGACGCTGGCGCTCCATGACCGGGCCAACCCCGACCTGTGGCTCTGGCTCGGGCGTACCCGCATCGAGGAAGCCTGGACGATCAAGCCGGATGTCAAGGCCCGGGCCGTGCAGGCGCAGCGTCTGCAGGCGTTCCAGGCGGCGATGGAGAGAGCCAGGCAGCCGCTTTTCACCGCGGCGGCGCTCGTGCCGTCCGATCCGGTGCCCTGGGAGTCGATCATGTGGCTCTATCTCGGCCTCGACCGGCCGCGCCAGGAGAAGGACGCGGTCTGGTTCGAAACCGTTCGCCGTTATCCGACGCTGTTCCCGGCCAATGTGGCCAGGCTCATGACGCTGTCACCGGCCTGGGGCGGCAGTGCCCAGGAGATGCTGGAGTTCGCCAGGCAGGCCGTGTCGCGGGCGCCCGACGGGGACCCGATGGCGGCCCTGCTGCCGCTGGCGCACTTCGAACAGGTGGCCGCCGAGCGGTCCCCGATGTCGCGCGGAGGCTGGTTCTCGGACGGGGCGCTGCGCGAGATCGTCTCGCACGCGGGCCGCTGGCTGGGCGGCGACAGCCATCCACGGTCGATAGAGGCGCACAACCTGTTCGGGGCCGCCTTCTACCTGGCGGACCTGCGCAGGCCCGCGCGTGGGCACCTGACGCGTACCGGGGGCAGGGTCAGCCGGTTGCCGTGGTCCTATCTGGGTGATCCCGCTCAGCAGTTCGAGCGGGCCTGCGGGCGGCTCCGCCTTGTCCCGGCGTGAGCGGGGGCGAGACGTGCACGCCGGATCACGCGTGCCGCCCGATCTTGCCATGGGGCTATAAGGGAAATGTGGTGAATATCACACCGTTACGTTGAGTATCCATGACTGCCTCCCCCTGGGAGGTGGACAGAGAGTGACGGAGTGCCCAAGGTGGTCCAGGACCTTCGTGAGCTCCTCGGGGCTCTGTGGGTCGACGTCCCCCTCCAGCAGCGAGCGGGCTATGACGCCGCGAGTGGCCTTCGCCATGTGGCTGACGACCTTCCCCTCCTTGAGCACCCGCACCGCCACCGCCCTGCCGCCCGGCTGCCACGCCGTCGCGTAGGTGCCCGAGCGCAGGTCGACCACCAGACCGGGCTCGGCGTCGAGCAGCGGGGTGACCGATCGGCGCCAGAAGGCGCCAAGACCGCCGAGCGGCGGCAGCCGCACCCCCATCGACAGCCGGTACGGGGGTACGCGGTCGCCGATCCGCAGCAGACCCCAGAGGCCGGAGAAGATCAGCAGACTCTCCGAAGCCCGTGCCGCGGCCTCGGGGGAGAGCGAGGCCAGGTGAAGGTTGTCGTAGAGCACGCCGGTGTACAGGTCGGCCGCGGCCAGCGTGGGCGCGGTGCGCAGCAGCAGGTTCTTGCCGATCTCGCCTGCCTGTCCTGGCGACAGCCCGAGCACCTCCCGTGCGGCGGGACCCTCGCACAGGGCGACGAGCACGTCCAGGACGCGCTGCCTGGACGGGGTGAGGGCGGGGAAACTCAGCCGGGGCAGGTCGAGGGCGGGGCCGTCACCCAGCGCGGCCTTTCCCTCGGACGGAGGCAGCAGAATCAGCACATTCACCGAGCGTAGTGCGGCGACCGAGGGGTTAGGATCCTGCAGCATGATCGATGAGGTCTTCGACCGGCTGGTCGACCAGGCCTGGCCGGCGATTCACCGGGTGGACGCGGGTGGTTGGATCCTGCGCGCGGCGGACGGGGTGACCAAGCGGGCCAACTCCGTGCTGCCGCTGGGTGAGCGGGGGGATCTGGAAGCGGGCGTCGAGGCGGCGGAGAAGTTCTACGCCGACCGGGGCCTGCCCTGCGTCTTCTCGGTGGGAGGTGGCGCCACGCCCGGCCTGGACGCGTTACTGCACGCGCGTGGCTATCGGGTGGTCGATCCAACGCTGGTCATGACGGTGAGCCTGGTGCCCGAGGCGCCCTGGAACGGCGCCGGCGCGTCGCAGGAAGAGGTCGATCTCGCCGAAGCGCCCTCGAGGGCGTGGTTGGACGCCTGGTGGAGCGTGGACGGGAGGTCCGGCGGCGACGGTCTGGCGACGGCCGTGCGGATCCTCACCGGTGTGCCCGCCACATACGCCTCGCTCGGCGAGGAGGCCGTGGGGCGGGGTGTGGTTCAGGGGGAGTGGTTCGGGATCTACTCCATGGCAGTGGTGCCGCACGCGCGGCGCAAGGGCCACGGGCGGAAGGTGTTACGCGCCCTGCTCACACATGCGCGAGAGCAGGGCACGCAGCGGGCATATTTAGTAATGGTGGAGTCGAACACGGTGGCCAGGGCGCTCTACGAGCGCCACGGCTTCACAGTGGCGGGCCGATATCACTATCGGGTCCGCTGATGGCTCCATCCGTCTGGTTATCGTTCGTCGTTGCCTGCCGTTGCCGGAGCGTCACTGAGACGCGCAGACTCGTCCTGGATGTTGGCACCCTTGTCTCTCAGCACGGCTACGTGCTGACGCCCGTGGTGGGCGCAGAACAGCAGCTCCCCACCTACGGGCAGGGTCGCGCGGATGTAGGCCTGGGCGCCGCACCGGTCACAGCGGTCCGCAGCGGTCAGCTGCTTGGCGGGGGCGAGGGTTCCAGTCACGTATCGCCTTTCAGGTCATCCCCTGAGGTGGAGGATCTGGCGTCAGTCACTTGAGAGAACATCTAACCCGATACGAACGTTCCCAACCGACCCCCTGCTACGCCCAGAGCGGAAAGCGGCCGAAAGTAACGATGATCACGCTGGATGTAACGCCGTTGTCCGCCGGATGGCAAGCTTGTACGCGTCGTGGCGGGAAGAACGGTAAGCTGCGCACACGTGTTCGACAGAGCTGGGAGTGGGTGTGACCGCAGTTAGCGCGGAGACGGGTTATACGGCCCGCCACCTGTCGGTGCTGGAGGGGCTCGAAGCCGTCCGCAAACGCCCCGGTATGTACATCGGGTCAACCGACAGCCGCGGTCTCATGCACTGTCTGTGGGAGATCGTGGACAACGGGGTCGACGAGGCCCTGGCCGGCTACTGCACCCGCATCGAGGTCGAACTTTACGCCGACGGCTCCATCGAGGTCCGTGACGACGGCCGGGGCATCCCCGTCGACATCGAGCCCAAGAGCGGTCTGGCGGGCGTCGAGCTCGTCTACACCAAGCTGCACGCCGGCGGGAAGTTCGGCGGTGGTTCCTACGGCGCCTCCGGTGGCCTGCACGGCGTCGGCGCCTCCGTGGTCAACGCCCTCTCCTCGCGGCTGGACGTCGAGGTCGACCGTTACGGCCGGATCCACGAGATCAGCTTCCGTAGGGGCGTTCCCGGCGTCTTCGACGGCGACGGGCCCAAGGCCAAGTTCAAGAAGAAGTCGGGGCTGCGTGACGGCGGCGCCGCGAAGAAGGTCACCGGCACCCGTGTGCGCTTCTGGGTCGACCACCAGATCTTCCTCCCCGAGGCCGAGGTCTCCCTCGACGAGATCCATGTCCGCCTGCGCCAGACCGCGTTCCTGGTCCCCGGCCTGACCCTGGCCGTGCGTGACAATCGCGGCGAGGAGGCGGTCGAGGAGGAGTTCCGCTTCGACGGCGGCATCTCGGAGTTCACCGAGTTCCTCGCCCGGGACGAGGCGGTCTGCGAGGTGCTGCGCCTGCGGGGCGTGGGCCACTTCCACGAGACGGTCCCCGTCCTCGACGACCTGGGGCACATGACCCCGACCGAGGTCCAGCGCGAGCTCACCGTGGACGTGGCGGTGCGCTGGGGCAAGGGCTACGACAGCACGGTCAGGTCCTTCGTCAACGTGATCGCCACCCCCAAGGGCGGCACCCACGTCAACGGCTTCGAACGCGCCCTCGTCCGCACCCTGAACGAGCAGCTGCGCGAGACCCGCCTGCTCAAGAACGGCGACGCCCCGGTCACCCGCGAGGACATCATGGAGGGTCTCACCGCGGTGGTGACCGTCCGGGTGCCCGAGCCGCAGTTCGAGGGCCAGACCAAGGAGGTCCTGGGCACCTCGGCGGCCTCCCGGATCGTCGCCCACGTCGTCTCGCGTGAGCTCAAGGAACTGCTCGCCAACCCGTCGCGCACTGTGAAGCCACAGCTCCGCGCGGTCCTGGAGAAGATCGTCGCGGCGGCCAAGGCCCGTATCGCCGCCCGGGAGCACCGCGACAACCAGCGCCGCAAGACCGCCCTGGAGAATTCGGCGCTCCCCGCCAAGCTGGTCGACTGTCGCAGCGACGAGGTCGACCGCAGCGAGCTGTTCATCGTCGAGGGTGACTCGGCGCTGGGCACCGCCCGCGCGGCCCGCGACTCGGAGTTCCAGGCGCTGCTACCGATCCGGGGCAAGATCCTGAACGTGCAGAAGGCGTCCGTCGCGGACATGCTCAAGAACGCCGAGTGTGCCGCGATCATCCAGGTCATCGGGGCGGGTTCCGGCCGATCCTTCGACATCGAGGCGGCTCGCTACGGCAAGGTCATCCTGATGGCCGACGCCGATGTCGACGGGGCGCACATCCGCTGCCTCCTGCTGACCCTGTTCCACCGCTACATGAAGCCGATGGTCGAGGCCGGGCGTGTTTTCGCCGCCGTGCCGCCGCTGCATCGGATCGAGGTCATCAACCCCAGCCGCGGTCACGGCAAATACCTCTACTGCTACTCCGACGCCGAGCTGCACAAGGTGCTGCGTGATCTGGAGCGCAGGGGTAAGCGCTGGAAGGACCCGGTCCAGCGGTACAAGGGCCTGGGTGAGATGGACGCCGACCAGCTGGCCGAGACGACCATGGAGCCCCGCCACCGCACCCTGCGCAGGGTCCGCATCCAGGACATCGAGGAGGCCGAGCGTATCTTCGCCCTCCTGATGGGCAGCGACGTGGCCCCGCGCCGGGAGTTCATCGTGAGCAGCGCGGCCGAGATCGACCGCGATCACATCGACGCGTAGCGGGGCCGGATCCCGAGGCTCAGATCTCGACCGGCATCAGCCTGCCGGTGCGCACGTCGTAGATGGCGCCGCCCACCGGCATGCCCGCCGGAAGGAACGGGCTGGTCCTGATCCGGGTGAGGTCGTGGCGTAGCGCCGCGTCCTGGTCGGGGACGGTGTGGAAGTCCAGGCTCCGGGTGTCGACACCGCGGCGGGCGGCGATCGCATGCACCTCGTCGTCGGTGACCTTGGTCATGCCGCAGTCGGTGTGCGGCATGACCAGCACCCGCTCCACCGCCAGCAGGTTGACCGCCAGGACGAGCGTACGCAGCACGTCGTCGGTCACCCTGGCTCCGGCGTTGCGGAGGATCTTGGCGTCGCCCGGTTTCAGGCCGAAGAGACCCAGCGGATCGATCCGGGAGTCCATGCAGGTGACCACCGCAAGACCGCGGGCCGCCTTGCCGGTCAGTTCCGCGTCGGTGAACGTGGCGGAGAACTCCTCGTTGGCGGCCAGCAGGTCGTCAAAGGCACTCACGTACGCATCCCTCGGTCGATGGAGTTAACGGACTAATGATGCGTCATGCCCGTTTGGTGAGAGTTGTCGGGGGCGCCTCAGGTGACGACTTCACCAAGATCCCACCACCTGGACTCACATTGAGTGATGATGTCGTCACTCAAAGTCCGGGAGGTGGAGAGGGTAATGAGCAGGACGGAATCGCTGGCCGACTATCTCCGTGACCAGGGCAGGCGGAGGCTGGACCGGGTGGAGTCCAGGGACGGGGGGCGCAACGCGCGCTCGGCGCTGGCCCTGCTCGACGCGGCGGCCTACACCCGGTCCCTGAAGGAGGACGACCCGTTCGTGGCCGTCCTCGTGGAGGCGGGGTGTTTTGGGCCGTACGGGGCCGGTGGGTTCGATCCGCCGGATCGTGTCGCCCGGGTCATCCGCTTCTGGGAGTCGGGTGAGCCCTGGCAGTTGCTGATGGCCATCAGGTTCGCACTCCAGGGGGCGCTCACCTGAGATCCCGAGCGAATCCCGAGCGCCGCGGGAGGGGCACGCCCCGAAACCCGGGACCTGCCGGGTGGCGCCGCGGGGGCCGGAGGACGCGACGCCTGCGCCCGGTGCGCGGGACCCGTCATCCCCGCCGACCCCGAGGAGCCCCCGTCGTCCTGACGGGGGCTCCTCGGGGTCCTGCGCGGGGGATGAGGATCATTCCGGGGAGGTGGCCGCCCCCTGGTCCTGCCGGCCGTCCTCGGCGCACAGAGAGCCGCCCACGGCGGACACCGTGTGGGTGAGCCGGACCCCGGAGCCGTCGCGGCGGCCCAGTTCCTCGGGGAGCGGCACGGGCTTGCCGACGGCCGAGACCGCACGGGCCGGGCCGGGGCCCGCCCAGGCGAGCAGCAGGACATCCTCGCCCTTGAGGAACCGCTGGACGCGGACACCGCCGGTGCCGCGGCCCTTTGGCGGGTATTCGGCGAAGTCGGAGATCTTGGCGCCACCGATCTGGGTGCCCGGCAGTGCGGTCGAGGAGCCGGCGATCGTCACGACCTGCGACTCGCGGGAGGGGTCGACCGCGCCGAACCAGATCACCACGGCGTCTCCGTCCAGCCGTACGCCGGCCATGCCGCCCGCCGGGCGGCCCTGCGGGCGGACCGCGGAGGCGGGGTAGCGCAGCAGCTGGGCCTCAGAGGTGATGAAGACCAGGTCGTGATCTTCGCTCGTCAGCTCCACCGCGCCCACCACGGTGTCGCCGTCCTTGAGGCCGATGACCTCGAAGTCGTCGCGGTTGGCCGGGTAGTCGGGGACGACCCGTTTGACCACGCCCTGCGCGGTGCCCAGTGCCAGGCCGGGCCCGTCGGGGTCGAGCGAGCCGACGCCGACGACGGTCTCACCCGGGTTGAAGGTGACGTATTCGGTGACCGGATGGCCTCCGGACAGCGACGGCGGGTTGGCCGAGCGGGGCAGCGTGGGCAGGTCGACCACCTGGACCCGGATCATCCGCCCCTGGTTGGTGACCACGCCCACCTCGCCCCTGACCGTGCTCCGCACCGCGGAGACCAGCACGTCGTGGGCCGAGCGGTCACCGTCGCCGGCCAGTGGCGAGGCGTCGGCCGTGCGGGCCAGCAGTCCGGTGGACGAGAACAGCACCAGGCAGGGGTCGTCGGCGACCTCCAGGGGGACCGAGACGTTCCTCGCCACCCCCGAGGACTCCAGCAGCACCGTGCGGCGCGGGGTGCCGAAGGTCTTGGAGATCTGGGCGAGCTCGTCGGAGACGACCTTGCGGAGCCTGTCGTCGGAGGACAGGATCGCGGTCAGCTCGGCGATCTCGTCACGCAGCGTCTGGCTCTCGCGGTCGAGCTCCAGCTTGTCGTAGCGGGTCAGGCGGCGCAGCGGGGTGTCGAGGATGTAGTTGGCCTGGATCTCCGACAGCTGGAATGCCTGCGTCAGGCGCTCGCGGGCCTGGGCGGAGTCATCGGAGGAACGGATGACCCGGATCACCTCGTCGATGTTGAGCAGGGCGACGATGAGGCCCTCGACGAGGTGCAGCCGCTCCTCGCGCCTGCGCCTGCGGTACAGCGAACGGCGGCGGACCACGTCGATACGGTGGTCGACGTAGACCTGGAGCAGCTCGCGCAGGCCCAGCGTGCGCGGCTCGCCGTCGACCAGCGCGACGTTGTTGATGCCGAAGGTCTCCTCCATCGGGGTGAGCCGATAGAGCTCCTCCAGCACGGCCTCGGGGATGAAGCCGTTCTTGATCTCGATGACCAGGCGGAGGCCCTTGTGCCGGTCGCTGAGGTCCTTGAGGTCGGAGATGCCCTGGAGCTTCTTGGCGGTGACCAGCTCCCTGATCTTGGTGACCACGCGCTCGGGACCGACGTTGAAGGGCAGTTCGGTGACGACGATGCCCTTGCGGCGGGGGCTGACCTGCTCGATGGCGCACTTGGCGCGCATCCGGAAGGTGCCGCGGCCCTTGGCGTACGCGTCGCGGATGCCGTCGAGGCCGATGATGGTGCCGCCGGTGGGCAGGTCGGGGCCGGGGACGAACCGCATCAGGTCGTCGAGCGTCGCCTCCGGCTTCTTGATCAGGTGGCGGGCGGCGGCGACGACCTCGACGAGGTTGTGCGGCGCCATGTTGGTGGCCATCCCGACCGCGATGCCGGTGGCCCCGTTGACCAGCAGGTTGGGGAAGGCCGACGGCATGACCGTGGGCTCGGTCTCCTGGCCGTCGTAGTTGGGTTTGAAATCGACGGTGTCCTCGTCGATCGACTGGACCACGGCCATGGCCGCCGAGGCCAGCCGGGCCTCGGTGTAGCGCATCGCGGCGGGCATGTCGTCGGGGGAGCCGAAGTTGCCGTGCCCGTCGATGAGCGGCAGGCGCATCGAGAACGGCTGGGCCATCCGGACCAGCGCGTCGTAGATGGCGGTGTCGCCGTGCGGGTGGAGCTTGCCCATCACGTCGCCGACGACGCGCGAGGACTTGACGTGGCCCCGGTCGGGCCGGAGGCCCATCTCGCTCATCGAGTAGAGGATGCGGCGCTGGACCGGCTTGAGGCCGTCCCTGGCGTCCGGCAGCGCACGCTGATAGATGACCGAGTATGCGTATTCGAGGAAGCTGGTGCGCATCTCGGTGGAAACGTCGATGTCGACGATCCGCTCCTCGAAGCCCTCGTCGGTCGGGGGTGTGGTCGTCCGTCGAGCCATCTGATTTCCTGCGCGCGCGCCCCGGCCGTCAGGCCGGGGGGGAGGCGCATCCTCCTTCTGTCTTCGTGGTCGAACCGCCTGCACCGGCTCCTCTGGGAGCCTCGGGCCGGTATGGTACCGAGACTCGATACCATACCCAGCTCATCCGACACCTTCGGGCCTTCCCCGGCCTGCCGCCGAGGGCTACCGCCGTTCCGGGCGGGGTGTCAGGGAGTGTCGCGGGTCCTGGGGCCCGCCCCGGGCCAGGGGCCGGGGGTCTCCCCCTCGTACTCGTCGTCGGGCACGTTCAGTTTGGTGTCGTAGATCCTGAAGCCGCGGGCCTGATAGTTGGCGAGCGCCACCGGGCTGTCGAGGGAGCAGGTGTGCACCCACACCCGCCGGGTCGGCTCCCGGCCGGGCTGCCGGTCGGCCAGGTCCCAGGCCCTGGCGGTGCCGACCTCCAGCAAATGGCCGCCGACGCCTCTGCCGATCGCCCACGGCAGGAGGCCGAAGCAGGTGATCTCGACCGTGGCGTCGTCCTGGGGGGCGAGCTCGACGTAGCCCGCGGGGGTGCCGCGGTGGTAGGCCACCCACGTCTCCACGCCGCCCTCCAGCCAGTCGCTCCATTCAAGCCAGGTCCACGGCAGCCGGTTGGTCCAGTGCCATTCTCCGCCGACGGCCGTGCTGAGGAACCGGCTGAACTCGGGCGAGGGCACCTCGGCGTGTACGACGTCGACCTCGATCGACGGCGACTTGGCGGGCAGCAGGTCCGAGCGTGAGGTCTGTTCGAGATACCAGGTGGTGACGTCCATAGTGGATGCATCAAACCATGGCGCGGAGCCTGCCGGTTCCCCCGCTCCCCGCCGACCCGGCGCGACCTCCTCGCGAGGGGGGCCGCAGTGGGCGGGGTCCGCCCTCGACCGGTACCGGTCCGGAGCGTATTCTTTACCAAGCAATTGCTTGTTTTAGTGGATCGGGCTAGGCTCGGAAAGAGGGCTGGGTAAGGATGACCTAACCTTCGCGAATGCCGTGCGGCCACGATGGAGGGGCGTCCGAAGATGATTGAGTTCAAGCCCGTGACCAGGCACATCGGCGCCGAGGTGAGCGGTGTCGACCTGCGCAAGCCGCTGTCGGAGGGGGAGGTCCAGGAGATCCGGCGAGGCTGGCTGGAGCACAAGGTCCTCTTCTTCCGCGACCAGCACATCAGTGACGAAGAGCACATCCGCTTCGCGGAGAACTTCGGCTCGATCAACCACCCCGCCTTCAAGAAGGACGGTGGCACCGCCATCCACGTCCTCGACCAGACCGACCCCAAGGGCGAGGGCGGCGACGAGTGGCACAGCGACAACACCTTCGAGCCGGTCCCGCCGATGGGCTCGCTGCTGCGCTGCGTGCAACTGCCCTCCATCGGCGGTGACACCCTCTGGGCCAACGCCCACCTGGCCTACGAGACGCTCTCGCCGCCCATCCAGCGGCTCTGCGACGAGCTCACCGCGATCCACGACATCACGGCCTCGATGAAGAAGGCCATCTCCAAGGGGCACGACTTCGACCTCGAGCAGGTCCAGGCCAAATGGCCGCCGATCGAGCGTCCCGTGGTGCGCACGCACGCCGAGACCGGACGCAAGGCGCTGTTCGTCAACCGCTCCTCCACCACGCGGCTGGTGGGGTTGTCCGACCGGGAGAACGAGGCGTTGCTGCCCTACCTGATCGACCACATCCGCTCTCCCGAATACCAGGTCCGGCTCAACTGGCGGCCGGGCACGCTGGCCTTCTGGGACAACCGGAGCACCCAGCACTACGCGGTCGCCGACTACACCGAGCGCCGCCGCATGCACCGGGTGACGATCAACGCCTTCCCCGAGCACCTGGACGCCTAGGCCCTGCCCGGCGGATCTCACCGTGGCGAGGATCGGTCAGGTGGTGTCTCGCCGCGGTGACCGACGGCAACGCGGTGAGGCGCCGCCTGACCGCGATGGTCAGGCCGATCCCGCTCTTCAGGCCGGTCATCACCGGGTCGGAGATGAAGTCGGCGAGGAATCCCAGCCGCAGGACGCTCGCGGCCAGCAGGATCACCCCGGTCAGCACGGCCAGCGTCGAGGCGGCCGTCAGCGGCGCGATCCCCGGGGGCGTCGCCGCGAGGGCGGCCGCCGTCAGCGCGGACAGGGGGGAGGTGGTGCTGACCGACAGCGGGCATGAGGTGCCGAGCAGCGCGTAGGTGATCATCGGGACCAGCGCGCAGTACAGGCCCGCCTGCACGGGCAGCCCGGCGATGGTGGCGTAGGCCACCGTCTGGGGCAGGACGACGGAGGCAGTGGTGATCCCCGCCACCGTGTCGGCGCGCAGTCTGCTGAGGTTGGGCATGTGGGTGGAGCGCGGTTCTCCCTGGTGTGCCCGGTTGGTGATCCCACTGTCCTACCGGTGCCCGAGGGGGGAGCCGAAGAGGCTCCGGCGGTTCGGTCAAGGTTCGGCCATCATCGTGCGACGTCGTCCGGGCGGAAGGCACCGCCGGAGTCCGGAGTGAAACAGTCGGCCGGACCTGGTACCAATGACCGGTGAGCGAAGAGCAGATGCTGCGAGAAGAGGCCGAGGGGCGGCTGCGGGCGCTCGCCGGGGAGCACGCCCGGCTGCGTGAGGACCAGTGGTCGGCCATCAGGGCACTGGTCATGGACCGGCGCCGGGTGCTCGTGGTGCAGCGCACCGGCTGGGGCAAGTCGGCCGTCTACTTCATCGCCACCGCGCTCCTGCGCGAGCTGGGTGAGGGGCCCACCGTCATCGTGTCCCCGCTGCTGGCCCTGATGCGCAACCAGATCGCCGCCGCCGAGCGCGCCGGGATCAACGCGGTCACGATCAACTCGGCCAACCCCGAGGAGTGGGAGCGGGTCTACAACCAGGTCGCCGAGGGTGAGGTCGACGTGCTGCTGGTCAGCCCCGAGCGGCTCAACAACCCCGACTTCCGCGACCAGGTGCTGCCCGAGCTGGCCGAGAGCGCGGGCCTGATCGTGGTCGACGAGGCGCACTGCATCTCCGACTGGGGCCACGACTTCCGTCCCGACTACCGGCGGCTGCGCACGCTGTTCGGGGAGCTCACCGAGGGCGTGCCGGTCCTCGCGACCACCGCCACGGCCAACGCCAGGGTCACCCGCGACGTCGCCGAGCAGATGGGCGAGGAGACGTTGGTGCTGCGCGGCGCGCTGGAGCGCGACAGCCTCCACCTCGGGGTCGTGCGCCTGCGCGGCGCCGAGCAGCGCCTGGCCTGGCTCGCGAGCACGCTGCACGAGCTCCCCGGTTCCGGCATCGTCTACACGCTCACCGTGGCCGCCGCCCAGGAGATCGCCGCCTACCTGCGCGAGCAGGGCCACGAGGTGGTCGCCTACTCCGGGCAGACCGAACAGGCCGAGCGGCTCGCCGCCGAGCAGGCGCTGCTGGACAACAAGATCAAGGCGCTGGTCGCGACCTCCGCGCTCGGCATGGGCTACGACAAGCCCGACCTGGGCTTCGTCATCCACGTCGGGGCCCCGCAGTCCCCGGTGGCCTACTACCAGCAGGTCGGCAGGGCGGGCCGCGGGGTCGAGCGGGCAGAGGTGATCCTGCTGCCCGGCGCCGAGGACCGCGACATCTGGGCGTACTTCGCCTCGCTGGCCTTCCCGCCGGAGCCCGTCGTGCGGGCCGTGCTGGCCGCGCTGGAGGAGGGCGGAGTGATGTCCACGGCCGCCCTGGAGAACCGGGTGGATCTCAGCCGGAGCCGCCTGGAGACCATGCTGAAGGTCCTCGACGTCGACGGCGCCGTGCGCCGGGTCAAGGGCGGCTGGGAGTCCACCGGCGAGCCCTGGGAGTACGACGCCCCGCGCTACGCCAGGGTCGCCGCCGAGCGGGAGGCCGAGCAGCGGGCCATGCTCGACTACCTCGACACCACCGGCTGCCGTGAGGAGTTCCTCCGCCGCCGCCTGGACGACGACACCGCTGCCCCCTGCGGGCGCTGCGACAACTGCACCGGCGCGCATCGCTCGCCCGAGGTGGACTCCCAGGCCGTGCGTTCGGCGGCCGACCGGCTTCGCCGGCCCGGGGTGGAGGTCGAGGCGCGCAGGCAGTGGCCGACGGGGCTGACCGATCTCAAGGGCCGGATCAGGCCGGAACTGGGCGCCGAGCCGGGGCGGGTGCTGGGCAGGCTCACCGACATCGGCTGGGGCAATCGCCTGCGCGGCCTGCTGGCCGACGGCGCCTCCGACGGGCCGATCCCCGACGACGTCTTCGCCGCCGTGGTCAAGGTGCTGTCGTCCTGGGAGTGGGCGCAGCGCCCGGTCGGCGTGGTCGCGGTGCCCTCGAGCAGCCGCCCACAACTCGTCCGCAGCCTGGCCGAGCGGCTGGCCCAGGTGGGGCGTCTGTCCTATCTGGGCGATCTCGGCTACCGGTCGGGCCCGCCGGGACGGCAGTTCAACAGCGCGCAGCGGGTCCAGGCGATCCGGGGCACCCTCGCCATGCCCTCCGCCCTGGGCGCGGCCGTCGCCTCGGCCCAGGGACCGCTCCTGCTGGTCGACGACCAGATCGACACGGGCTGGACGATGACCCTGGGAGCCGCCATGCTCCGCCACGCCGGAGCCCCCGCCGTGCTGCCCCTCGCCCTGGCGGTCACCAGCTAGGCGGGCGCCGGACGGTGCGGCTCGCGGTTCGGAGATCAGTCCTCCCGGCCGGGGATACGGGCTGAGGCCGGGGCTCGGCGATCCGAAGGGCGGTCATCGCCCGTCCCGGCCTGCCGGATCGGGAGAAGGCTCCCAGCCCGGCCGTCTTCAGCCGTGCCCTGCGCCGTCGCCACAGCCGGCGCAATGTGCCGCACGGGTAAAGGGGGCTCTCCGTCTGGGCGGGGAGCATGTCCAGAGCCTGGACGTCGAGCCCCATTGTGGATCTCCTTCAGAAAACGGTTCGCGGGAATCCGTGCTGATCCGCCGACGCGGATCGTCGCGGGTTAGAGGCCGGTCGTGATGGTGGTGATGTCGGTGAGGCAGCTCCACTTGACGCAGGTGATGCCGAGGCACGGCATAAGGGGGCTCTCCGCCTGGGCGGGGAGCATATCCAGAGCCTGGATGTCGAGTTCCATCGTGAATTTCCTTCCGTTGGGGAAAGACCCCCGCCGGTGATGCGGGGGTCTCGATGTCCGCCGGCGAGGCCGGCGGAGTCCGTGGGCGCGCGGTCAGGGATCAAGTCCAGGAGGTCCACCGGCTCCTTCGCCGATACGGCGTCGAGGAGGGAATCCGTTGCCGGCCGCATGGCCGTATGCCACTGCGCGATGCGCCGTTCAAAGAATTCCGGACTGATTCCCAGCCCTTTCTCAGGGTGTGGCGGAGCCGAGACGCACCGTGAAGGAGCGGAGGCCCTTCACGGCGTCGCAGGCGTCACAGCGGGACGCCGGCTGTTTGCGAACCCGCAGCTTGGCGGTGTGATCGCACGCTCACACGGCCGCGTTCACCGGCGGCGCCGCGCCGGCGATCCAGCGCTCGACGTCATGCGTCAGGTGAGTGCCGTGTGCGTTGTACCGCAGCATCCACCGTGCGAAAGGCCGGCCCTCGCAACCGGCGGAGAACGGCGGGGCTGTGGCCGGATCGGCGGTAAGTCCCTGGCGGCTTTCCTGGAGTGCCGCTTCGTACTCGTCCAACTCGGTGCTCAACGGGCTCTCCTCTTGGGGCCGGGGAGTTGCCGACGTGTACTCCTGACGATGCCGACGGTAACCGGGGGTTCTTACGGGCCGCTTAGCCACTCTTAATGCGCACCCCGGCACGGGCCGGCCCGGCGGGCGTGGAGACCTTAAGACCGCCATTAGGCGCCGCTGGCAGGCTGGTCCGCGTCCGGAGGATTACCGGCGGAACCGGTCACGGGCGAGATCCGGGCAGTCGTTTCGCACCAATGGCTCGACATCGTCCCCTGCCGGAGAACACGAATGGAGATTCGGCGTCGTGAATGAACGTGGTTCGGCGGGGGACGGCGTCTCCGGTGCGGACCGTCACGTCCTGGGGGACATCGCCCGTGCGACATTCCCACCTGAGCGCCGGGCTCGACGGAACCGATGATCGGGACCGGATGCGCCATGAGGCGCGCATGCTGGAGATCTTCGGACCGCTGGGCGTCACGGCGCGCAAAGTGCTTCTTTTCCAACAGAACGACAACCTTGTTCCTGGCGCAGGAACACATCGCGGGCACCCCGCTGAACAACCGGGAGGCCGCTCAGCACGACCGGCCCGGCGCCGTCGCCGGTTCGGATTCCCGGAGGTGCTCACGCGCATCGATCACCGCCCGCCGTGGCCGGCCGCGCAACCCGCGTGAGCCCGAGGCCCGCCCGGCCCCGCTGTCCGGCGGGTGCGGCCCCGACGGCGGCCACTACGGCGGCGCCGGGCGCCCGGGGGCCGGGACGGTCTCGCCGAGGGCGGCGGCGAGCAGGTCCAGGAAGTGGTCTACGGGACCGATGCAGGCCACCGCGGATCCGCCCGAGATCCGCCCGGCGTAGGGCAGCAGTCTCCTCCAGGTCACCCGGCATGCCGGCAGGTCGCCGACGGCGGCCTGGGCCGCGCCCTGCAAGCAGGTCATGGTCAGCCACGACCAGTCCATCGGCGGGGGCGGCCACCCTTCCCGGGCCAGGGCCCGGGCCTCGTCCAGGCGGCCCTGGGCGCACAGTTCCAGCACCCGGGCGTCGTGGTCCACGCTGGGATGGATACCGGCGATCTGGTCGATCAGCGGTCCGGCCTCGGCGATGGCACCGCGCTGATAGCACAGCATGAGGCGGCCGTTCGCCACGACCGCGCCCGCGTACCACATGCCGAGCCGCTGGGTCTGGCGTTCGGCATCGTCGTACAGGGCATCGGCCTCGTCGAACCGGCCGGCCAGGGCGAGCCGGTTGGCCCGCCACATGGTGTGCTGGAACCGCGGCCACGGGAGTCGCAGGTGATCCAACATGACGTCGCAGCGTGCGGCGGCCCGGTCCGCCCCCTCCAGATCGGACATCTCCAGCTTGTAGTGGGTGTCCATCATGTGAGCGAGCAGTTCGAATCCCGGCGTCCCGGTGTCCAGCGCGAGCCCGTGCAGCTCATCGGTGATCTCCATGAGCTCGCCGATGCAGGTCACCTGCGGCACGGACAGCGAGCGGGCGTTGAGCGCCCGCATGAGCAGGTGCGCGTCACCGATCCGGCGCGCCATCGCGACCGCCTCGGCGGACAGGGAGAGGCAGCGGGTGTCGTCGGCGCCGCCGTCGTACAGTTCCTGGGCCAGGCCGCCCAGCAGCAGCGTCCGCTCGGCGCTGTCGGTCTCGGGCAGCAGGCGCAGGGTGTGCTCGAACTGCTCCACCAGTTGCAGTTCCACCGGCTCGTACGGGTTGCGCAGCGTCCAGATGGCCGGGGCGTCCAGCGCGGTGAGGGCGCGGGCGGTCAGCTCGGGGCCCGCTCCGGCGCGGTCGGTGACCCGCAGGGCCTGTGCGCGGACCTGGCGGGCGCCCATCGCGTCTCCCGCCTCCAGCAGGGCGCGCACCTGCTGCAGCAGGAGCTCCACGTGCTCGGCGGGGTCGCCGCCGCAGGCGCCGTGCGCGGTGACGGCCCGGCCCCACCAGGTGGCGGCCTCCTGGTACGCCGCGCAGGAACTCGCTTGCCGGGCCACCGCGCGGGCCCAGTGCGCCGCCTCCCGGTACGCCGCCGGGCCCGCCTCCACCGAGTGGTAGGCGATGGTCGTCACGTCGGCGCTCGGCTTGGCCGACAGCGCGGCCATCACCTCCCGATGGATCATCGCCTTCCGCAGCGGCGGGACGTCGCGGATCAGGGTCTCTTTGACCAGATCGTGGACGAATGTCATGCACCCGTCACCGGTGACGATGAGCCCGGCCTGCGCCGCCCGGTCCAGCAGACCATAGGTGTGCGTCGCGCCCGGTTCCGACGCCTGGCACACCTCCGCGACCAGGCCGGGGTCGAAGCTCCTGCCGATCACCGCGGCGATGCCGAGCACCTCGGTGCTCTGCGGCCCGAGCATGGCCAGCCGTTGCCTGATCAGATCGGCCACCGCGTCCGGCACGATGTCCAGGCTCTGGCCCTGGGCCAGCAGGCGGGCGCTCTCGCAGACGAAGAACGGGTTGCCGCCGGTCCGCTCGGCCAGTCTCTCGGCCGCGGGGCCGTCCATCTTGCCGCCCAGCTCCTCGGCGAGGGCCCGGACCTCGGTGGTGGTCAGGCCGCTCAGCCGGATGCGCACCAGATCGTAACGGGCGAGATGGTAGAGGACCTCGTCCACCGAGAGCTTGAAGGCGCCGTTCGGGGAGGTGCCGGGGTGCCCCGTCAGGTCGCGGTACGCCGCTTCGCGGAACGCGGTGACCAGGGTCACGGAGACGTTCCTGGCCTGCGCCCCGGACAGCACGACGACATCCCGGAGCAGTTCGAGTGTGGCGGAGTCGGCCCAGTGCAGGTCGTCCAGGATGATCACCAGAGGCCGGAGCCGCGCGGCCTCGATGAGCCACTGCGCGATGAGCTGGTTGCGATGGCGCGCCGCCGTCCCGGGCGCGCCGGTGAGCCGCTCATCGCCCAGCAGCCCCGCCAGCGCCTGGCGATCCGGCGGCGGGACGGACTCGGCCAGCGCGCGCAGCACCTGCAGCCACGGCCACAGCGGCGGCACCCCCTCCCCCTCGTGGCAGCGCCCCCACAGCACCAGATAGCCGAGATCGGCGCAGTCGTCGCGGAACGCCTGCAACAGCCGGGTCTTGCCGATGCCGGGCTCGCCGCTGATCGCGGCGGTCACCACGCCGTTCCGGTCCATCAGGACGGGGAGGGTCGTCAACGTCGCGAGCTGCCGATCCCGCCCGATCAGATGCCCGTGGGCCGACCCCGGTGGGAGGATCTCGGCGGCCACGGGGGACGAGGGGGGATGCGACAGCGAGACGGGCTCGGGCGGGAAGGTGAGCGACCGCGACTGCTGGAGGATGTCCTTCTCCAGCATCTGCAGCTCGGGGCCCGGATCAAGGCCGAGTTGTTCGGCGATGAC
The DNA here is from genome assembly GCF_040295965.1 of Streptosporangium sp. NPDC002544. NCBI lineage: Bacteria > Bacillati > Actinomycetota > Actinomycetes > Streptosporangiales > Streptosporangiaceae > Streptosporangium > Streptosporangium sp. NPDC002544. The sequence goes on along the minus strand of NZ_JBEOWJ010000028.1, from coordinate 44,003 downwards.
CTTCCGTGCCCGGCGCAACGTGGCCAGCGCGTCGGCCTGCCGCCCGCTGCGGTAGCGGGCCAGGGCGAGCAACCACCACAGCCGCTCGCGAAGCGGATGTTCCCCGATCTCGGACTCCAGCTCGTGGATCACCGCCTGTGGACGGCCGAGATCCAGCAACGCCTGGGTCCGGCGCTCGATCGCGGTCAGGCGCAGCTCGTACAGGCGGTTCACCTCGGCGATCGCCCACAGCTCGTCGGCGAACTCGCCGTAGGGCAGGTCGCGCCACAACCGCAGCGCCTCCTCCAGGAGGTTGAGCGACTCCGCGGGCGGGCGCTGTTCCGCGTCGGAGACGAGCCTGCCGAAGCGCAGCGCGTCGACGTTCGCTGTGGCGAGCATGTAGCCGGGCCGCCGGGCGACCAGGAGCCGAGGCGGGGTGCGCGGAGCCCGGTCCGGCTCGATCGCCCGGCGCAGGTTCGACACGTGGACATGGATCGAGGCCAGCGCGTTCACCGGCGGCGCGCCGTGATACAGATCGTCGATCAGGGTGTCCGTGGAGACGACCGTACCCGCCGCGGCCACCAACCGGGCCAGGAGGGCTCGCTGCCGCGGACCGCCGAGGCTGACGGAGGCCTCGGCGGCATAGGCCTCGAAGGGACCCAGAACCCGGAACCCGATGCTCCGTTCGCCGTCTGGTCGCCCATGAAGCAACTTCTCGATCCCGCTCTCCGAGTGCCCTGCTTCACTGCCCCGCACACTGCCCCCCGGCGAAGAATGGTTCACGACGTGTCCCATAGTCGCCGGAAACCCGGCTCCGCCTCGTCACTCGTGCGGCGGATTTCGGCTCAGTCGAAAGTGGGACGCTCTCTGTCCCCGAACTGTGTCTCTCCTGCGACAAGAGCCGGTCAGAGCCTGCCGGCCGCTGGAGCCGGGCAGGCTGAAACCGAGCCGGGTCGGGCCGGCCCTGTCCGCCCCCGGCTCTCAGTCATCTTCCAGCGGCGTCCACGCCGCGATCGGCTCTTCCGGTTCCCACTCCCGGCGTACCAGCGTGCTCCCTCGTCCAACCGGCCCCCGAGATCGGCCGGTGTGACCGGCTAGTGACGATCACGAACCGCGACCGTGGTCTGTCGCAGAGCTACTTGGCGGCCGGGGCCATGGGGGAGAAGACCGCCGAATCGGGTCTGTCCGGCCAGGCGGACTCCCGCTAGAGGCGGGGGCGGGCGCCCAGGTGCGAGATGGCCCGGGAGGCCAGGTGGCAGCCGGAGGCCAGGGCCTCGGCCGGGGGCTTGCCGCCGAGCCAGGCCGGCAGGAAGCCCGCGGTGAAGGCGTCACCGGCGCCGGTGCCGTCGACCACGCGTTCCACGGTCCCGGCGGGGACCTTGATCGGGTCGGGGCGGTTGTTGCCGTACCAGAGCGCGCCCTCGTCGCGGAGCTTGACGACCACCTGCGGGAACCAGGCGGTGAGGACCTTGGCGGCGGCGGCGGGATCGTCGCGGCCGGTGAGGACCTTCGCCTGGTCGGTGTTGGCGAACAGCAGCTTGGCGCTCTGCGTCCACTCCAGGAAGGGCTCGGCGCCGGTGCGCTCCAGGGGAGCGGAGGAGGAGCAGTCGACCGAGACGGACATCCCGGAGCGACGAGCCATCTCCAGCGCCGCCATACCGGCGTCGCGGGAACCCTCGTTGATCAGCGTGTAGCCGGACAGGTGCAGGTGCCCGCCCTGGGAGAACAGGTCGCGGGGCAGATCCTCGGGGGACAGGGCCGCGTTCGCGCCGGGGTCGGACAGCATGGTGCGCTCGCCCTTGTGGGTGACGAGCACCACGCAGGTGCCGGTCGGTCGCTCGGGATCCATGACGAGGCGGGCGTCGACGCCGTAGCCCATCAGCTCCATGTCGCGGTTACGGCCGGTGATGTCGGCGCCGCGCCGCCCGATGAAGGCGACCTCCGTGCCCTCGACGGCGAGCCAGGAGGCGATGTTGGCCCCTGAACCACCGCCGTGCATGGTGACGACCGCCGGTGTGTCGCTGGCCCTCGCCAACGGGTAGCGAGCTCTCGCGACCGCGTCGGTCATGAGATCGCCCACCACGACCACCCGCGTCATGATGTCACCACCTTGCTGCCTTCGATGCCGACGTGCCTCTGGCCGTGCTTCAAGCCGTACCTCTAGCCGCGAAAAACTTAACAGCTTCCGGCCAGGGTATGGGGTCTTGACCAGACACCGGACCATAGTCGATGCACAAGCGTTGCGTGAATTCGTGCCGGTGGTCCGTCTTGTGAGATTCGCGTCTACTCTCGGGGCTGTGGAGGTTGCTCAGTACCCTGCTCACTGGGAGGCGGACGTCGTCCTGTCGGACGGCGGAACCGCCCACGTGCGCCCGATTCGGCCCGCCGACGCCGACCGGTTGCGTTCCTTCTACAGCCGGCTGTCCGCCGAGTCGATCTACTTCCGCTTCTTCGGCCCCCGGCCGCGGCTGTCGGATCGGGAGATCACCTGGTTCACCAACGTCGACTACGTGGACCGCGTGGCGTTGATCGCCACGATCGGCACTGAGATGGTGGGGGTCATCCGCTATGACCGGATCGAACCCGGCGAGGCGGAGGTCGCCTTCCTGGTCGAGGACGCCCACCAGGGCCGGGGGGTCGCCTCGGTGCTCCTCGAACACCTGGCCGCCACCGCCAGGGAGCGGGGGATCGCCCGCTTCGTCGCCGATGTGCTGCCCGCCAACCAGAAGATGATGGCGGTCCTCAAGCAGGTCGGCTATACCGCGCAGAGCAGTTTCGCCGACGGCGTGGTCCGGATGACCCTCGATCTCACCCCGACCGAGACCGCCCAGGAGGTGACCGCCTCCCGCGAGCACCGCGCCGAGTCCCGCTCGATCGAGCGACTGCTCTCGCCGGGCTCGGTGGCGGTCGTCGGAGCGGGCCGCGAGCCGGGCGGCGTCGGCCAGACCGTGCTGCGCAACCTGCTCGGCGCCGACTTCACCGGTCCGGTCTACCCCGTGCACCGTGAGGCGCGGGCCGTGGCGGGGGTGCGGGCCTACCCGAGTGTGACGGACATCGACGGGGAGGTGGACCTCGCCGTTCTCGCCGTACCCGCCGACGGGGTGATCGACGTGGTCAAGGAGTGCGCGGAGAAGGGGGTGCGCGGGCTGATCGTGGTCTCCTCCGGATTCGGCGAGACCGGCCCCGAGGGGCGGGCCAGGCAGGACGAGATGGTGCGCATCGCCCGTGCGTACGGCCTGCGGGTCGTCGGCCCCAACTGCCTCGGCGTCGCCAATACCGACCCATCGGTACGCCTGAACGCCACGCTCGCCGCCACCCTCCCCGAGCGCGGCAGGGTCGGCTTCTTCAGCCAGTCCGGAGCCCTGGGCACCGCGCTGCTGCAGCGGGTGGCCCAGCGGGGCATGGGCATCTCCTCGTTCGTCTCCGCGGGTAACCGCGCCGACGTGTCGGGCAACGACCTGCTCCAGTACTGGGAGGAGGATCCGCAGACCGACGTGATCCTGCTCTATCTGGAGTCGCTGGGAAACCCCCGCAAGTTCGCCCGCCTCGCGCGGCGTATCTCGCGCCGCAAGCCGATCGTGGTCGTCAAGAGCGGCGGCACCACCCAGGGCGTGCCCACCGGTCACGCCGCGCCCGTGCTCGGCCTGCCGGACACCGCGCTCAGCGCGCTGTTCGAGCAGGCGGGAGTGATCAGGGTGGACGACCTGATCCAGCAGTTCGACGTGGCGCAGCTACTGGCCTACCAGCCGTTGCCCGCCGGGCCCAGGGTCGGCCTGGTCGGCAACTCCGACGCGATGGCGCTGCTGGCGGCCGACGCCTGCGTGCGGGTCGGCCTGGCGCCCAGACCGCCGGTCGACCTCGGCGCCCGGGCGGGCGCCGCCGAGTTCGGCGCGGCCCTGGCCTCGGTGCTCCCGGACGTGGACGCGGTGGTCGCGATCTACATGCCGCCCATCCCGGGCAACGCCGAAGAGGTCGGTGCCGAGCTGCTGCGAGCCTCCAGGGACTGCGGCAAACCGGTGCTGGCCATCTTCGAGGGCAAGATCGGCATGCTCGGGGAACTGCGGGTCGGCGCCACCCCCGAGCGGGGCTCCATTCCCTCGTACACGGCGCCGGAGGAGGCGGTCCGCGCGCTCGCCCATGTGGTGCGGCACGCGCGCTGGCTGGAGCAGCCCGCGGGGGTGCCCGAGGAGATCGAAAGCGTCGACACCGGTGCGGCACGGAGCCTCGTGCTCGCCGCTCTTGGCGACGCCCCGGCCGAGATCGACGCCTCGCAGCTGCTCGCCTGCTACGGGGTGGAGGTCTGGCCGTCGGAGACGGTGACCTCGCCCCAGGAGGCGGTCGACGCCGCGACCAGGCTCGGCTGGCCGGTGGTGCTGAAGGCCGCGGGAGCCGAGGCGGCCAAGCGCGCCGGGACCGTGCGCCTGGGACTGTCGGGACCCGACGGGGTGCGTGACGCCTACGCCGACCTGACGCGCCAACTCGAACCCGAGGCCGTGCTCACGGTGCAGCGGATGGCTCCGCAGCCCGCGGTGCCGACCGTGGCCGGTGTGATGGAGGACCCCGCCTTCGGCGCGGTCGTCTCCTTCGGGCTCGGCGAGATCACCGCACGGCTGCTGCGCGACGAGGCGTACCGGCTGGCGCCGCTGACCCGCGAGGACGCGGCGGCACTGGTGAGGTCGCCGCGCGCAGCCCCCCTGCTCCTCGGCGAGTACGGCTACCCGCCGGTCGCGGTCGAGGCGCTGGAGGACCTGCTGATCCGGCTCGGGCGGCTGGCGGACGACCTCCCCGAGGTGGCGCGGCTCACCCTCGACCCGGTGCTGGTGGGGGAGTCAGGGGTGACCGTGCTGGGCGCCCGGGCCGTGCTCCGCAGCCACCGGGGACCGCGTCCCGACGGCGGCCCTCGGCGCCTCGGCTAGTGTGCTCTCCCGCCGGGCCCACGGCGGGAGAGCACGGCGCACCCCGGCCTCGCTCAGGTCGCGGGCGTCGCGGGGACGATCTGGACCGTGCTGGCGACGGTGGCGGTCGCAGGGCGGGTCCCGGTGGGGACGGCCACGGCCTCGACCGCCCTGCCGGAGGCGGTCAGCGTGCCGGTGGCGTCCCTCGCCACGGTCACGCCGACCGTGATCCGGGGAAGCTGGAAGCCGGGGGAGGCCAGGTCACGCGTTTCGCAGCCGACGCTGCCGCCCGTGATCCAGCATCTCCAGCCCGCGCCGGAGGCCCGTACCGGGGTCAGGCCCGCGGGGAAGTAGTAGGTGACCTCGGTCGGGTATCCGATCCCGCCGGAGGCGGGGTCGGCGGTGACGTCTATGGAGAACGTGCCGGTGCCACCCGCCTCGAACGGGCCGTCGTGGACCGTGGTGAGGATCAGGTCGCCGGGGAACCTCGCTCCCAGGGCGGGCGGCACGCCCGCGACGGCCGCCGCGACGGTCAGCACGAGACCGATTCGTCGCATCGGCCCGCACCCCGCAGGATCTGGACGTTCATCGGTCATATTTCCTCATCCCCCGATTCCGCTGGGAATCCACCGCCTCCAATTCCGATGCGGTGAAAACATGCTTGGATTTGCGAAACATTCGCCGAATGCGGTGAACCATCCGTCGCCGCGGCTCGGGACGGCAGGCGTGCCACCGCCACTGCTCCCGGTAGCCCCGAAAGGATCACGCCAAACCGATCGAAGGGAAAAGTCGAGGGCCGGTGAGGACGTCCGGCGGCGTCCACGCGGCCGGGAAGGGGCCGTGGTGGGGCGGATCACGATTTGCACCACCTGCCAAAGGTCGCGCGCTCCCGGTGAAAGCGTTGCCCCGGACAGGGCAGGATGGACCCATGAGGGAAACCCGACTCTCGTCCGCCGGCCTGCGCGACGCCATCGACCGCAGTGGCTACTATCCCGATCTGGTCGCCGACGCGGTCGAGTCCGCGCTCGGCAAGGAGCAGGTGGGCGCCTACGTCGTGCACCACGAGGCCACCTTCGACCCGGCCATGGAGGTGCGCAGGCACGTCACGGTGCTGGTGCTCTCACCCACCCGGCTACTCGTCTGCCACACCGACGAGCACCCGCCCGTGGAGGGGGTGTCGGCGTCACACGCCTCCACGACCACCGAGGCCGTGCGGCTCAGCCGGATCCAGTCGGTCGCGGTCACCAGGGTCGTCCCCGACCCCGCCTCCTACGTGCCGGGCGTGCCGCCCACGGAGGTCACGCTCACGATCGGCTGGGGTGCCATCTCCCACGTCGACCTGGAGCCGGCCACCTGCGGTGACGAGAACTGCGAGGCCGACCACGGATACACCGGTGCCATCACGGCCGACGACCTCTCCCTGCGGGTGAGCGAGGCGGCCGACGGGCCAGAGGCCGTCTCCCACGTGCTGGCCTTCGCCAAGGCACTGTCGGAGGCCACCGCCCGCACCGCCTCATGACCCCGCTGGTCCCCGCCTACGGGACGGCCTCGCTCGCGGACCTGTCCTCCTCGCTGCTCGCCGCGGTCGGGATGGACGGCGACAACCCGCTGGGCCTCGCCCCGGCAGAGCGAGTCCTGCTCTTCCTCGTCGACGGCATGGGCGCCGAACTGCTCCGCGCCCACCCGCTGGCCGCGCCGTTCCTGTCCGCCAGGCTCGACCGGGTGCTCACCGCGGGCTTCCCCGCCACGACCGTGACCAGCCTGGGCACGCTGGGCACCGGTCTGCCGCCGGGCGAGCACGGCATGCTCGGCTACCAGCTCGCCGTGCCCGGCGCCGGCTACATGCTCAACTGCCTGCGCTGGACCGCCCAGGGCCCCCTCGTCGAGCCCGGCGACTGGCAGCCCGCTCCGACCGTGTACGAGCGTGCGGCGGCGGCCGACATCCCGGTCAGCTACATCGGCCCGGCCAGGTTCGAGACCACCGGTTTCAACAGGGCCGTCTACCGGGGCGTGCGCTTCGTCGGTGCCGACGAGGTCGACGACCGGATCGCCGGGGTCCGCCACGCGCTGACCGAGCCCCGCGCCCACGTCTCGGTCTACTACGGAGACCTCGACTCCATCGGCCACCGGACCGGCTGGGGCTCCCCGGCCTGGCTCGACCAGCTCGCCCGGGTCGACCGGATGGCCGAGCGACTGGCCGAGACGCTCCCGCCCGGCTCGGCGATGTACGTCACCGCCGACCACGGCATGGTCAACGTCACCGAGCGCGTCGATGTCGACACGCTCGGCGTGCTGCGCGAGGGCGTCGCACTGCTCGGCGGGGAGGCCAGGGCCCGTCACGTCTACACCGTCCCCGGCGCTGCGGAGGCGGTCCTCGACACCTGGCGCGACATCCTCGCCGGAAAGGCATGGGTGGCATCCCGCCAGGAGGCGGTCGAATCCGGCTGGTTCGGCCCCAGGGTCCGCCCCGAATGGCTGCCCAGGATCGGCGACGTCCTCGCCGTTCCGTACACCGACTGCGCCATCGTCGCCTCGGTCGCCGAGCCGCAGGAGGCGGCCTTCGTCGGCTGTCACGGTTCGCTGACACCCGCCGAGCAGCACGTTCCCCTCCTGGAGGTGAGCACCAGATAGACCAGCGCTACGCCGGGTCGTGGGCCGGTCGAGTGACCGATTCCCCGGGGCCTGACGCCACCGGCTGATCCCCGCACCCGAAGCAGACGAAGCCCGCCACCCCGGTCTTCCCGCTCGCGGTGGCCAGTGCCCGTGCGGGCGGGGCGCCGGCGGCCAGCGACCCGTGGAAGGCGGTCATCAGAGCCAGCGTCTCCTCGTCGCGCACCGGCACCAGGCTGGCCACCACGCACCGCGTCCCCAGCGACAGGAACGTGCCCGCCAGCCCCAGCGGCGCCCCGTCGGCCGGGGCGTGCGCCATCCCCGCGTCGCACGCCGACAACACCACCAGGCCCGGCGGGGTGCGCAGCCGGAGCAGGTCGTACGCCATCAGCGGGCCGTCGTCGAGATCGATGCTCGACAGCAGCGGGCTGCGCGGGGAGAACATTCCGTGCGCGGCCAGATGCGCCACGTCCGCCCGCTCCAGCGCCGTCATCACCTCCGCCCGCCGAGCCGCCACCCGCTCGGTCCCCGGGTGGCACTCGCCGACCATGCGGGCCTCGGCCTCCGAGCACCGCAGCCCCGGCCCCGCCACCGTCACGACACGCCCGTCCCGCACGGCGGGCACCTGCCTGCCGGCCAGCCAGGCGGCGGCGCTGGCCGCCACGCTCACCGGCCGGTCCGCGTTCATCGGCAGCAGCGGCCAGGGCAGGATGTGCAGCGCCCCCGTCGGCACGATCACCAGCGGCCGGTCGCCCAGCCGGTCACGCAGCGGCTGGAAGAGCAGCCGTTCCAGCTCCGCGGCCTCCGCGCCGGACTCTGGCGCCCTTCCATCGAGCAGGTGTGTCCTGCGCAGCCCGTACCGGAGGCGGACGGTGGCCTCGGCGACGGTCGCGAACGGGCCGAGGCGGCGCAGCGTCACACGCTCCCCGGTGACCACGACGGCGGCCAGTTCCGCCTCGTGGCGGACGAACTCCACCAGGACCGACTCCCCGAGCGCCGCTCGCAGCGCGGCCAGGCCGGGCGCGAGCGGCAGGCCCGCGCCCCCGGTGACCGCCCGCCACCGTTCGGCCCACGCCAGGACCGTGCGGCCTCGCCCGGTCCGCATGGCGAGGGCCAGCCCGAACTCGGCCAGCGGCTCACCCTCCCTGGCGGCGTGCGCGCGCATCACCGGGTCCTCGAACGCCTTCGTTCCGGACCCCACCTCCGCGAGGCCCGCCAGCACCGCCGCGAACGCCCCCCGCCGGTCGCCGGCCAGGAACCGCCGCAGCGCCGTCGCCCGGCGGGCGACCACTCCGCGACCCGAGCGGGCGAGGAGGGCCAGCTGGCCCTCGGCGGACGGCCGGTCACCCAGCCGGAGCGCGATCTCGGCGGCGCTGAGCCTGAGCGCCGCCGAGGCGTCCCGGTGCCCGGCGGCATCGAGCGCCTCGGCGCACGAGAGCATCTCCGGCACCGTCGCCGGTAACTCGGCGGAGGACGGGTCCAGCGCGAGCCGGGCCCGCAGCAGGATCTCTTCGGCGAGCGGCGTCAGGACCGTCCGTCCCTGCGCGGCCAGCTCGCGGGCGGCCAGCTCCGCGCTCTCCCGGGCACGGCGCGGATCTCCGGTGCGCAGCTCGACCCTGGCGAGCAGGAGTCGGGCCTCGGCCAGGGTCACCCTGGCGCCCGCCGCCGCCAGCTCGGGAACCGCCATGTCCAGCAGCGCCCGAGCCTCGCCGGGCAGGTGGGCGGTGACCAGTGCCTCGGCCAGGTCGCAGCGGACCGTCGCCAGCCGCTCCGGGTAGTCGAGCAGGAGGTCCTGGGCGCGCCGGTAGGCGGTGAAGGCGGCGGGCAGGTCGCCGCGCCGCGCGGCCAGGAACGGCAGGTTGCCCTCGGCGAGTGCGAGCACATGTTCCAGGCCCGCGTCCCTCGCCAGCTCCGCGCACCGGCCCAGGTCGGCCTCCGCCGCCTCGAACTCCCCGAGGAACACCCGGGCGAGCCCGCGGTTCAGCATCGCCCCGGCCACGAACCTGACGTCGTCGCCGAGGACGGTCATGGCCCGGTCGCAGTGCTCGACGGCCTCGCGGTAGCGGCCGAGCCTCGCCAGGGCCATCGCGCGATGCACGCCGAGCCTGCCCAGCTCGGCCGGGGCCAGACCGGGTTCGGCGTCGGTGGCGATGGCCAGTGCCTGCTCCGGGTGGCCCAGCTCGGTGCGGATGTGAACCAGCGACAGGCGCGCCTGGGCGGCCCGGTGCGGCAGCCCGGCCCGCAGTGAGATCTCCACCGCCCGGTGCAACCGCTCCTCGGCGAACGGCAGGTCGCCGAGCTCACGTGCCGCCACCGCCAGTGCCCGGTGCGCCACCACCTCCGCCTCGCAGTGCCGGCAGCCCGAGGCCCGCTCCGGCACCGCGCCGCCGCCGTCCGGATCACCCGTCTGGCCGGTCGTTCCCCGGCAGGACGCGGGGAGCGAGGCGAGCACGGTACGGGCCAGAGCGAGGGCTCGGGCCGGGTCGCTGCCCGAGAGGTCGACCGCGCGCTCGGCGGCGGCGAGCGCCTCGTCGAAGGTCAACTACGGGCGGATCCGGGTCCAGCTGGTGACCACCGGGAAGCTCTCCGGCCGGTGACACACCACGCTGAACCAGCCCGGCGGCAGGCCGGTGACGGCGAACTGGCCCGTCGGGGACAGGGGGCGCGACTCGGTGAGGTGTAGCGTGCGGATCTCGACCAGCGTGCCCGCCTCGGGACAGGGGGAGACCTGGCCCGCCAGGTCGACCAGCCCGTCCAGGGAGGTGACCTCCAGCTCCACCGTGAGCTCGGCGGCGACGAACCTCAGCAGCCGGGGCTCCTCGGTGGACCGGACGCCCTGCGGCGCGGGGGTGACCACGGGGCGGGCCGTGCCGGCACCGGGCAGCCGCAGACCGAAGACCGCACGGGCGGCGGTCGTCACCTGGGCCGGCACCGGGTCGCTCCCGGAGGCCAGGCGCAGCGCGGCTATCAGGGACTCGTCGTCGATCGTCGTCGGATGTCGCGTCACGGTGTCGCCTCCCGAGTGGTGAGCATGGTGCGTAGTCGGTTCAGGCAGCGACCCCGGGTGGGGCCGTAACTGCCGCTGGGCATGCCCAGACGCCCGGCCAGCTGGTGGACGCCCGCGTCGGGGGCCGTGGCCATCAGCCGGAACAGCGAGCGGCACGGCTCGGGCATCTGGTCGACGGCCTGCCACAGACGACGGCTCTCGTCGGCGGTCAGCACGGCCAGCGCCGGATCGGCGTGGACGTGCCCGGCGTCGGCCGGCTCGGTGTCCACGCACGCACGTTCCGCGTCCACCGGGTCGGCGACCAGCCGCTCGCCCCGGTGCCGCCGGCGGAGCAGGGACGCCTCGCGCTTGGCCGTGGTGAACAGCCAGGGACCGATCCGGTCCGGGTCACGGATGGTGTGCAGGCTCTCGAGCAGCCGTAGCCACGTGCCCTGCACCGCGTCGGCGGCGTCCGCCGGGCTCAGGTCGTAGGCGCGCACCGCCGACCACAGCGCGCCCGTGAAGCGGGTGACCAGCGCGTCCCAGGCCGCCTGGTCGCCGGCCAGGACGGCCTCGATCGTGGGCTGGTCGCTCACCGGCACCTCCGGGCCACATAAGGCACTCTGAGTATTCGAGTGAATACTTTGGGTGAGACTTTAGCCGGGCGTGGGCACGACGACTCCCAAATCGGGGATCCGCCTGGCCCCCACCGGATCGAGGACGTGTTTCGCGGCCTCCCGCGAGGGCCGGTCCGCCGACGCCGCGGCGATCGCCCCGCTCACCAGGGCGGCGGCGAAGGAGGTCCCGCTCCAGCGCGCGTAGCCGCGGAACGCGCCGTGTTCGAGGAAGGTGCTGGACAGCCACTCGCCACGGGCACACGCGTCGACCCACGGGCCGTATGCCGAGAACGGGGCCTTGGCCTGCTCCGCCGCGTCCAGTGCTCCGACGGCGATCACCTCGGGCGAGGCGGCGGGCCAGAAGGGGCGGTCCGAGGCGGTGTTGCCCGCGCAGGCCACCGTGACCGTGCCGGCCAGTTCCGTCAGGGCGGCCTCCACCAGCGGGGAGGGGCCGTCGTCGAAGGTGTGCCCGCCGAAGGACAGGTTGAGCACCCGGGGTGGTTCGGCCCTGAGCCGGCCCAGGACGCGCAGCAGTCCGGCCTCGTCTCCGATGCCGTGGCTGTTCAGCATCCGGATCGGCCGCGGCCTCGCCGCCGGGGCCGACCGCAGGACCAGCCCGGCGATGAACGTGCCGTGCCCCGCCTGGGGGTCCAGTTCGCCGTCGCCGTCCGAGTCGGGCACCTCCGCGGACTCCTGTCCCCGTTCCAGAAACCACGGGCTCGTCCGCCACCACGGGTGCGACGCCAGGCCCGTGTCGGCCAGCGCCACCGTCACGGCGGTCGTGGCGGGCCCGTCCGCGGCGGGCTCGGGCATCGGGAGGGCGAGGGTGGGGAAGGGGCGGGAGGCCGGACCTCCGAAGTAGAGCGGCTGGCCCGTCAGCACATGGTTGGGGGAGGCGGGAAGTCCCCGCTCCCGTAACGACGCCACCAGGTCGCAGACGTCCACGCCCGATGAGAGCCGCACCCGGTAGATCCCTTGGGCCTCGGTGACGGCGTCGGCCCAGCGGGCGGTGGCGGCCATGCCCGAGGCGTCGGTCAGCAACTGACCTTTTCTGATCAGAGCGGGCGATCCGGGGATGGGTTCCACCCGTTCTATATCGGTATCCATCTGGTCCTCCGGGGGTGCTCACCAGCTTGCGGGGGTTCTCTTCGCTCCCGAGGATGCCCTGGCCAAGCGTCCGCGTCGCAACATCTTGGTATGACCCCCCTCTGGTGCGACGTCACGACCGACGGTAGTCTCTCCTTCAGTCACTTGTGATCATCCTGGGACGAGGCCGTTGGGGAAGGCGCACCTCGTACCGAAACGGGAGGTCCGGTGTCTGCTCGTGGCGTGCTTTACGTCCACTCAGCTCAGCCTGCGCTGTGCCCTCATATTGAATGGGCGGTCGCAGGCGTTCTTGGCGTACCCGTGGACCTGACCTGGACGCCACAGCCCGCCGCGCCCGGTCACGTGCGCGCACAGGCCGAGTGGGAGGCCCGGGTGGGGACCGCGGCGGCCATCACCTCATCCCTGATGGGCTGGCAGCGGATCCGCTTCGAGATCACCGAGGACGCCTCACCGGGTGTCGACGGGGCCCGGCACGCCTACACCCCGTCTCTCGGTGCCTTCACGGCCGTTGTCGGGGCCACGGGTGACATCCTGATCCCGGAGGACCGGCTGCGCTCCGCCATGCTGATGGCACGCCAGGGCCGCGTGGTGTTGGAGGAGGAGATCGATCGCCTGCTGGGCAAGCAGTGGGATGCCGAGCTTGAGTCGTTCCGCTACGCGGGGGAGGGCGCACCGGTCCGCTGGCTGCACGCCGCCGTCTGACCTCGCGGTCCGCCCCGCCGGTCTCGCGCGCTCCCGTCGAGGTGAGCGGCCCGTACCCGCCCTGACGACCCCCTGCCGGGTCGGCGGATGATCATGCGCATGTCGCGCCGGGAGACACGGCTGAGTTTCTCGCCGGATGCCGCAACTTTTGCTGCCTTCATAGCGACATAAAGGGGGATCGGAATCTGGATCGTCGGGAGTGGGCGTGTCACTGCGTGTCGGAGACCCTCAGCGGATCGGTGGCTACTGGCTCGCGGGGCGCCTGGGCGAGGGCGGGCAGGGAGTCGTCTACGACGCCTACGACGAGACGGGCGGCAGAGTCGCGATCAAGGTTCTGCGTGCCGGCGGTAGGGCGGATCCGCAACTGCGGGGACGCTTCACCAAGGAGGTCGCCGCCACCCAGAAGGTCTCCTCCTTCTGCACCGCGAGGGTCATCGAGGCTCACCCCGAGGCGTCCCCGCCCTACATCGTCAGCGAGTTCGTCCATGGCCCGACGCTGAAGCAGGCGGTCACGACCGCCGGGCCCTACCACGGTGACGGGCTCCACCGCCTGGCCACCGCCATCGCCACCGCCCTCGCCTCCATCCACCGGGCAGGGGTGATCCACCGGGATCTGAAGCCGGAGAACGTGCTGCTCGGCCCGGACGGTCCACGAGTGATCGACTTCGGTATCGCGCGAACGGAGGAGGCGTCACTGACCACCGACGGCCTCGCCGCCGGCACGCCGCCGTACATGGCGCCCGAGGTGCTGTCAGGGCAGCGCGCGCAGGCGTCCGCCGATGTGTTCGCCTGGGGAGCGGTGATCCTTTTCGCGGCGACCGGCCACCACGCCTTCACCGGTGAGGCCACCGCCGCGGTCCTGCACCGTGTCCTGACCTTTCACCCCGACCTGAGCGTCCTGGACGGCTCGCTCCGCATCCTGGTCGGACGGGCACTGGAGAAGGATCCGGAGCTGCGGCCGTCGGCACAGGAGTTGCTGATGGGCCTGATCGGGAACCCCGGCGACACCGGCGCGCTTCTCCGGGACGGGGTACGGGCAGCCGAGCGGGTACGCCCGCCCGCGCAGCTGAACGCCGCCGACCCCGCCCTCGGCACGCACGCCGAGACCGTCTACCTCAGCCTGCCGCCCGCCGCGCAGCGGCTGATGCCGGAGATCTTCCTGCGGATGGTCGGCGTCGACGAGGACAGCCAGGACACGCTCAGGCGGGCTCCGCGTGCCGAGTTCGCCGACGGCAGGTCCGAGGAGGAGGCCGCCCTCGTGGCGCAGGTGCTCGCGGCCTACGGCTCCGCCGGTCTCATCGTCACCGACCCGGACACCGACACCGTGACCATCGCCCACCTCGCGCTGTTGCGGGCCTGGCCCCGCCTGCACGAATGGGTCGACGCCGAACGCGGCGGCCTGCCGGTTCACTGGCGGCTCAACGCCGCGGCCCGGCGTTGGAAGACGGGCGGGATCAAGGACGGGGACCTCTACCAGGGAAGCGCGCTGGAGACCGCGCTCCAGTGGGCGGCCACCGGCCGCCACCACCTGAACCTCACCGGCTCGGAGAGCAGCTTCCTCACCGCCAGCACGGTGCTGGTCCGCCGGCGGGGCAGACGACGCCGGTTGGTCACCCTCAGCCTGGCCGTGTCGCTGGCCCTCGCGGTCGCCGCGGGTGGCCTCGCGGAACAGCAGCGCCGCACGGTGGCCGAGCAACTGGACCGGGCGCAGGCCCAGGCGATAGCGGGCAGGGCGGACGCGCTGCGGGCCACCGACCCGCGGGCGGCGATGCTGCTGAGCGTGGCCGCGTGGCAGACCGCTCCCGTCGCCGAGGCCCGGTCGAGCCTCTACAGCTCGCTGGCCCAGCCACAGCAGGACCTGTTCGCCGATCCGGACGGCACCGCCACAACGGTCCACGCCCTGAGCCCCGACGGCCGGATGCGTGCCGACGTGAACGAGAACGAGGTTCAAGTCTGGGAGGTCGGCACGCGCGAGCGACTCCACACCTTCACCACGGCTGGCAAGCCGGCCTTCGCCGCATCCCTGAGCCCGGACGGCACCAGGCTCGCCACGGCCGCCGGTGACGGGTTGCGGCTCTGGGACCTCGCCTCGGGAAAGCAGATCGGCGCCGAGTTCGGCGACACGTCCTTCCTCAGGCTCGCGGAGAAACTGGAGTTCGGCCCCAGCGGACGCCTGCTCGTGGTCAGTAAGGGCGGCGAGCTGCCGGAGGGGCAGCTGTGGGACGTGGACAGCCGGCGGCGGATCCTGCCGCCGACGACGCTGACCTACCTCGACGTGACTGCCCTGTCCGTCGACGACAGGGCCGTCATATCGGGTATCCCGTCAGGTGGCGTCGGCGACACGGGGCCGGCGACCGAGCTGTGGGACCTCCGTACCCGGACGCGGGTGCCGGCACCGTGGCTCTCCCGGGGCGGCTTTCTCCCCGTGGCGATCAGCCCCGACGGCAGGACGATCGTGAACGCGGCGTTCGACCAGGCGCGGACGGAGTGGCGGGCGGAACTGTGGGATGTCGCCTCCGGCACGCGGTCGGCCGGAAAGTTCGCGCCGACGCGGTCGATTCCGCGGTTCGCGTTCAGCGCCGACGGCCGCTTTCTCGCCTACTCCGACGCCGAGGGCGCCAGGGTGACGCTCTGGCGGATGAGTGATCGTCGTGAGCTGGCCCGCTACCCGCTTCCCGGCCTGGGGAGCGTGACGCCCCGCTTCGGTCCTGAGGGTCGCACGCTCCGTCTGCTCGGAGACTGGGGTTCGGTGCTGACCCTCGACATCGATGCCTACACCCATCCGCTGCTCAGCGGCGCCGGCGGCCACGACGCGGTGTTCAGCCCCGACGGGCGCGTCATGGCGGTGGAGGGCAGCGGAGAGGTCCGGCTGTGGGACACGGCGCTGCGCAGGCCGCTGGGCGATCCCCTCCGGGTGCCGGGAGACGACCTCACGAACGATCACCTGGCGCGGGCCGCCGCGACCTTCAGCAAGGACGGGAAGACCCTCGTCGTCGGCTACGGCACGATGGTGAGCGTATGGCAGGTCTCCACCCGGCGCATGCTCGCCTCCTTCCCCTACAGCGAGCAGAAGCCGCGAACCGACGCGGTGGTCGGCCCGTACCAGTACGACGGCATCGAGGAACTCGTGCTCAGCCCGGACGGCAGGACCCTCGCCGCCACGTTCTACCTCACCTGCGGGGAGTGCCCCGAGCCGTTGGGGGCCCTCGCGCTCTGGGACCTGCCGAGCGGGCGCCCGATCCGGCTCATCGAGCAGCAGCGCAGCGACATGCCCGCCCTGTTCGGCCGCGCGGGCCTGGCGTTCCTTCCAGACGGGCGCACCTTGGCGGTGGGCAGCCTGGGCGCCGTCGGCCTCATGGACGTCGCCTCGGGCAAGCTGGTCAACAGGCCGAGCGGAGCGGCCGACTCCAACAGCGTGGTGGCGGTAAGCCCTGACGGCACCACCGTCGCCACCGGTGAGGAGAACGGCCAGATCAAACTCTGGAACGCCCGGACCTGGCAGCGCCTCGGCCCCGTCCTGGTCGGTCACACCGGCGCCGTCACGGATCTGGTCTTCGACCAGGGCCTGCTCGCCAGTGCCGGGCGGGACGGCACGGTACGGCTCTGGAATCCCGCCACCGGCCGGCAGATCGGCTCCGCCATCACCGGGCACACGGACGAGGTCGCGGCGATCTCGCTCGACCTCGACGGCACCAGCCTGTATCACGTCGCGCGCGACGGCGGCTTCCAGGAGTTCCCCCTGGATTCCCCACGGGTCGTCGCGGCGGTGTGCGGGCGGGCGGGCGGGAACCTCTCCACCCAGGAGTGGGCGCGTTACCTGCCCGACCTGCCCTACCGGGAGGTCTGCCCCGAGACCGGTACGAGCGGGGGCGCGTGAGGCCACGGGTCCACAACGGGAAGCCCCCGCCCGGGAGCCTCCTGTCCAGAGTCGGCCAGGCCGGGAACCACCGGCTGCCGCACCCCCTCGCCACCCCACAGCACCGGACCAGGTCCCCATCCCATGGTCGATAGACCGTGACGGCGAACAGGCCCGCCGAGATGTGCTCCACAGCGGCCAAAGCCACCCTGCTGGTCACAAGAGGGATGGGCATCCATCCCCCGCCGCCGCCGGCTGGAATGGTGCAGGCGAGGTGCCGCCAGAGGCGGTATGTCCCTACGATGCTGTACGGTCGCCGCGACGAGCCGCGATGAGACGGGCACGGCAGGCCTAGGGAGAACTCAGTGAGGCGATGGAGACGGGCGCTCCTCGTGCTACAGGCCGTCGCGCTCCTGGTGTACCTCGTCATGCCCGACCCGTTCACCTCCTCCGCGAGCGCGGCCGCTTCCCCGGCCGTCGGCGCCCGGGCGGGGCAGGCGTTCCTGTCCCATCTCTCGCGCGATGACCCCGCCCGGCCCATGACCACCTCTGACGAGGTGGCCACGGCGCCGCGAGACACACCCGGTGCCCACCCTCCGGCCGCCGACGCCCTTTGCCTGGCGAGCACCGCCCTGCCCGATCCCGACAGGGCCAGGCCATCCGGGGAGTGGGCGCCAAAGGGCAGCGCCCTGGTCGCGTTGCGGCCCTCGCTGTCTGCCTTGCAGGTCCTTCGCTGCTGACAGGCCGCTCGTGGTGCCGCCTGGCCCAGATGGCCGGGCGGCACCACGTCGTGCCCTGACCGTTCGAAAACACCTCAAGGTTGATCATGCATTCACCCTCCGAGTTCCGCCGTGCCCACCATGGCAGCAGCTGCGATCGTTTCGCCGGCCCTCGCCGCCCCGCCGACGAAGGGGCGATGCGGTCATGAACGTCGGCATCATCGGCCAGGCGGCCGGCCTGTTCGCCGTCACCAACATCGACGACATCTTGGTCCTGGCGCTGTTCTTCGCCCAGGGCGCCGGACACCGCGGCTCGACCCTGCGGATCGTGGCCGGTCAGTATCTCGGTTTCGCCGCCATCTTGGTCGTGGCCGTCGCCGCCGGATTCGGGGCGACGTTCCTGCCTGAGGCGGTCATCCCCTACCTGGGCCTGCTCCCGCTCGCCCTCGGTCTCAAGGCCGCCTGGCAGGCCTGGAGGAACCACCGCGACGGGGAGGGTGAGAAGGAGGGTGGGGCCGCCTCCGGCGGGCCGGGCGTGTCGGCGGTCGCCGCGGTCACCTTCGCCAACGGCGGCGACAACATCGGCGTCTACGTGCCGGTCTTCGCCACCGAGGGCATCGGCGGGATGAGCGTGTACGTCGTGGTCTTCCTCCTGCTGATCGCCGTGTGGTGCCTGGCCGGGCGGTTCTTCGCCACCCATCCGGTCATCGCCAAGACCCTCAGCCGCTGGGGCCACATCCTGCTACCCGTGGTCCTGATCGCCATCGGCGCGCTCATCCTCATCGAAGGCGGCGCCTTCGGCCTGTGAGCAGGCGCGTGCGGGCCCTCGGGGATTTCGCGGCGCAACCCCTCGCCGTCAGGTCACGAAACGAAAGTTTCACGGTTCATTGACAGCTGGAAAGCGCTTTCCTATGGTGTGACTGTCCGCCAACACGGACGTGTTCATACATGTGAGCGGTGCGCACTCGCTGGGGGGAATCCGGAGCGCAGGTCACCCAGGCCTGCCGGACCAGCAAGGAGTTCGGCTGTGAAGAACAGGTTCGACAGGAGGGCCGCCGCGGTCGCCATCGCCGGCGCGGTCGCCGTGTCCGGGTGGGCACTCGGCACCTCCGCGGCCGCGGTCGGTGTGGCTGTGCCGGTGATTCAGGTGTCGGCGGCGGTCGGCGGCGCCACCGGCTACGCGACCGGCAACGGCGGGACCACCGGCGGTGCGGGCGGACAGACGGTGAGGGCCACCACGGGGACCGAGATCCACGCGGCCCTGTGCGGCCGGGCCGGCAGCAGCACCCCGATCATCATCGAGGTTGAGGGGACCATCAATCACGGCAACACCGGCAAGGTGTCGGGTGCAAGCTGCAACACCGCCGCCGGCGTGATCGAACTCAAGCAGATCAGCAACGTCACGATCATCGGGGTCGGCAACGGGGCCGTCTTCGACCAGCTGGGCATCCACATCCGCGACTCCAGCAACATCATCATCCAGAACGTCACCGTCCGCAACGTCAAGAAGTCGGGCTCGCCCACCTCCAACGGCGGCGATGCCATCGGCATGGAGAGCACCGTCCGCAACGTCTGGGTCGACCACGTCACCCTGGAGGCCTCGGGCGGGGAGTCGGAGGGGTTCGACGGCCTCTTCGACATGAAGGACGACACCCAGTACGTGACCCTGTCCTACAGCACCCTGCGCAACTCCGGCCGCGGCGGGCTCATCGGGTCCAGCGAGAGCGACCGCTTGAACGGCTTCATCACCTTCCACCACAACCTGTACGAGAACATCGACTCCCGCACACCCCTGCTGCGTGGCGGTATAGCCCACATCTACAACAACTCCTACGTGAACCTCCACGAGTCCGGCATCAACTCCCGGGCCGGGGCCCGCGCCAAGGTGGAGAACAACTACTTCAAGGACTCCAAGGACGTCCTGGGCACCTTCTACACCAGCGAGGCCGGCTACTGGCAGGTCGCCGGCAACATCTTCGACAACGTGACCTGGTCGGCCCCCGGCAGCGACAACGCCCCCGCCGGACCCGACCCGCAGTCCAACACCACCGTCAGCGTCCCGTACTCCTACAGCCTCGACGGGGCGAGCTGCGTGCCGGACATCGTCCGCCAGACGGCGGGCGCCAACAAGGGGCTGCGGGTGTCGAACGGCGGCTGCTCGCCACAGACGCCCACGCCCACGGTGACGCCGACTCCCACCCCCACGCCCACGATCACCCCTTCGCCCGGCGGGACCAACCTCAGCATCGGGGCCGGTTCCGACGGCTCCAGCAAGGCCGACGGGACGAGCTACGGCAACGTGCGCGACGGCAACCTGAGCACCTACTGGTCGCCGGCCGGCTCGACCGGTGACATCTCGATCAAGTGGAGTTCCGCCAAGACGGTGTCCAGGGTCGTCATCCGTGAGGCGTCAGGCTCCGCGGGCGGCATCGGATCCTGGCAGCTCGTCAACGGCACCACCGGCACCGTCCTGAAATCCGGCAGCGGGGCGGGCACCGTCACCTTCGCCGCGACCTCACTGAGCAAGATCACCTTCAAGATCACCGGCTCGACCGGCGCGCCGAAGGTCGCCGAGTTCGAGACCTACGCCGGGTAGCGGGCCGGTCCCACCGTCCGCCACCGATCGCCCGGAACGGGGGCGGGGTCCGTCCAACTGACGGGCCCCGCCCTTCGGCTTCGGACGGCCTGCGCGCGGCCTCATGTGGGTTGGACGCCTCGATGCGCGCCAGGAGCTCGGGGCGGAGGCCGGATAGCCGTCCGGGGCGGCGGGCCCAGGGGCCTGGAGCGAAGCCGGGCCATACACTGGATGGCGCGTTGAGCGCGCTACGGCGTCCGAGTCGACCCAGACCGGCAGGCATGACGTTCCCGCCCCAAGACGGTCTCGGCTCGCGCCTGGCACGCCCGCCGCGTCCCCTCCTTCTCGTCGGCGATCAGCAAGGGCCTCACCTCGAACTCATGACTTTCAGGCGCTGGTGGCGGATTCCGCGTGACGGCGTGCTCGGCCTGGCGAGGTGGCGGCCGAGCGCGGCACTGTGCGGCCTGGCCGTGGTCGTCGTCGTGGCGAGCACGGCCGATGTGCTCGCCGTCGGCCCGCTGCGGCGCTGGGATCAGCACGTGATGCTTGGCCTCGACGGGCTGCGGGCGACCGGCTGGCCGCACGTGGCCTGGCGGATGATCGTGGTCGGCGGCCAGTTCTGGCTGGTCGGTTCCCTGGTGATGATCGCGGCCGTGGTAGCGGCCTGGCGGCGGCGCGATCTGCTGCTGGTGGCGGCTGTCGGCGGGTGGCTCGCTGTGACCAGCGCGCTGGTCTGGTTGTTCAAGCAGGCGCTCGGGCGCACGCCTCCTGGCTCGGGTGGCGATCTGCTGTTCGCGGCCGGGCAGTCGTTTCCCTCCGGGCATGCCGCGCTGGGTGCGGCCTGTCTGCTGGTGAGCGCCACCCTGGTGCAGGGCGACGGCGGGCGGTACCTGGTCGGCGCAGCGCACGTGCTGGCCGTCGGCGTCGCGGCGGCGACGGTGGCGCTGGGCTACCACTGGCCCAGTGACGCGATCGCCGGTTGGGCACTCGGTCTTGGGCTGGGACTACTCGGCCGCGCCATCGTGGCCAGGCTTGGGCAACGACGAAACGGCCCGTGGCGGTAGCGGGTGAAAGAGCGCTGGGCCATCGCCACCGACCGTTCGGATCGCGCACTGACACTCTCGTGGCAGTTGACATGATCCACGCCAATCTGATCGTCATCTACACCGAACAGTTCGACGACTGCCGAGACTTCTACGCCGGGCTCGGCCTCACCTTCGCCAGAGAGCAGCACGGCGCCGGTCCCGAGCACTACGCCGCCACTCTCTCCGGCGGAGTCGTCTTCGAGATCTACCCCGCCACCAGCCGCCGCCCCGCCACCGGGAGCCTGCGTCTCGGTCTCACGGTCCCGGCCGGCTCCACCACAGCGCCGCTCACGCCCGGCAGGCACATCCTCACGGACCCTGACGGCCGCACCATCGACCTGCACGTCACCCGGGAGATCGCCACGAATCAGCGGCGAGGTCCCGTCGGCGGGTCGGCGTTTCCTCCGATGGGAGTCTCGGGGGCTTTCGCCGAGGAGTACGGCGGTGCGCACTCCGAGGACGGCGGAGATTTGCCGCAACAGAGGTCGTGCTGTTCGCTGCCGAGTAGCGGGCCGCAGAGTTCGTCGTCTGGCGGGCCCTGCTGGGCGTGACACCCTCGCGGAGGGGCTGGGGTGCCACGTGTGAGGGGGCCACACCCCATGACAGCAAGATCAAAAACTTTTCGGGCTCTCCCCCGTGCGCAACGATGCCCCCACCCGAAGGGGCCGGGTGGGGGCACGACGAGCCACGTTCAGAGCGGGATGTTGCCGTGCGCGCCCCGGGCGGGGGTCGCCTTGGCCAGGACCCTGGCGATGGCGCCCCGGGTCTCCCCGGGCTTGATGACCTCGTCGATCACACCGAGCTCGATGGCCCGATCGAGACCGCCGGCGAGGACCTCGTGCTCCTCGGCGAGCCTGCTCTCCAGGGCGGCGCGCTCCTCCTCGGGGGCGGCGGCGAGCTCGCGGCGCTTGAGGATGCGGACCGCGGCGACCGCACCCATGACCGCGATCTGGGTCGTCGGCCAGCCGAACACCTTGGTCGCACCCAGCGAGCGGGAGTTCATGGCGATGTAGGCGCCGCCGTACGCCTTCCTGGTCACCAGGGTGATCCGCGGCACGGAGGCCTCGGCGAAGGCGTGCAGGAGTTTGGCGCCGCGGCGGACCACACCGTCGTGCTCCTGTCCGACGCCCGGCAGGTAGCCGGGGACGTCGACCAGGACGACCAGCGGCACCCCGAAGGCATCGCACATC
Source organism: Streptosporangium sp. NPDC002544 (assembly GCF_040295965.1). Classification (NCBI taxonomy): domain Bacteria; kingdom Bacillati; phylum Actinomycetota; class Actinomycetes; order Streptosporangiales; family Streptosporangiaceae; genus Streptosporangium; species Streptosporangium sp. NPDC002544. The sequence goes on along the minus strand of NZ_JBEOWJ010000028.1, from coordinate 21,682 downwards.
CGGACGAACCGTGCGGCCTTCTCCGCCGAGGCGGAGTCGAGGCAGCCGCCCAGGCGCATCGGGTTGTTGGCCACCACGCCCACGGTCCGGCCTCCGAGACGGCCCAGGGTGGTGACGATGTTGGGCGCCCACTTGGCGTGCAGCTCCACGCCCGGCTCGTCGAGCAGGCCCGCCACGAGCGGCTTCACATCGTAGGCGCGGCGCACGTTCTCGGGCAGCAGGCCGGAGAAGTCGACCTCCTCGACCTCGGTGCGCACCCGGCCCTGGTGGCCGAGGAGCACCGCGAGGCGGCGGGCCTGCACGTAGGCCTCCGTCTCGGTCTTGGTGACCACGTGGACGACGCCGCTGCGCTTGCTGTGCGGCTCGGGGCCCCCCAGGCCGGCCATGTCGATCTGCTCGCCGGTGACGCTGCGGACCACGTCGGGACCGGTGACGAAGATACGGCCCTCGTCGGCCAGGATCACGATGTCGGTCAGCGCCGGGCCGTACGCGGCGCCGCCGGCGGCGGGGCCCACGACAACGGACAACTGCGGGATCACGCCTGAGGCGCGGGTCATCGCGGCGAAGACGCGGCCGACCGCGTGCAGCGACTCGACGCCCTCGGCGAGGCGGGCACCGCCGGAGTGCCAGACGCCGATGATCGGGACCCGCTCGCGGACCGCGACGTCGTAGGCGTGCACGATGTGCTCGCACCCCTCGCTGCCCATCGCACCGCCCTGCACGCGGGCGTCGCTGACGAACGCGACGACCGGCACGCCCTCCACCCGGCCCGTCGCGGCGAGCATGCCGCTGCGGTCGACCGGCGAGATCAGCCGGAGCGAGCCCTCGTCGAGCAGAGCGGAGAGGCGCACCTGGGGGTCACGGGGATCAAGAGGCTCCTGTTCGGAGGCCTCGCTCACCACCCCGTTGTCGAGCACAGTCACCACGAGCTCCCTGTCAGACGCTGGTGAAGGCCACGGCGACGTCGTGCCCGCCGAACCCGAAGGAGTTGTTGATCGCGGCGATCTGGCCACCGGGCAGAGCACGTGGCTCAGCGCGCACGATGTCCACCTCGACGCCGTCGTCGAGGTCGTCCAGGTTGATCGTTCCGGGTGCGCGCCGCTCGTGAAGTGCGAGGACCGTGAAGACGGACTCGATGCCGCCGGCACCGCCGAGCAGGTGACCGGTCATCGACTTGGTGCCGCTGACCAGCGGGTGGTCGCCGATGACCTCCTTGATCGCGACCGTCTCCACCACGTCGCCGGCGGGAGTGGAGGTGGAGTGCGCGTTCACGTGCTTGATGTCGCCGCCCGTGAGGCCGGAGTTCTCCAGGGCGCGGCGCATGGCGAGCATGACCCCGGCACCGGTCGGCTCGGGCTGGGCGATGTGGTGTGCGTCGGCCGAGTACCCGACCCCGGCGGCCACCGCGTAGATCGTGGCGCCACGCGTACGGGCGTGCTCCTCCGACTCCAGCACCAGGATGCCGGCGCCCTCGCCGAGGACGAACCCGTCACGGCCCTTGTCCCAGGGCCGGGAGGCGCGCTGGGGCTCGTCGTTACGGGTCGACATGGCGCGCATGGCGGCGAAGGAGCCGATGTTCAGCGGGTGGATGGCGGCCTCGGTGCCGCCCGCCACGACCACGTCGGCCCGGCCGGAGCGGATCATCTCGATGGCGTACCCGATCGACTCGGCGCCGGTGGCGCAGGCGCTCACGGTGGCATGGACGCCGGCGCGGGCGCCGACCTCGATGCCGATCCAGCCCGCCGCGCCGTTCGGCATCAGCATGGGCACGGTGAACGGTGAGAGCCGTTGCCAGCCCTTCTCCTTGAAGGTGTCGTAGGCGGCGAGGATCGTGGTGATGCCCCCGATACCGCTGCCCACGACGACACCGAGCCGCTCGGGGTCGACCTTGTCGATCGCGGCGTGCGCCCACGCCTCACGGGCCGCGACCAGTGCGAACTGCTCGGCCCGGTCCAGCCGCCGGGCCTCCGGCCGGGGCAGGACCTCGGTCGGGTCCACCGCGGCGAAGGCGGCGAACTTCACCGGGACGGAGTCGACCCAGTCTTCGGTGATGTCGCGTACCCCGGACTGACCGGCGAGGAGCGCCGACCAGGTCGAGGCGACGTCCCCACCGAGAGGCGTCGTCGCGCCGAGCCCGGTGACGACGACACGTACCTGGCCTGTACTCACGTTCTGCGCTCCTTGTGAATCGCTGGTCTTAGGGGTAAGGATCGAGACGTCTCAGTTCTGGATGAAGTTGATGACGTCCTTGACGTTCTTGAGGTGCTTGAGCTGGTCGTCCGGGATCTCCACGCCGAACTCGTCCTGGGCGGCGACGGCGATCTCGACCATGGACAGCGAGTCGATGTCGAGGTCGTCGACGAAGCTCTTCTCCGGAGTGACCTCGGAGGCCGGGATTCCGGTGATCTCGTTGACGATCTTGCCAATGCCGGCGAGGATCTCCTGCTCGGTCAGAGCCATGTCGCGTGTTCTCCTTGAAATGGGTTTTCTTCTGGCTTTCCGGGCGGCGGGGCCGCGCGGAAGTTCTAGGGGATCTCGATGACCTGACCGGCATAGGTCAGGCCCGCGCCGAAGCCCAGCAGCAGGGCGAGCCCGCCGGACTGGACCTCGCCGCGTTCGATCATCCGGGACAGGGCAAGGGGGATCGAGGCGGCCGAGGTGTTGCCCGCCAGGACGATGTCCTTGGCGATGACGGCGTTCTCGGCACCGAGCTTGCGGGCGATCGTCTCGATGATGCGAAGGTTGGCCTGGTGGGGCACGAAGGCCGCGAGGTCGGCGGGATCCACCCCGGCACGCTCGCAGATCTCCTTGGCGACGGGGTGGAGCGCGGTGGTCGCCCAGCGGAACACGGTCTGGCCCTCCTGATGCAGGAAGGAGTCGCGGTCCTTGATGATGATCGCGTCGAACTTGTCGCCGGCGCTGCCCCAGACCACGGGACCGATCCCCGGGGTGTCGGAGGGGCCGACGACCGCCGCGCCCGCGCCGTCGGCGAAGATCACCGCGGTGGCGCGGTCGGTCCAGTCGATCCACTGGGAGAGCTTCTCGGTGCCGACGACGAGCACGTTGGTGGCCGAGCCCGCGCGGATCGCGTCGTTGGCGACCGCGAGCGCGTAGCAGAAGCCGGAGCAGGCGGTGTTGACGTCGAACGCGCCGGGAGCGTCGATGCCCAGCCGCGTGGCCACCCGGCCGGCGGCGTTGGGGATCTGGGTCTCCAGCGTGCAGGTGGCGACGATCACCAGGTCGATGTCGGAGACCGACAGGCCGCTCGCGGCGAGCGCCTTGCCGCCCGCCTGCACGGCCAGGTCGATCTCCGACTCGCTGTCCGGGGCGATCCGGCGCTCCTTGATGCCGACCCGGCTCTGGATCCAGGCGTCGTCGGTCTCCATGGTCGCGGACAGGTCGTCGTTGGTGACCACCTGGGCAGGCTGGTAGTGGCCGAAGGCCAGGATCTTCGCGCCCGGAGAACCCTGAGGGGTCTTCATACCTCGGTCACCGCTCCTCATTCGACTGGAGAGCGGCTCGTGCGGCTTCCAGATCGTCGGGGGTCTTCAGGGCGACGGTCGTCACCCCGCGCAGAGCACGCTTGGCCAGGCCGGTGAGCGTGCCGCCGGGGACAAGTTCGATCATGGTGGTGACGCCGAGCTCGGCCATCGTGGCCATGCAGGCGTCCCAGCGCACCGGGTTGGCGACCTGGGTGACCAGACGCTCCAGGAAGTCGGCGCCGCTCGTGACCGCCGCGCCGTCGCTGTTGGACAGCAGGGTGACGGCGGGGTCGGCCGGGGTGAGGCCCGAGGCGGCCTCACGCAGGTTGTCGACGGCGGAGGCCATGTGCGCGGTGTGGAACGCGCCGGCGACCGACAGCGGGATCACCCGGGCGCGGGCGGGCGGCTCCGCCTTGAAGGCCGCCAGCTGCTCCAGCGTGCCGCCGGCGACGATCTGTCCGGCGCCGTTGACGTTGGCGGGAGTGAGCCCGTTGGCGGCGATGGCCGCGAGGACCTCCTCCTCGACCCCGCCGAGGACGGCGGACATGCCGGTCTCGGCGATGGCCGCGGCCTTGGCCATGGCCTGGCCGCGCTCGCGGACGAGGCCGAGGGCCTGTTCGGGCGTGAGCACCCCGGCCAGGGTGGCGGCGGTGAACTCGCCCACGCTGTGCCCGGCGACGATGTCGGGAGAGGCCCCCAGGACCTCGGCGATGGCCAGTCCGGCGGCCACGAGCAGGGGCTGCGCGACGGCGGTGTCACGGATCTCGTCCGCGTCGGCGATGGTCCCGTAGGCGATCAGATCGAGTCCGGCCAACTCCGACCAAGCGGTCAGCCGGTCGGCCAGGCCCGGTAGTTCGAGCCATGGACTGAGGAAGCCTGGAGTCTGGGCACCCTGGCCCGGAGCGACGATGACGAGCACGAAATCCAGCCTGCCCTGTAGAGGTTCAATACTCGGATAGAGATCCAGACGAAGTTTGTCCCCACTTTTTTGTAGGGAACCTACAGTGGGGGTTTCGTGGAAGTTAAGTAAAGCCTGCTATGTCACCGGCGTTTCCGATAGGCGTCCGAGGATCAGCCCCACCTGCAGAGTGAAGGCGGATCGCCCCTCCGTCGGCTGGTAGCCGGTCAGCTCGGTGATCTTACGCAGACGGTAGCGCACCGTGTTCGGGTGGACGAACAGCAGCCTGGCCGTCGCCTCCAGGGAGGTGCCCTGTTCCAGGTAGGTCGCCAGGGTGTCGAGCAGTGGCGTGCCGATCAGTGGCTGGTAGACGTTCTCGATCAGCTGCGCCCTGGCGTCGGCGTCACCGTCGAGGGCCCGCTCGGCCAGCAGATCCTCGGCGTGGACCGGCCTGGGCGCGTCCGGCCACCCCGCGGCCGCCCGCAGCCCCGCCATCGCCGCCCGCGCGGATCTGGCGGCCGAGTGCAGGTCCGCGACCTCGGGCCCGATCACGATCGGCCCGTTTCCGAAACGCGGCACCACATGCCTGGCCGCGGCGGCGACGCTGTCCGCGCCGCCCACGATCACGATCAGCCGGTCGCCCTGCACCCCGGCCAGCATGTCCAGGCCGGACCTGCGGCCCCGATCGCGCAATGCGTCTATCACCGCCTGCGGGTCGTCGTCGGGCGTCTGTCCCGCCAGCACCACGACGGGGGTGGAGGTCCAGCCGAGCGCGGCGGCCCAGGAGTGCAGGCCGTCGTCGACCTCCCCCCTGACCAGGGCGTCCACGATCAGCGCCTCCAGCCGCGCGTCCCAGGCGCCGCGCGCCTCGGCCTCCCGCGCGTACACCTGCGCGGCGGCGAACGCGACATCGCGGGTGTAGCGGAGCATCGCCTGCTGGAGCTGGTCATCGCCGCCGGGCGCCGCCAGTTCCTCGGTCTGTGCCTCGACCACCTCGACCACGACCCGCACGATGTCGACCGTCTGCTGCAGCGAGATGGACCGCTTCAGCTCCCTGGGCGCGGTGCCGAAGAACTCGATGCTGGGCGTCGGGCGGCCCTCGCCGGCGTGCTGGAACCACTCCACGAAGGCGGCGATCCCGGCCTGGGCGACCAGCCCGACCCAGGACCTGTCCTCTGCGGAAAGTGCGCGAAACCACATCAGCCGGTCGTCCATCCGGGACATGGCGGCCGTGCTCAACGTGCCCATGGCCCGTTCAAGCCGGCGCGTGGTGTCCTCCCTGACCCGGTCGGGATCGAGATCCCTCCCGTCCGACCCGGTCACGACGTCGCTGTGCCTGACCGCTCGCTCGCTCCGTTCCCTCACGCCACTAAGAGTGCCAGGTCGTCGGAGATGCACCGGCCATGGTCCCCGACAGCGCACGCCCCTCGATCTTGTACGTCCGGTACGACCGGGTCCCCCGTGTGGTGGACGCGACCGCGCTCAGACGACCGCGACGGCGGTGATCAGTCCGATGGCCAGGTGGGTGACCGCCAGCAGCCGGGCGCCCGGCTGGAGCTCCGGCTCCTTGACCAGAGCGCGCACCGAGATTCCCGCCACCCTGTCGAACGCGATCATCGCCACGGTCTGTACGGCGATGCCGACCAGGCCGAAGACCAGCGTCGCGAGCAGGCCCTCCTGCAGGGCGCCACCGGAGGACCAGATGGAGGCCGCGACGATCAGCCCGACGGCGGCCAGCCCACAGCAGGCCAGCAGCGTGGCGTTGGGGTTGCGCTCCTCCTTGATCAGCCGGCTGAGCTTGCCGGGAATGGCCATGTCGATCACGTAGAAGCCGATGATCAGCAGGATCACGCCGAGGGCGGCGTAGGAGGCGATCGCGAGCGCGCCGCGCCCGAGGATTTCGGCGAGGGAGAGCGCCTCGCCGCCGGTCGCGGGGGGCAGGAGCGTCACGGCCGGGGTGGGGGTGGGACTCATGGCTTGATTCTCTTTCCAGGACTCAGAGCTCGATGCGGTGCGGAACGAATGACGATGTGTCGTCGGTGATGAACCCTGAGGTCTCGCGGATGCCGACACCCGCCGCCTCGTCGTGGACCATCCAGGCGCCGAGCACGGGGCGCCAGCCGTCGAAGACGGGCAGCGCCTGGAACTCCTGGTAGACGTACCCTTCGGCGCCGTAGCCGCCCGAGGTCTCGACGCGCTCGCCGGGGGTGACGATCCGCATGCTCGCGCCCTCGCGGCCGAGCAGCGGCTTGGCGATGTACGAGGACATGTCGCGGGGGCCGTCGAGATAGGCGGGCAGCAGGTTCTGGTGGTCCGGATACAGCTCCCAGAGCACCGCGAGCAGCGCCTTGTTGGACAGCAGCATCTTCCACAGCGGCTCGATCCAGGTCATCGAGACCTGCTGGCGCACCGCCCGTGTGCCGAACGGATCGGCGACCGCCCACTCCCACGGGTACAGCTTGCAGAGCGAGCGGATCACCCGGCGCTCCATGTCGACGAAGCGGAGGTTGAGGTCGTCCCAGCCGATGTCCTCCATGGCCACCGCGACGGTCTTGAGGCCGGCCTGGTCGGCGGTCTCCTGCAGGTAGGCGAGGGTCATCGCCTCCTCGCCCGAGGTGTCCATGTTGGTCCAGGCGAAGTGCGTGGGTCCGGTGGGCAGGCCGGTCGAGATCTGCTGCCACCTGGCGATCAGTCGTTCGTGGATGGAGTTCCACTGGTCGTCGTCGGGGTAGCGGTCACGCAGCCAGAACCACTGCACCACCGAGCTCTCCAGCAGGCTGGTGGGGGTGTCGGCGTTGTACTCCAGCATCTTGGCCGGACCGGTCCCGTCGTAGCGCAGGTCGAACCGGCCGAACAGGTGCGGGTCGTTCCGCTCCCAGGAGGCGGCGATCTCCGGGGCCACCCAGTCCGGAATCGCGAAGTCGGCGTAGCGGTTCTTCTCGATGACGTGCTCCACGGCGTGCAGGCACATCCGGTGCAGATCCTCGACCTGGTTCTCCAGGTCCAGGATCTCGTCCATGGAGAAGACGTACTGCACGGTCTCGTCCCAGTACGGGCGGGTGAGACCTTCGGGGTGTGCCGAGCGGTGGTAGGCCAGGCCGTGGCCTTCGATGATGCTCTCCCAGTCGGCGCGGGGGAGCGAGGTCTCGCGTCTCATCTGTGCCGGATCAGCTCCCGCTACCCGACCCACTGCGCCCGCCGAAGCCGCCCCGCTGGATCACGGTGCCCTTACCGCTGGTGATTTTGACGTCCGAGGGGCGCAGCGTGGTCCCCTGCCGGATGCGGGCGCCGCTCCTGACGCCGCCGTAGTACCAGCCGTAGGCGCCCCGTGACCCGCGGTAGCGGCTGTCGTCGCAGAGGTCCTCGTCCACCACCCGGTACGTGCCGTCCGGCTGGCGGCTGTTGAGATCGACGCACTCGGCGCCCACCTCCTTGTAGTCCTGCTGCGTGGAGCAGGAACTGACCAGAAGCATTGAGACGACGCTGATCCCGGTGATGGTGACCGCCCTGGAAGCCTTGAACCCCGAAGGCTTGGCGGGTGGCCTGCCGGGAAGATCCTGTGATGCGGCCTGCGGGTGTTTTGGTGGTTGGGCCATCGAGCTCCAATGAGATGCGTTGGCCTAGGCTATCGATGCTGTTTTGTCGGTTCAACCGCGGTATGGAGCCATGGTGAGAATCACCGTTGCGCACACATGGGAGATCGCGTCCGGTCGGCCCGGCGAAGAAGGGTGATCATTCCCCGTCCGATGTGTAATGTTCTGGCAAAGCACAGGGAACGAGGGGTCCGCGGTGCCGGAGATCAGACCGTTGCGGCCGGGGGATCCGCCGCGACTGGGGGAGTACTCGCTCAGGGGCAGACTGGGGGAGGGCGGTCAGGGGGTCGTCTACCTCGGCGAGTCCGAGGGTGGCGAGCGCGCCGCCATCAAGCTGCTGCATGTGCGCTTCACCGAGGAGGTCCACGCGCGTGCCCGCTTCGCGCGCGAGCTGGCGGCGGCTCGCCGGGTGGCCTCCTTCTGCACCGCCCGGGTGCTCGACGCCGACCTCGACGGTGAGACGCCCTACATCGCGAGCGAGCTGATCGAGGGCCCGTCGCTGCGCCGGGTCGTCGAGCGCGACGGACCGCTGTCCGGTGAGGAACTGGAGCGCCTGGCCATCGGCACCGCCACCGCGCTGACCGCGATCCACCACGCGGGCATCGCGCACCGGGATTTCAAGCCCGACAACGTCATGCTCGCCATGGACGGCCCCCGGGTGGTCGACTTCGGCATCGCGAAGATCATTGACGAGAGCGGGACGATCACCACCCGCGCGGTCGGCACCCCCGCCTACATGGCGCCCGAGCAGATCGCCGGAGAGCGGGTGGGGTTCCCCGCCGACGTGTTCGCCTGGGGCTCGACCATCGTCTTCACCGCCACCGGAAAGGCCCCTTTCGGGAGCGACACGATCGTGGCGACGCTCAACCGTGTCATCAACCACGAGGCCGACCTGAGCGCCCTGCCCGACGGGTTGCGTGAGCTCGTCGCCGCCTGCCTGAACAAGGACCAGAAGCTCAGGCCCACCTCGGACGTGCTGTTGAAACGCCTGCTCGGCCACCCGGTGGACGAGGCGGAGGCATCCGAGGAGGTGCTGGCCGAGGGCGTGCAGGCCGCCACAGTGGATCTGACGCGGCCGGAGGGGCCGGTCAGGCGCACCCGGAGGCGGGCCGCGATCGCCGGCGGGATCGCCGTCCTCGGCGGGGTCGGCGCCTTCCTGGCCGTCCAGTTCGGTTTCCCGCCCGGCGGGCGGGCCGAGCCCACCCGTCCGCCGTCATCGACCCCCTCGGTCGCGGCCGAGGTCACGAAGGTCTCCACGGGCTCACCACTGCTCGATCGGATCAAGGCCACCGGCAGGCTCCGGGTGGGCTACCGCGGCGGCCTGCCGGGGATCTCACTGGGCGACGACCCGCCGCGCGGGTTCGAGGCCGATGTGGCCGCCTACCTGGCGAAGGCCCTGGCGGTGCCCGAAGGCGGTCTCAGATTCGTGCCCGTGGGCTACTCGGACAGGGAGGAGTGGGTCGAGAAGGGCAAGGTCGACCTGGTGATCTCCAACCTCTCGATCGACGATGCCGACCGTAGCCGGGTCGCCTTCGCCGGGCCGTACTACGTCGCCCACCGCGACGTGCTCGTCCTTGCCGATGCGAAGATCGACAAGCTGAAGGACCTGCGAGGCAAGAGGATCTGCCTGTCACCCGGGCAGACCACGGGCACGATCATCCGTGGTAGAGGTGTTGGCTTCGTCCCCACAGAAGGTGATCCCGCCCAGTGCGCGTCCCAGGTGGGCGACGGCAGCGCCGACGCCATGGTCGGCGACGACCTGCTGATCGCCGGCTTCGGCGCCCGCCTGCGCGGCGTCAAGGTCAAGATCGTCGGAGTCAGGCTCACCTCGGAACGGTACGGTGTGGCACTTCGAACCGGCGATCCGGTGGCCTGTCGGAAGATCAACGAAGTGATCACGTCCATGTACGCGGACGGAACCCTGGCACACCTGCTCAAAAGCCACCTGGGCAGGGTCGACTTCCGCTTCGAGACCGCGCTGCCCCGCCTGGAGACCTGCTAGACCCTCTCCCGCGAGTGGTCAGGTGACTCCTGGCAACGCGGGGAGGCGTCGCCAGGATGACCTGGGTGGGCAGAGGGACCAGGGGAAGGTCACGTCAGGGGTTCGAGCAGGTGATCCCCTTCGCGGGAACCTTCCCGTCGATCAGGTAGGCGTCGGTCACCTTCGCGATGCAGGCGTCACCGGACAGGTAGGCGCCGTGTCCCTCGCCCTTGTAGGTCACCAGCACGCCGGTCCTGAGTTCCGAGGTCAGTTTCGGAGCCCACTCGTACGGGGTGGCGGGGTCGCCGGTGCCGCCGATCACCACGATCGGGGCCGAGCCCGTGGCGTTGACCCGCCTGGCCTCGTCGCTGCCGGGAACCGGCCACATCGAGCAGGTCAGGCCCATCCCGCTGCCGCCGAACAGCGGGGAGACCCTCATCGTCTCGGCCTCGACCGTGGCCAGTTCCCCGGGAGTGGGCCGTTCCGCGGTGTCGACGCAACTGATCGCCGGGAAGCTGCTCATGAGCGTCGTGTAGCTGCCGTCGGGCAGGCGACCGTTGTAGCTGTCGGCCAGCGCCAGCATGATCCGTCCGTCCCCCTTGATCGCCTGGCCCAGCGCCTGGTCGAGCAGCGGCCAGGTCATCTCCGAGTACAGCGCGGCGGCGATGCCGGTGCCCGTCAGTCCCTGCGTCAGGGTACGGTCGCCGACCTCGAGCGGGGTGTCCTTCAGGTCGTCCATGAGTTTCACGACGTTCTTGTTGGCGAGGGTCACGTCGGTGCCGATCTCACACTGGCGGGGTTCCTTCACGCAGTCCTTGAGGAAGGCGTTGTAGGCGTGCTGGAAGCCCTTCGTCTGGACCATCGTGCGATCGGCCAGGGACACGCTCGGGTCCAGCGGGGCGTCCAGCACGAACCGGCCCACGTTCTTCGGGAACCTGGTCGCGTAGACCGCGCCGAGCTGCGTCCCGTACGAGATGCCGAAGTAGTTCAGTTTCTCCTCGCCCAGGGCCTCGCGGAGGCGGTCCATGTCCGCGGCGGCGTTCACCGTGCCGACATAGGGCAGCAGCTTGCCCGAGGTCTGCCCGCAGGCCGTCACGAACTCCTTGGTGGTCTGCCGGATCTCGGCGCGATCGGCGTCGTTGGTGGGCAGGGTGTTCATCGAGGTGTACTTGTCCATCATCGCGTTGCCGCCGCACCGGACGCCCGAACTGCGGCCGACTCCGCGGGGGTCGAAGCTGACCAGGTCGTAGTGGCGGTTCAGAGTGGTGAAGGCCTTGGCGGCCTGGGCCAGGGTGTCGACGCCCGAGGCGCCGGGACCGCCGAAGTTGAAGACCAGCGAGCCGATTCGCTTGCCGGGACCCGAGGCTCTGACGCGGATGACGGCCATGTCGATGGAGTCGCTGTCAGGTTTGGCGTAGTCGAGCGGGACCTTGAGTTTCCCGCACTGCTGCGCGCGTTCGGACTGCGCGGGAGGCTGGCCGCCGGGTCGCTTGATGTCGGTGCACGGGCCCCAGGCGATCGTTCCCGAGGGCGCGGCCGTCGGCGTGGTGGCGGTCGGCGCGGAGGTGCCCGCGGCGACACTGTTTCCTTGGCCGCCGCTGCCGCAGGCGGCGAGCGCGGTTGACAGGGCCGCGACCGTCGCGGCCGCCCTAAGGATTCTTGCCATGAAAAAGCTCCCCCTGAAATCGTTCGCCGGGGGAAGCGATTCCACCCTAACCGGGCGGGCCCCCATGGAAAAGGAGAACCCGCCCGGAAAGGATCACACGCCCATGGACTGGGTGTCGTTGCTCTCGGCGCCCCCGGCCTCGGTCACGCCGTTCTTCAAGTGGTACATGGAGATGGCGTCGCCCAGCACCTCGGGGTCGAGCTCACCGCGCTCGACCAGCCGGGTGAGCACGGCCAGGGTGATCGAGGCCGCGTCGACGTGGAAGTGGCGGCGCAGCGCCGACCGGGTGTCCGACAGGCCGAAGCCGTCGGTGCCGAGCGAGCTCCAGTCACCGGGAACCCACTGGGCGATCTGGTCCTGGACCGCCCGCATGTAGTCGCTCACGCCCACGAACGGCCCCTGGGCCTTCGACAGCGCCTGCGTGACGTACGGCACGCGCTTGTCCGCCTCGGGGTTGAGCAGGTTGTGCTCCTCGGCGGCGAGCGCGTCGCGGCGCAGCTCCGTCCAGGAGGTGGCCGACCAGACCTCGGCTGCCACCCCCCAGTCCTCGGCCAGCATCCGCTGGGCCTCCACGGCCCACGGTCCGGCCACACCGGACGCCAGGATGTTGGCCCTCGGGCCTGAGACGGCCGGAGCCGGGGCGAACCTGTACAGACCCTTGAGCAGGCCCGCCACGTCCAGGTCCGCGGGCTCGGCGGGCTGGAGGTAGGGCTCGTTGTAGACGGTCAGGTAGTAGAAGACGTTCTCCGGTTGGTCGCCGTACATCCTCCGCAGGCCGTCCTTGACGATGTGGGCCACCTCGAACCCCCACGACGGGTCGTAGGAGACCGCCGCCGGGTTCGTCGAGGCGATCAGCGGGGTGTGGCCGTCCTCGTGCTGCAGGCCCTCGCCGTTCAGCGTGGTGCGGCCGGCGGTGGCGCCGAGCAGGAAGCCGCGGCCCATCTGGTCGGCGAGCTGCCACATCTGGTCGGCGGTGCGCTGCCAGCCGAACATCGAGTAGAAGATGTAGATCGGGATCATGTGCTCGCCGTGCGTGGCGTACGACGAGCCGACCGCGATCGTGGAGGCCATCGAGCCCGACTCGCTGATGCCCTCGTGCAGGATCTGGCCCTCGGTCGACTCCTTGTACGACAGCAGCAGCTCGCGGTCGACCGCCTCGTAGGTCTGGCCGTGCGGCGAGTAGATCTTCGCCGTCGGGAAGATCGCGTCGAGACCGAAGGTACGCGCCTCGTCAGGGATGATCGGCACGAACCGGTGGCCGATCTCCTTGTCACGCATGAGGTCCTTGAGCAGGCGGACGAACGCCATGGTGGTGGCGACGTTCTGCTTTCCGGAGCCCTTCTTCAGCTGCGCGTAGGCGGCGTCGCCGGGAAGTTTGACCGGCTTGGCGCGCATCACGCGCTTGGGCAGGAAACCGCCCAGAGCCGCGCGCCGCTCCTTCATGTACTGGATCTCGGGGTCGTTCTCGCCCGGGTGGAAGTACGGGGGAAGGTCGGCCTCGAGGGCGGAGTCGGGGATCGGCAGGTAGAGCCGGTCGCGGAACTCCTTCAGGTCGGCCTTGGACAGCTTCTTCATCTGGTGCGTCGCGTTGCGCGCCTCGAAGTCCTTGCCGAGGGTCCAGCCCTTGATGGTCTGGGCGAGGATGACGGTCGGCTGGCCGACGTGCTCGCGAGCCGACTTGTAGGCCGCGTACACCTTGCGGTAGTCGTGGCCGCCGCGCGACAGCTTGCGGATGTCCTCGTCCGACAGGTGCTCGACCATCTTGCGCAGGCGCGGGTCGTCGCCGAAGAAGTTCTCGCGGATGTACTCGCCGGACTCGACGGAGTAGGTCTGGAACTGGCCGTCGGGGACGGTGTTCATCTTGTTGACCAGCACGCCGTCGACGTCGGCCGCCAGCAGCGGGTCCCAGTCACGGCCCCAGACGACCTTGATGACGTTCCAGCCGGCGCCGCGGAAGTAGGACTCCAGCTCCTGGATGATCTTTCCGTTGCCGCGTACCGGGCCGTCGAGACGCTGCAGGTTGCAGTTGATGACGAAGGTGAGGTTGTCGAGCTCCTCGCGGGCCGCCAGGCCGATCGCGCCGAGCGACTCGGGCTCGTCCATCTCGCCGTCACCGAGGTAGCACCAGACGTGGCTCCGGCTGGTGTCCTTGATCTTCCGGTTCAGCAGGTAGCGGTTGAACCGGGCCTGGTAGATCGCCCCGATCGGGCCGAGACCCATGGAGACCGTGGGGAACTCCCAGAAGTCGGGCATCAGGCGGGGGTGCGGATAGGAGGGCAGGCCCTTGAAACCGTGCGAGAGCTCCTGGCGGAAGGCGTCGAGCTGGGCCTCGTTGAGGCGGCCCTCAAGGAAGGCGCGGGCGTAGATGCCAGGTGCGGCGTGGCCCTGGAAGAAGACCTGGTCTCCGGACTCGCCGTGGTCCTTACCGCGGAAGAAGTGGTTGAAACCCACCTCGTAGAGCGACGCGGCCGAGGCGTAGGTGGCGATGTGCCCGCCGACGTTGGTGCGGGCATTGGCCCGGGTCACCATGACCGCCGCGTTCCAGCGCGTGTAGGCGCGGATCCGGCGCTCGACGTACTCGTCGCCTGGGAACCAGGGTTCACGCTCCGGCGGGATGGTGTTGATGTAGTCGGTGCTACGCAGGCCGGGCACACCGACCTGATGCTCGCGAGCCCGTTCCAACAGCCGAAGCATCAGGTAACGAGCACGAGTGCGACCTTCCGTCTTGATGACGTTGTCGAGCGACTCGAGCCACTCCTGGGTCTCACTGGGGTCGACATCAGGAAGCTGGCTGGGTAGGCCGTCGCTGATGATCGAGAAACGCTGGCGTCCGGAAGCCACTGGGTCTCGCCTTCCGAGGATGGACTTTTGTCTGGTGTAGGTCGTCTTCCATCCTGGTCGCTTACCCCGGAAAGTGCATCTCTACTTACCGGTAACCAGGAGATCCCTGCTGGCAGGGGTACATAAGTGGCCTAGACCACCGATGGTAGGACGAATTGCCGTCAAAGGTTACATCGAGGTTCCCTCTTTTTTACAGGTCCCCTCCCTGTGAATCCGGGTCCCGCCGGCTGGCCGGGTCCGGAACCCTCACGCGAGGAGGGCTCCCAGGGCTGGGAGGAGCGACTGAAACCTTGCATATATGTAACGAGTGGCGCTCCCTCTTAGTGCCCTCCGCGCCCCTTTCGTACGCCCATGGAGAGCTGGAGCGTCCCGTATAAGGTGATCTACCCAGTGTGGGCGCGTGACGGATGGGGCGCCTGATGCGCTCCGCGCCGGGTGCGGTCGTCAGCGCAGCTCACGATGGATCGTAGGATCGGTATGTGAGATCTCAGACGATCGAGGTGGTAACGGGTTCCCGGGAGCGGGTGCACGACATCACCTCCGAGTGCGAGAGCTTCGTCCGGTCATGTGGGGGCGACGGTCTGTTGAACGTCTTCGTGCCCCACGCGACCGCCGGGGTCGCGCTGCTGGAGCTGGGCTCAGGCAGTGACGACGATCTGCTCGTGGCGCTGGAGGCTCTGCTTCCCGCCGATGACAGATGGAAGCATGCGCACGGCTCAAGAGGGCATGGACGGTCGCATGTCATGCCCGCCCTCATTCCGCCGTACGCCACCGTCCCGGTCCTGTCGGGGCGGCTCGCGCTGGGAACCTGGCAGTCCATCGCCGTGGTGGATCTCAACGTCGACAATCTGGAACGCCAGGTCCGTTTGTCATTTTTGTCGGACTAATTCATACGTAGCCCAGTCGTTGCCGTGGCGACCGTTGACGACTAAGGGTCACAGCGTGTGGACTGTGCCGAAGCACTTTGAGCACCGTGTGATTGCGGGGCCATCCAAGCAGGAGGGACAAACGTGAGCGCGACCGCGGGTCAGGCCCAGGGCGAACGCGGCCTGGCCGAACGACTCGGCCTCAAGCAGGGTCAGGTGGTGCAGGAGGTCGGATGGGACGAGGACGCTGACGACGATCTGCGCGACTCCGTCGAGGAGCTGACCGGTAACGAGCTGGTCGATGAAGACTTCGAGGACGTCGTCGACGTCGTGCTGCTCTGGTGGCGTGACGGTGACGGTGATCTGTTCGACGCCCTGAGCAGCGTGGTGACCAACCTCACCGATGGTGGCCAGATCTGGCTGCTCACTCCCAAAGCCGGCCGGGACGGGCACGTGGAGCCGAGCGACATCGGGGAAGACGCCACCACTGCGGGTCTCTCGCAGACCAGCAGCATCAGTGCGGCCCCCGACTGGTCGGGGACGCGTCTGGCGACGCCCAAGGCGCGCCGCTAAGGGTCCGCCCTGCCGTACGGCTCGCGCGAGCCGTACGGCAGGATGATGACGCATGCCTCATGCGACGAAAGGAACCCCGGCCATGGCGATCGAGGTGGGTACCCAGGCTCCGGGCTTCGAGCTGAGCGACCAGCACGGCACCCCGGTCAAGCTTTCCGACCACCGGGGCAAAAAGATCGTGCTGATCTTCTATCCTCTCGCGTTCACCGGCGTCTGCAGCGGCGAACTCGACGCCATCCGCGACGAGTTCATGGCCGACACGCCCGAAGACGTTGAAGTTCTCACCATCTCGATTGACTCCATCTTCGCTCACCGTGCGTGGGCGGATCAGAAGGGCTACACCTTCCCGCTGCTCTCCGACTTCTGGCCGCACGGACAGGTCGCGCGGGCGTACGGTGTGTTCGATGAGGAGAAGGGCTTCGCGGAGCGCGGAACCTTCATCATCGACGGCGAGGGCGTGGTCCGCTGGCGTGTCGTGAATCCGATTTCACAGGCCCGCGACATCGCCGAGTACCGCAAGGTGCTCGCCGAACTTCCCTAAGCGGTGATCCGGCGACCGCCCGTTCACGCGGCGCCCGCCGGTCCGACCTCTCGGAGGCGATCATGCCCTGCTTCTCCTGCGGGGCCAGGCAGACCGACCCGATCCGTGGTGCCAGCCCGTGGACGCGCGGGGTGCGCGACGAGACGCAGGTGCTGATCTGCCCGGACTGCCGGCGCACCCATGAAGTCGAGCTCGACACGTGCTCCTCATGCGGCTCCGTCGCGCTCATCTGCCGGCTCGGCGAGGTGGAGTGCCGGTCCTGCGGCTCGGTGCGGCTCGCCCGCGCCGACGGCCGACCGGCCGTCGCCTGTGCCCCGGGCCTGGCCGACGAGGTGGAGGCCGCCCTGGCCAGGGTGCTGCGCCGGGTCCCCTGAGGGGCCGTTCTCGCCTGGAGGCGGGGCCCCGGTGAGGTCACGTCCGCGTACGTGGTGTGCGAGTGTTCGGGATCGGGTCGGCCGGTCACCGCTGGGGTGAAAAGCGCGGCCAGGGTGGGGAGTGGGAGTTTTTGTGATCTGGGTGGTTCGGCGCGCCACCGGCCTGCCGAACCACCCAGATCACGGAAGCCACCGCGTGCGGCACCGTCCCATCCAGCGATGATCACCCGAGATGCCGGTAAGCCGCATATGAAGCCGTAGCCGGGGTTCCTTTCCGATCCCCGCCATATCGGTGGATCTACCCCATCCGAGCGCGCATGCCGTGCGCTAGGGTCGGGCTCGGTCCCGCTCCTTCGAGCCGCTGGATGGGTGCATGAGCTCCTTCGTTGTTGCCCTTGACGTCGGTGGAACGTCGATGAAGGGCGGCCTCGTCACCAGGTCCGGCGAGATCATCCACATCGACCGCCGCACGACTCCACGGGATAGGGGCCCCGCCGCCGTCGTCGCGACGATCCGGTCGTTCATCGACGACCTGGCCACCGCGGGCGGCGGCACCCCCGCGGGCGTCGGACTCGCCGTGCCCGGCCTGGTCACCGCCGATGCGGCCCTCTACTCCGCCAACATCGGCTGGAGGGACGTCCCCGCGACGGATTTCGTCCCGCTCGACGTCCCCGTCATGCTCGGCCACGACGTCCGCACCGGCGGCCTCGCGGAGAGTGTCCTGGGTGCCGGTCGCGAGCTCTCCGACTTCCTGTTCCTGCCCATCGGCACCGGCATCGCGGGCGCTGTGATCCTGCACGGCGAGCCGTACGGCGGGAGCGCCGGCTGGGGCGGCGAGATCGGCCACATCCCGGTCTTCCCGGAGGGCGAGCCGTGTGCCTGTGGCCAGATCGGCTGCCTGGAGACCTACGCCTCCGCCTCCGCCGTAGCCCGCCGCTACTCCGCTCGCGCCACCTCATCCACCGCCCCCGCCTCGCCCGTCACCGTCCCCAGCACCTCGCCCGTCACCGCCACCGCCGAGCAGGTCGCGGCCCTGACCGCCTCCGGAGATCCTCTCGCCATGGAGATCTGGGGCGAAGCGGTCGAGGCGCTCTCCCTGGCCCTGGCCACCTACACGCTCCTGCTGGACCCCTCGGCCATCGTCCTCGGTGGCGGCCTCGCCGAGGCGGGCCCCCTCCTCTCCGTTCCCCTGGCCGAGCGCCTTGGCGAACGCCTCGCCTTCCGCGACGCACCGCCTCTGCGCCAGGCTGCCCTCGGCATGTCAGCCGGCATGCTCGGCGCAGCCCTCCTCGGCTGGCGCGCCGCCGGTTTCGCCGACGCGGGGGCCAACTGGTCTCCCGATGTGCTGAAATCCCCCCGGGTGGCGTAAGGTGTTGTCCCGTCTGTCCAACGGGATTACCCCGGGCGCTTAGCTCAGCGGTAGAGCGCTCGCCTTACAAGCGAGATGTCACTGGTTCGAACCCAGTAGTGCCCACCAAAATGGTTCTGACCTGCGTTAATAGGTCAGAGCCTTTCGTGGTTTTGGGTGGGTGTCGGGACTGCGGTGCTTGGTGACCGCTCGCCATCCTGGCTTGCCGTCAGCTTCGCAGATGCCAATGAGCCCGAGGAGGCGGCGAACGCGGCGTCCCGGATGCTGGACGTGTCGCTCGACCTCACCGCTCAACGCGCCCGCGTGGTCCTGACCCGGCTCAAGCATTACGCCGCTGTTCTCCAAATGCGCGAGCTGCTGATTCGCTCCATACGTTCAAGATCTCCGCAGCAAGGGAGAAGGGGCTTTTGTGACGTTGGCGATACGCTGAGTTGCCAAAGCTCCTCTTGGATCAGCATAAGAAATTTATTATGCTGAAGTGAACTGGCAGATAGTGATCGTTCCAGAGGTCCGGGACTGGCTTCACGAGCTACGGAAGGCGGATCGGCAAACGCTCTTGCTGATCGCTGCGGCCTTGGATCGGGTCGCCGAGGAGGGGCCCGGTTTGGGGCGGCCCTTGGTGGACACGCTTCGAGGGTCGACTATCCGTAACCTCAAGGAGCTGAGACCTGGATCCAGCGGGCGGAGTGAGGTGCGGCTGCTCTTCGTTTTCGACCCCTGGCGTCAAGCCGTGTTCCTGGTCGCCGGAGACAAGTCCGGCGACTGGAGCGGTTGGTATGACGTGGCGATCAAAACAGCAGAGGCGCGTTTTGCCCGGTACCTCAAAGAGGGGGAGCAATGAGCGATCAGGCGGTGACCTGGGAGGAACTGCGTGCTGAGCTTGTCCAGCCCGGCGATGAGCAGGAGGTCGCTCAACTCCGCGATGGGCTCGTAGCTCGCCAGCGTGCCTACCAACTCGCTGAAGCCAGACGTAAGCTCGGCCTACGGCAGGAGGATGTCGCTCAGGCGATGGGCGTGTCACAGGCCCGCATCTCACAGATCGAGAGCGGAGTGATCAGCGAAGTGGCCACCCTGGCTGCTTACGTAACGGCGCTCGGAGGTCAGCTCAAGATCGTGGCCGATTTCGGCGACTCGGTCATGGTGCTCGACACGCCTCGCGGTCGTCGTACGGGGTGATCTTGCCCATGATGGATGCCATGTTCCGGTGTTCTTCTCTTCGACAGGGCGGTCCGGGCGCAGAAGATCTGTGAACGCGACCACCACGGGTTGGTGGCCGAGATCTATGAGAGGAAGGTGTGATGACTGGTTATCACACCCGCTGGGTGCGGCCTGAACCTGAGATCAAGGATCCCGAACGGATCATGATCCGTGAAGCGTTGGCTTTTGGTAAGGCGCTGTATGACCGGCGTGGTGCGCTTGGACTGACCGTGGCGGAGCTGGCCGAGCGTGCGGGTATGACCGAGGATGAGATCGAGTGCATCGAGGAAGGCGGGACCGCGCCGACGATCGCCTTGCTGCGGCATCTGGCCGCGGCGCTGAACGCCGACGTTCGCCTCACCTCCGGTCATGATCTGGGGTCGGTCTGGTTCGAGCCACACGCGGCCTGATCGGCGGACACCGGTCACCCGGCGCGCAGGAATCCCGCTCGCTGCCGAGGTGCTGTGGGGAGTCATCGAAATCAGCACTGATGACAGGATGCGCAGAGAGCGCGAGTTCTGGGTGACAACGGCCACGGACGGGGCCGGACTGGAGTTGCCCCGGTTCGGTAGACACGTCAGGGCTTTCGGCTACGCGGCAGCATAGCCACCTTCGTGAACGTTCTTGAGTGCGTGTCGGCGCTCGTGCTCGGCCGGGCTGAGCTGGCCGTTGGCTGAGTGGTGGCGGCGCGGGTTGTAGAACCCCTCGATATAAGCGAACACCGCGCGTTCGGCCTCGGACCTGCTGCGGAAGGTGCGCCGGTCGAGCAGTTCGCACTCCAGCGAGGCAAAGAAGCTCTCGGTGATGGCGTTGTCGAAGCACGTCCCGGTGTGGCCCGTCGACGGCCGGACTCCGGCCTGGGCACAGCGTCGACCAAAGGCGATCGAGGTATATTGCCCGCCCTTGTCGCTGTGGTGGATCACTCCAGGACTGGGGCGACGCTGGTGGATCGCCATCGCCAGGGCGTCGGTGACCAACTCGGTGCGCATGTGCTCGGCCATCGCCCAGCCGACGATGCGCCGGGAGAACACGTCCAACACCACCGCGAGGTAGACAAAGCCCTGCCAGGTCGGCACGTACGTGATGTCGGCGGTCCAGATCCGGTTCGGCTCTTCTGCTTCGAATTTTCGTTTGACCAGATCGGACGCGGCGACGGCATGCTGATCGGCGATCGTGGTGCGGCAGCCCCTGCGCCGGCTCACCACGGCCAGCCCGGCCGCGCGCATCAGCCGGGCCGCGCGCTTGCGTCCGATGCAGATCCCGTCGAGCTCGCGCAGATCGGCGTGGATGCGCGGCGCTCCGTGGATCTCATCCGAAGCGGCGTGGTGAGCACGGATCTTCTCGATCAGCTCGGCGTCGCGGCAGGCGCGTGCCGACGGGCCGCGCCGATGGCGGGCGGCCCAGGCGTAGTAGCCCTGGCGCGACACACCCCGCACCCGGGCCGGCAGGGAGACGTCGTGGTGGTCTTGCTCCGCATCGATCAGCCGGAACCTCATCTCGGCCGATCCATCTCCCGCGCGAAGAAGACCGCGGCCTTACGCAAGATCTCCTTCTCCTCGCGGAGAAGCTTGACCTCGCGACGCAGCCGGGCCAGCTCGTCTTTTCCGACGCTGATCAGGCCATCGGCACGGCGACCGTCATCAAGGTCGGCCTGGCGCACCCAGGTACGGATCGACTGGGCGGAGGGCTCGAACTCGCGAGCCAGTTCCTCCGGCGACCGTCCCGCGCGCATCAGTTCCACCATCTGCCGGCGGAATTCCGGCGGATAGTTGTTCGGCACAGTGGACTCCTTCCGGGAACCAGGGCTCCCCAGAGATCAGGTGTCCACCAAACCGGGTCAACTCCAGGCTGCGCTGCGCCCTCTTCGACGGTCATCTGGAGATGATCGCTGTCACCGACCTCTTTTGTCGGCAGCCAACTCAGACCTCGGTGTGGCAGCGCCAGCCAGCCCAACGTGCCTTACATGGCTTAACGGCTTTCAAGCGGCTGACCAGCTACTTCGCTTGACAACCCCAGATAACGATCGTGCACTGCGACCCGGGCGCCTGCGACGCCACCTCCGGGTCGGCGAAGGTGAGGATGCGCGGCCGGCCGTCGGGGCTTGAGCAACAACGGAACGGCCAGTGGCGTTAGGGAGCTGACGCGGGTGGGGGTGCCGTCCTCCGGCGTTCCGCTCAGCCTGAGTGATCTTCATATCCGCCGGGCATCGTGACGGGTGGTCGGGGCGCGTCCGGGCCGGCCGGTGAGCCGGTCCTCAAGGCCGTCGAGGAGGGCTTGGAGGCCGAACTCGAAGGTCTGATC